>JALSJJ010000186.1 GCA_026989375.1 Rhodothermus sp.
TCGCAGGGAACGACAGATAGCACAGATTTCTTCGTCGGTTACGTTGAAGCAAATGGCACAGTGGCGCACGCGCTCTTTGACAGCAAGCAGAGCCCGGGCCAGGGCCTCTACCTCTTCACGGGGCATTTTCAGGATATAGGCGGCCAGCCGCTGGGCCGTCTTGCGCCCGATAGTAGGCAGCCGCATGAGCTGCTCAACCAGTGCTTCGACCGAAGGAGAGGTATAGCTCATCACCTACAGGCCCAACGCACTCAGATCAATGTTCATTCCTGGAGGCAATACGGAACCGGCGGCCTTTTGCATTTCCTCACGGGCGAGGCGAGCCGCTTCCTCCAGCGCTTTGTTGACGCCAGCCACGATCAGGTCTTCCAGCATCTCCTGCTCCTCAGCACGGAAAGCCTCAGGATCGACTTCGAGGCGAACAATGCGCTGGAGGCCGTTGGCCGTAACGCGCACCATGCCGCCACCTGTTTCCACGGTGACAGTTCGGCTTCCCAATGTCTGCTGCGTCTCCGCAAGGCGACGCTGCAGCTCCATCACCTTACCAAAAACCTCGCCCAGATTCAGTGCTCCGTCCATTATGCTTTGCTGGCTTGCTGATGCATATCGCATGAACGCCCGGCGAAAGCCCTGGTTCAATGGCCGTTGCCCCAGAATAGCTCACAGCCGAATTGATCGATCAGCTTCTGCACCACAGGAGAAGTGCGGCGTAGACGTTCTAACACCTGAACCGGATCCTCTGGATCGAGTGGGGTGGATGGAGTTGGCTGTTGTCTCGCTGCTGCAAGTACCTGCTTATTAAACCGGAAACGTATATTTGTTAGCGGCTGCGCTTCTTCCATAAAAGCATGGAGTTGCTGTAGCAGGAAAGTAGCCTGACCCTGTAGGAGACGCGCATAGTCCTGCTCCTGCACGCCGATCCAGAGCGTTGTGCCGTCGATGTCTTCGGGATGCGTTTCACGTAGGATCATGCCGACGTGGCGACGAACTCGGCCCACCTGCTGCGCAAAGGCTGGCCAGTGTTCCTGCAGGCGTTTCAGCAGGGGGGATGGCGCTTCGGCCACCAGCACCTCGGCCTCCATAGGGGTAGTCAGTGCAGCTTGGCCTGTAGATGGCTCGGAGGAAGTGTTTGGGCGTCGAAGCAGGGCCGGTTGTCCGAGGATGGCATGGAGCGACTCCGATGGCGTACCAGACTGTGGTGTGGAAGGGGAATGCGGGGTAGCAGTCGGCGGTGCTGGAGAGGGCCGAAGGGATGCGGTTGTGGAGGGATTGGGGGAGGAGGGGGCGGAATGCTCCGGAGTCCTGTCGCTGCGGTTCAGTTGTTCCAGCATCTCAAGCGCGCGGCGCAGATCCACGGCATGGGGCAGGCTGGCCATGCGCAGCAGCGTCAGTTCCAGCTGCAGGCGGGGGTGGGCGCTGCTCTTCAGACGCGTTTCAAGCTCGGCCACCAGCCCCAGCAGGCGCAGCAGATCAGCTTCCTCGAAGGCGCGGGCGGTTTCGGCATAGCGCTGGCGCGTCGCCTCGCCCGCCTCAATAAGGGAGAGGTCAGGCATAGTACAGGCCACCAGCAAATTGCGCAGATGCTCAGCCAGTCCGACAGCAAACTCCTGCAGATCGTAGCCGGCACGCACTACCTGCTCGACAACTGTTAGCATACCGGCGCTATTACCTGTACGGACATGCTCGGTAACCGTAAAGTATAGATCAAGGTCTACCACGCCCAGCGCTTGCGCCAGCTCGGCATACCGCAGGGTCGTTCCACAGAGGGAAACGGCCTGATCAAACGCCGAGAGGGCGTCGCGCAGCGCTCCATCTCCTTTGCGTGCCAGCAGCATAAGCGCCTCGTCATCGGCCTCCACGCCTTCGACTGCGCAGATCTCACGCAGACGCGCCACGATGGCCTCAACCGGAATGCGCCGAAAGTCGAACCGCTGGCAACGAGAAAGAATAGTGGGCAGTACTTTGTGCGGCTCGGTCGTGGCAAAGATAAACAGGACGTGTGAGGGCGGCTCTTCCAGTGTCTTGAGCAACGCATTGAAGGCCGCGTTCGAAAGCATATGGACTTCGTCGATAATGTAGACCTTTTTTCGCGCACCCTGCGGCGGAACCCGAACCGTTTCGCGCAGCTCACGGACATCTTCCACCTTATTGTTGGAGGCCGCGTCGATTTCAAACACGTTCAGGCTGCGACCTTCTTCAAAGGCACGGCAGGCTTCACACTGACGGCAGGGCTCGGCGCCGTCTTCGCGTGCTTCCAGCGGGGTCTGGCAATTGATGGCCTTGGCCAACAGACGGGCAGCCGTTGTCTTCCCGACGCCCCGGGGGCCACTGAACAGATAAGCATGGCCCAGCCGGTTCAGGCGAAGGGCGTTTTTCAGCGTCTCCGTTACGTGCTCTTGGGCAACCAGTTCACGGAAAAGCTGAGGACGATACTTGCGGGCAGCTACCAGATAACGCTGTTCCTGCATGACGTAGCACGTGGTCAGGGACGCACAGTTTCTTTTCCAGAACGACGCACCGGCCAAAAGGATCGCACAGCTTGCGCGGTAACAGGACGATGAATATACTGTACGAAAGCCGATCGCTCAGATAGATACGGAAGCATTATGGAATCTCGCAAAGGCTTTCTGGTGGCGCTGTTCGATTTTTCTTTTTCGGAATTCATCACAGCCCGCCTGATTCGGTTGCTTTATGCCCTGATGCTGTTCATGCTGGGCATATTCATGGTCGTTTGGATTATCGGTGGATTTGCCGAAGGGTTGGGGAGGGGAGTACTCAATCTGGTGCTGTCTCCGCTTGTTTTTTTGCTGAGCGCCATTGTTGTGCGCATCTACTTGGAGCTGGTGATGGTCATTTTTCGGATTGCGGAGTATCTGGGGCAGCTGGTGGCGCTGGTTGAGCGTCGGGATAAGGAGACGCCAATGGAACCCCCTCTTTAGAAGAGAAGGGAGACGGACGGGGCGGCTGGAAGCAGCGACGACAGCGGGGTTCGTAACGATCGGCGGCTCCAAGCACCACGCGCCCCTCTTCGGCCGTCAGCCGTTGTGAGTGGTTGGCCGGTGCCCCACAGACCGCGCAGATAGCGTGTAGTTTGGTTACATATTCGGCCACGGCCATGAGTTGGGGAATGGGTTCGAACGGCCGGCCCATGTAATCCTGGTCCAGGCCCGCCACGATTACCCGTTTGCCATCATTGGCCAGTTGCTGACATACGTCCACGAGCGTCATATCAAAGAACTGGGCCTCGTCGATGCCCACTACGTCGGCTGGGGCGGCCAGTAGCAAGATTTGTTCGGGGCTATCAACCGGCGTAGAGCGTAGCGCGTTTTCGTCGTGCGAGACGACCTCGGTCTGGCTGTAGCGCTGGTCTATGCGCGGTTTGAAGACTTCCACGCGCTGGCGGGCGATCTGCGCGCGACGCAACCGGCGAATGAGCTCTTCCGTCTTGCCGCTGAACATGGAGCCGCAGATCACTTCAATCCAGCCAATCGAGCCACCATGTCGCAGAATCAGGGGTTCCATAGGCATGGCTTATTCTAAAGCTGGGCATTTTACTTTAAAATACAGGGACGGGCCTGCATTTGCTATAGGGCTACAGGTGGGGATAGCTGCTTTGTTGCTATTGAGGCAACACGTACTGGGGCAAAGGCTGCTTGCTGAAGGTTTATTTATACTTATGACGCAGGGTAGAAGCTGGTTGCCTTCTTGCGCAACGTTTGCTGGGCGGTTCTCAACCCTCACAAATGGCACCTGTTTAGTGTGAGGTCGTCTAAGCTGTGGGAAAACCACTGAATGGAGGAGGTTTGCCTAAAGTAGAAAAGGGCGACCAGTAACTGATCGCCCTTCCATGTCTGGCTATGATCTGGGCTTATACCCAGAAGGAGAAGTATAGATAAATGATCAGTACCAGGCCCAGCACGATCGTTGTCAGCGTCACATCTCGCCAATCCCATCCGGCGCGGCTATCAGCTCGGTCTGCTGCCGATACCGTCCCAAACGTCAGGCCACGTACTTTCTCTTCCGGTGGCGGTCCCGTCCATAGCGAGATGCCCACGATTAACACCACACTTACCAAAAACAGCAGGCCCGCAAAGTAGTACCCGTTAAATGCGCCAAGCCATCCCAGGGGGGTGGAAGGATCCAGTACTCCGTTCTGCACCATCGCCTGCAACGTCAGCTTCCCCAGGCCCAGCACAAAGCCAACTGCCAGTCCCCAGACCGCTCCCTGTGCGTTGATGCGTCGGCTCGAAATTCCCAGCAGAAACACCGCCGTGATCGGTGGAGCCAGGAAACCCTGTACGTTCTGCAGATAATCATAAAGCCCCGCTTTGGATTCGGCCATCACCTTCATGATCGGAATCCAAAGCAAGCCTAACCCCACCACCACGGCCGTCGCGATCCGCCCCACACGTACCAGCTCCGTCTCCGGGCGACCCGGTCGTAGCTTCTCGTAAATGTCCACCGTGAAGAGGGTTGCGCACGAGTTGAACAGCGAGGACAGCGACGACATCAGGGCAGAAAGTAGGCCCCCGACGACCAGCCCGCGCAGTCCCAGCGGCAGCAATTCTGCCACCAGGGTTGGGAAAACCATATCGCCCTGCACCCGCCCCGACGCATCGGTCGGAATCTGAATCACGCCCTTCAGATGCAGCGCATAGCCGATCATTCCGGGCACCAGGAAAATAAATACCGGCCAGACCTTCAGAAAGCCTCCCCAGAGTGCTCCGCGTCGCGCATCCTGTAGCGAGCGTGCTGCCAGCGCCCGCTGCACAATATACTGGTCGGTGCACCAGTACCAGATGCCTGTGATGGCTGAGGCGATCATCACGCCCAGCCACGGAAAGTTGGGATCGCTGTTTGGACGCCATAGCGCCCACTGCTCGCCCTGCAGTCGCGCGACCTCCCGAAGCTCACCCCATCCCCCCAGTGCCGACAGTCCGAAGACCGTGATAAATACGCTTCCCAGAATCAATAGCGCCGTTTGCAACACCTCGGTGTAAACCACTGCCCGCAGTCCTCCCAGAATCGTATAGATGCCTGTAGCCAGCACCGTTGCAATTGCGCCCACCCAGAAGGCCTGATCCGGTGAGCCAAATACGTCGGCCAGCAGCGTCCGAAACACCAGTGCCCCTGCATAGACCGTCACCGATACCTTCGTGAACACATAGGCCACCAGCGACACTACCGATAGGATCCAGCGCGCCCGGCTGTCAAAGCGTCGCTCCAGAAACTCCGGCATCGTAAAGACCCCCGAGCGGTAATAGAACGGCACAAACACCCAGGCCAGAAGCACCAGAATCCAGGCATGCAGCTCCCAGTGGGCCTGCGCCAACCCGTTGGCTGCTCCGCTGCCGGCCAGGCCCACAATGTGCTCTGAGCCGATGTTAGAAGCAAAGATGGAGGCTCCGATCACGAAAAAGCCTACGTTGCGGCCCGCCAGAAAATAGTCGGTGGTGGTCTTAACGCGACGGGCCGACCACCAGACAATGCCGGCCAGGATAGCAAAGTAGGCCGCCACAATGAGCCAGTCCAATACCGTCATGGTGATTCCTCCGGCTTGGTTCAGACCAAGATAACTACGGCATGTAGTCTGGGCAGGTGTATAGGTGAGGGTTGGTAACGGCCATGAAAAAAGCATGGTCGGTTGCCTGCCCTGTAGCAAGTAGCACGTCGGTGAAGATGTGCGTGTGGCTTTTCATGAAGCCCTATTGTTGTAGAAAAAAAAGATGGTCCAAAGATAGGCTGGAAAAAGTAAAAACAAAAGATCTTTTTGTGCCCCGTGGGAAAAGTGGGCAACCGGGGGCGAATTCAGACGGATGAGGAGGCTGGAAGGCGATGGAGCTGTAGCCAGCGCGTCAGGGCCACATAGTCGGCTGGAGCAAGCATTTCGGCACGGGCCTGGGACCAGGAGGCGGGCAGGTTGATTGCGGGAGGAAGCAGACGGCGCAGGCTGTTTCGCAGTGTTTTACGACGCTGGTTGAAGGCCGTGCGAATCACCTGGCGCAGCAGGGCCAAATCGACGTCCGGGAGCGGCTGTTCGAAGGTCAGGCGTACAACAGCACTCTCGACACGGGGACGGGGGCGAAAGACGTGGCGCGACACGGGAAACAGCAGGGTCGGGGTAGCCCATAGTTGCGCAACCACGCTCAGGATGCCATACGTCTTACTGCCAGGCGGGGCTACGAGGCGTTCGGCCACTTCGCGCTGCATCATGAGCACAGCCTCGGCCAGTACCTCGCGAGCATCCAGCAGGGCAAAAAGGATCGGACTGGTGATGTAATAGGGCAGGTTACCGATCACATGAAGGCGTCCGTCTTTTTCCGCAGCCAGTGCCGGCCAGTTTACCGTGAGCACGTCTGCCTGACGTACATCGAGCGAAGGCCACTGGGCTTTCAGTTTAGCTATAGCGCGAGGATCAATCTCGATCGCCGTCAGTTGCGCGTAGCGCTCCAGCAGCAGGCCGGTCAGGGCACCGATGCCCGGACCGATCTCGACCACAGGATCTTCCGGAGCAGCCTGTAGTGCCGCAACGATCTTGCGGGCAACGTTAGGATCCACCAGGAAATGCTGACCCAGGCGTTTGCGGGGACGAAACGGCGCGGGCATATCGTTCAGCGAAGGTGTTTGCGGCGATTGCGCACGTAATCCTCAAACAGATACTCGCCCAGTCGATCCAGGCTGGCATAATAAGCGCGGCCTCGATTGGCACGGGTGAGTTGCTGGACGAACTGTTGCAGGTAAGGATCCCGGGCCACCATAAAGGTGGTGATGGTAATCCCTTCGCGGCGGCAGCGTACGGCTTCGTCGAGCACTTTGTTGACGATGCGACGATCCAGGCCAAAGGCGTTGCGATACATGCGTCCGTTTTCAAAATGACAGCTCGGTTTGCCGTCGGTGATCAGAAAGATCTGTTTGTTGCGATTTTTACGGCGATGCAGAATCTGCCGGGCGCGTTGCAGCGCCGCCCGGGTGTTTGTGTAGTAAGGGCCTACCTGCAGGTAGGGGAGTTCTTTGAGCGACACTTCCCAGGCGTCGTTGCCAAAAGCCACGATGTCGAGCGTGTCTTTTGGATAGCAGGTTGTGATCAGTTCGGCCAGGGCCAGAGCCGTTTTTCGGGCAGGTGTAATGCGGTCTTCACCGTACAGGATCATGGAGTGCGACAGGTCGATCAGTAGCACCGTTGCCACGCTCGTATGGTGGTCGGTTTCATAGACTTCCAGGTCTTCTTCGCGCAGCGACCACTGTTCAATGCCGCTTCGGCGGAAGGCATTCGAGAGCGTGCCGGTCAGATCCAGCAGATGGGGGTCGTCGCCGAATTGCCAGGGACGCGTTTCGGGCAGGCGTTCGTCACCCTGTCCGGCATAAGGGGTTTTGTGCTGGCCCAGGCTACCCCGCCGCAGCTTGCGGAAGATTTCTTCGAGGGCACTCTGGCGTAGCGTGCGCTCCATGCGGGGGGTAATTTGCACAACCCCCATGTGTTCGTTGTCCTGCAGGTATCCTCGTCGCTTGAGTTCTTCAATAAAGTCGCCGAGGCCCATTTCTTCGTCGGTCAGCCCGTACTCCTGATCGAGCTGACTGAGCCAGCGGAGGGCTTCGGCTGCATCGCCCGCTGTGAAGTGTAGCAATTGCTTGAACAGCTCAAAAAGTCGATCAAAGGTCGATTGCTTCCGACCGTGCCACTTCGGATCCCAGCGGGTGTAGCGTATCCACATGGTTTTCGGCTTGTTATGCGTTTCTGTTGCATTACGATAGGAAGGGCCGGAGGTTCAGCCTGGATAAGGTGTTTTCAGATACCGGCGAGCCCATTCGTGGGCCCGGCCGAAGTTTTTCATCTGCAGCACTTCCCGATAGCGCAGAATGGCAATTTCGCGCTGGCCCAGGGCGTCGTAGGCCATGCCCTGGCGCAGCCGGCCCATTACCTTGAAGTAAGTATCTGACTGGTAACGGGCAGTGAGGGCTTCCAGTTTAATCAGATAATCCAGTGCCGCCTGGTAGCGGCGTTCCATCATGTAGGAGAGCGCAATAAAATAGAGGGCCTGTTCGGCCAGAGCAGCGCTATAGCCGCGGTGGCCTTCCTGAAAGCGGGCCAGTACGGCTTCGAAGATCTGGCGTCCCTGTTGCCAGTAGCCCCAACGCACATAGACGCGGCCCTCCAGCGCATGGAAATAACCGTTGTTCGGAAAATGTGTGCGCAGCCAGCGCACGTGCTCCATGGTGCGCGCATAGTCTTCTTCGAAGAGGTAGTAGATCAGGGCCAGAAAGTAAACGGCCTCTGGCTGAATGTAGTAGCCATGTCGAGCCGTAGCTTCGAGCTGGCGCAGGCCAGCTTCACGATTCCCGGAGGGAAAGAAAATCATGACGGGCTTGACGAACGGATAGCGCTCCGGAATAACGGCCGCATAGTAGTCGTAAAGGGCCTTGCCGAAACGAAAGTCCGGATTCTGTGGTCGCCGTCGGGCCAGCGCCATGACTGCATCCAGGGCACGTTTGCCATCAAGTGCAGCCTGAAACCAGTCGCCGCGGTTGGCGCGCAGCCGTCCGCGAAATCCCAGCGCAGCGCTTTTAAAAAACAGCGCGTCCAGGTTGTCCGGATCACGGCGCAGGATGCGTTCACATCGCTGCAGGACAGCTTCCATGAGCTCGTAAAAGGCCCGATCGCGAGAACGGTCCGAGAGATCCAGCAGGATCTGCCACCAGAGGTTCAGCCCGGTCAGAAACGGTCCGATGGGATGATCCGGGTAGCGCTGCGTGATGCGTGCAAAGTGCATCTGAGCGCCGGCAAAATCCAGATCATAGAGACGCTCCAGGCCAGCGCGGCCTTCGACGCGCACCAGCGAATCGTCGAGTACGGAAGTAATCGGCGGCGACTGACTGAGCGCGGCAGATCCACGCAGACTTCCAAGCAGCAGGACCCCGATCAGCAGGAGCGGTCGCCGGTAACGCATGAGCGCATTGCAAAAGTCTGGCACATCGAAAGCTGAACGGCAAAGCCGCGGCTTGGGGTCCGGAAGCGCCCGAACATTTCTATCGTGAATGGAAGCGCGTTGCCGCGCTTTCCGGTCTTTTCTGCATCCACTCCTGAAAGCGTATAGCGCAGGCTTACAGCACGCAGGTGGATTCGAAATTCGATTCCAGGTAACGAAAACAACATCGCAACTGCTGTTACTGCAAAGAAACCGAATTTTCCCTGCGCCATAGCCAGCAATGGTACTTACGCATTGCTTTGATGAAGGCTGGGACGTCAGCTTCACGCAATCGGTGCACAGCTAAGTCGGACGCAGAGCGAGATCGTGCGCGAGACGCGTCAGCATTGCTTGATGCTGCTGCAGCTTAAAATACTTCGTAGGAAAGGCCTTCTACAGGGGGTGAAGCGGGTTTATGATCTGGTAGACGAGCACGTCTTTGCCGATGTGTCGCCAAAGTGTTGCTGGATATACGAATGGGATGGTTAACGGATTGGTTACACGGGACGCTGGACTCTATACGGATCTTGGCTGGCGAGGGATTACGAAGCGCGAACTCATAGAGGTCGAGTAATGATCAAGGGGGGGCACCACATTCGGCTGAATAAATGCTCAGAATGTCAATGTCAAGAAGTTGTGTGGTGCTATCTGTGATTTACACGCCTGTAGCCAGTTGGCTGACATGCTCGTTATGGGCGATCAGCCTGTCGAACTTGGCGGCCCATGTTGAGTCCGTACGCCTCTTGGATTTCGCAGTTTTGGGGAGCGGGCGCGTTGTAGCTGAAGCAACCGCCTGTATGATTAAGAGAGGCGCTGCTCAAGTTGGGAAATCCATTGATCGAAATGGGCACATTGCTGACGGAGCTGAGGTAAACCGATATGCTGAACGATGCGGGGGCCGTGTAGACGTTTTTGATAATCAGGAAAATAAGTTTGAATTAGCTTAGAAGGAGGATTCTGATCGTTAATATCTTCGGGCCTACGTCCTCCAATGGCTTGGATCAGCTTGGCATAGGAAGTAACCTCTGGAAAAACGTCACAGATTTTACTCGGATCAGCGAGTACCAGCGCTTCGAATTCATGTAACATCAGATAAGGTAAAAAGCGCTGATCGTTGATATCCGCCTGAAAGGCCTGCTCCAAATGGGAGACTTTTTTTGATGGAGGAGCGTCTGGAAGAGTATTTTGGCCCGGAAAGTCCCGGGGCAAGCGATAATAATCAAGCATGGTAGTGACGCAAATCGCGCTGGTGTCGCCCAACAAGTTTTTCAGTTGACGTTTAATCTGGTGATATGAAATCGCGCCTCCTCTATAAGTCTGTCCGCTTACATCTCGTCGTGTATGGATGAGTACCGGCTGAAGCCATACGTTGTATTGTTGGAAGTACGGGCGGAGCACGCGTGTAACAAATGTTTCTTCCGTCTGCCCTTCAACCAGAAGGAGTACCTTATTCATGAGGGGCGGCCTCCCAAAGCATTTTTCTCCCACAGTTCGCCTAAGCTAAAATCTTTGAGCCAGTCGGACAGTTCGTCGGATGATAGGCGACGGAAGGTAGAGGCTGGGCCACTGCGCTCAACGACAATCAGATCTTCTGGATCAAACTGGTTGACGAGGGTAACAGACTGGGTAGCCAGAAGTACCTGGGTATGGGAAGCCGTGCTTCGGACCATATCGGCCAGCAGAGCAATGGCGTACGGGTGCAGTCCCAGCTCTGGTTCGTCTAGGACGATGGTTGAGGGTTTCAGCTCGGCAGGCTGCAGAAACAGCGTTACCAGGCAGATGAACCGAAGCGTACCATCCGAGAGAGCATGCGGACCGAATAACATGTCGGAATCCCGCTCACGCCATTCTAACCGGATCTTTTCAGGATTCAGGGGATGTGGACGAAGCACAAAGTCATCAAAAAACGGAGCAACCAGTCGGATGGTCTCGACAATAGCGCGATAATGTCGAGGGTGCGTTTCCCGTAGGCGATAGAGAAAAGCGGCTAAGTTTCCAGCGTCCGAACGTAGTCGTTCATTATCATGAAGGTCGCCCAACTGTTTAACACGGGCCGAGGGGCTGGTGTCGTGAAAGTGATAAACTTCCCAGGACTGCATCGCTTCCAGCACATGCTGGGCGACTTGTTTCCCTTGGAATTTCCAGTCAGAGAGCCAGCTTTCTTGGTGGGGGGTGCGTTTGGCAATGCTGTAAGGCTCTGAGTATGAAGAGCGATTATGAAAGTAGATAACTTCCTCAGCAAAGATTAGCGTATCTTCGTCCGTGGGAATGAGGGTGCAGGTGTAGCCATTGCGCAGCGTGTCCGTCTGACGAAACCAGAAGGTAATTTTTAATTGATCGGTTGTTTTCCGGCCATAATAAAGCAGTGCATCTGTTCCGCCGGATCGAGCCACAAAAAGTTGCAATGATTCACGAGCAATGGATTTCATCAAAGTGAACAGACTGATCAGGTTTGTTTTTCCGGTACCATTGGCGCCGATAAGGATATTGATAGGGCGCAACTCCAACTCGAGCTGTTGTATAGACTTAAAGCCCGCTACTTGAAGACTTTCAAGAGTCAAGGTAGCCATAAGAGATTAAAGTTTTGCCGTGGACGGCATGTTCTCACCTGATAAAATACGCGTTGAGGGGCTTTTCATTCCCGACCGTTACAGATTGGGTAGGGTGATTGCTGAACGAATGGAAGAAGACTGCAGCGCCTATTCTTTGATCCAAGTACATTGTTTACTTTCGAAGACCCATTCGCCTGCAGGCCACGCAGACTTCCGGGCAGTGGCATTCAGATCAGCAGGAGCGGTCGCTGGCAGTGCATCGGAAAACTCCGAACGAAAGCAATCAGGTAGGGCCGGAGACGGCTTTTTTGACCGGGGGGACTGCCGGCTGCTGCCGCATCGGTGGGAGAAAGATCCGTAGCGACGCGTTCGGCCTTCCTGGCTGGGTTCGGTCGGGAGAAAGGAGCTGTTTGAACCGGCGCCATGGTGCTGGGTGCGTGTTGCGTCCTGTGGATCGACGGAGGGGACGGCAGGCCAGATTACGAAAGGCGGGTTGGGCTTGCGACGAAGGTCGCAGGATACGTATCTGCGGGCGATAACGCGTCCGTGGACGAAGAATCATCGCAGGGTCTACAGGCGGATGCGTCAGCGTCTCGCCGGGCGGACAGGCACAGGACAGCGTGGAAAATATTTGCTCGAACTGAAGGATGCGTGGCCGATCCTGAGCCAGCGCTTTACCTGGCAGGAGCAGG
>JALSJJ010000187.1 GCA_026989375.1 Rhodothermus sp.
GATCAACCAGAACAGCAACGTCCACGGTAGCAACGCCAGCGCGGAGAGCGTATGCATGCCAAGGGCCACGCCTACCTGCGAAAGGGAAAGCGCGGTGCCTGTCAGGATATGCCAGAGCGCCACCAAGGCGAGCAGCAGGAAGGCCACGAGCATCCACCCCAGGCTTCCGGCCAGCAACAGGCTGCTCACAAACGCAAATCGGGAGAGCGGGCGGCTCAGCACCAGGGGACGTCGCGTCGTTAGCAGACTGGCGGCCAGGACGGGGCCACCTACCAGCGTGCCGTAGTACATGGAGCGGCCGACGTATTTCAACCACACAGGGGTTGACAGACCGCCCAGCATCAGCGCAGCCAGCAGCCCGGCTTCTATCAGAAGCAGCAGGCGCGCCAGCGGCAGATAGCCGATCCAGCGCAGCAGGCTATAGACTGTGGGCATGGTGGCTCAGCAGGCGAACGATGACCGCTTCCAGATCTGTTTCCTCCTGTAGCAGTGCTTCTACGGCGCCGATCTGAATCAGACGGCCTTTGCTCAGGATCCCCACGCGATGGGTCATGCGGGCCACTTCGTCGATCAAATGGGTATTCAGAAAGATCGTTTTACCCGCCTCGTTCAACCGTTGGATCAGCGCACGAAACGCACGGCGAGCAACAGGATCCAGCCCCCCGGTGGGCTCGTCCAGCACCAGGAGATCCGGATCATGGAGCAGCGCCTGCGCCAGTCCCAGCCGTTGCAGCATGCCGCGCGAGAATGCTTTCACCGGCGTGCGGCGCTCCTCACGCAGATCGACCCATTCCAGCACGGCTTCGATACGCTGTTGCAGCTTGCGGCCGCGCAGACCGCTGAGTTCGCCGAAAAAACGGAGCACCTGCTCGGCCTTCAGGTAGCCGGGTACTGAGAAGCGCTCGGGCAGAAAGCCGACGGAAGCCCGGGCCTCCGGTTGGGTGGGGACGCATCCGTTCAGGCGCACTTCACCTGCGGTCGGAAACAAGAGACCCAGCACCAGCTTGACGAACGTCGTCTTGCCGGCGCCGTTGGGACCGACCAGGGCAAAAATTTCCCCGGCTTCGACCTCCAGGTTCAGATTATCCAGGGCGCGACGTGGTCTGCGCAACAGCCCTGTTCGATATACCTTGCTCAGTGCACGTGCTTCGATAACAGGCATGATCTACAGCGCGTACAGATAAAGCCTCAGAGAATCTGCAGAAAGCGCATAGAGCCGATTGTTGTAGATCTTGATACCTTTCGCCGCGACGGGCAATTCCAGCCGCTCGATCACCTGGCCATTGAGCTGCAAATGCCATACCTGACGCCTTGCAAGCGGCGGGGGCCACCCAACCAGCACATACAGGCTGGAATCCTGGAGCGCGACGCTGGCAATCAGCGCCGCGTCGGGTAGCGTGATGGTGCCATACAGCGGGTCTTCTGTGGTTTCTTTGCCGGGTGCCTGCGCCGGCAGGTCGGCAAAGACAAGCTGCCAGCGTGGCCGCCCCTGCGCGTCGAGCACCGTCACCCGGTTGGTGAAAGGGTCAGCCACGACCGCCCGGTCATTGCAGGCCACGACCTTGCGCATGCCGTAGATCGGATTGGTTGCGGGCGGCAGGCTGACGTGGTGGCGCCGCCCGTCTTTTCCGGAGAAGGTTATGGAGAACACCCCGGATTCACCGGGCATGGGCACCGCGCTGACGAGCAAATGCCGGGCAGAGCGCCAGGTTACCTGCAACAGAGCCGAAGGAAAGGTGAATGTGCGTAAAAAG
>JALSJJ010000188.1 GCA_026989375.1 Rhodothermus sp.
CTGCACTTCGCGGCCGCGCTCGCCGATCAGAGCAATGACGTTTACGTCGGCACGGGCACGTCGTGCAATCATGCCCAGCAAGGTGCTTTTGCCGACGCCTGAGCCTGCAAAGATACCGATGCGCTGCCCGCGTCCCAGCGTGAGAAAAGCATCAATGGCGCGGATGCCAGTAAACAGCGGCGTGTCGATCATGCGCCGCATGAGAGGAGGCGGCGGATCGCTATGCACCGGCTGTTCGTCGGTGACCGTCAGAGGCCCCTTGCCGTCGATGGGGCGCCCATTGGCGTCGACGACGCGGCCCAGCATGGCTTCCCCGACGCGAATGGTTAGTGGCAGGGTAGAAGGTTCGACCAGGTAGCCGGCCCGCAAGCCACGGGTCTCTTCAAGTGGCATCAGAATCGTCGTGCGGCCGCGCAGGCCGACAACTTCAGCCTTAATCCGTCGGGCGCCGGGCTGCTGTCCTTCATGGATATAGCAGAGTTCACCAACGGCTGCAGGCAGGTCGGAAGCCTCAATCAGGAGCCCGACGACACTCTGAACTTTACCAAAATGGAGCGGACGTGGGGGATGCCTCCGTACCTGCGCCAGACAATGAGCCACAAAGGAGTCGGAGGGCGAACCGGGTATGGCAGGGGGCTTAAGCATTTTCATCGTCGGGAGATGACGACGAGTGGGAGGTTGCAGAAGCGTCGGGTGAGGTAAGTCCCAGTTGTTGCCGTAAGCGCTGGAGCATTTCCTGGCGGATCCGACGTTGCATCGCTGCCGGAGTCTGGACGATCCAGTCGCCTTCGTTCAAGCTTGGATTAAGATCCCAGTGTAATTCAGGATGGCGACTTTCCAGTTGGCTGATGACGCCCTGTTCTTGAAGGCGCAGAAAATCGACAGGATGCATGGAGATTTCTAGGGGAGCTTCGCGGGCTAATTGTTCAATCGCTTCAGTCAGCGCGCGGGCCGAGATGCCCTTAATACTTTCCGGAAGAGGGGCATCCAGTAAGGTTTCAGCTACTTCAATGGCCAGCTCAACCAGCATGGGCTCCAGCTGGCGGGTATATTCTGCCCAGGCCTGACGTAGTCGTTCCAGTTCAAGGGCGAGCTGTTCCTGTAATGCCTGAAGCCGAGGGGCCCACTCTGCTTCGGCTGCATGGCGACCGACTGTTTCTCCTTCGGCACGTGCACGAGCGGTAGCCTCCTGAAGGCGTTTTTGCCACTCAGCTTCAATCGCAGCACGTAGGGCAGCTTCATCCACCTTCTGATCGGTTTCGGGCTCGTTGGGAGCGACTTGGTCGGCTTCAGGGGGGAGGCGTAATACTTCGTCTTCCTGAGTCCAGACTTCCTGGCTGAGCTCGATGGGCTGGGCGTGGTGCGCCTGATCGCGGCGTAGCAGGCCCCGATGAGGAAACTCAGAGCCTGAAGGGTCCTGTTCTGGCTTGGGGAGGGTAACCTGCTGCCGAGACAGACGCTTCGAAGGGCGTTGCGTCTGTGCCGGGCGGGTCGAGGGTGAATGCTGAGTAGCAAGAAAATCGGCCAGCGAAAGAATACGAGGGCGTGCAGACATAGGCTGTAGCTTAGATTACCATTTCCTGGCTGTTGCGCGAAAGCGTGATTTCCTCTTGTTCTTCCAGGCGCTGCGCGGTTTCAAGGATGCGGCGTTGCGCTTCGTCGACGTCGCGCACGCGTACCGGTCCCATCAGCTCCAGCTCTTCCTGGATCATCTGTGCAGCACGTTCGCTTACGTTGCGCAGAATCTTTTCTTTGAGTTCGTTGGAGGCCGCCTTGAGGGCCAGAGCAATATCTTTCTGGTCGACCTCGGTCAACAGCCGCTGCATGTCGCGGTCGCTGATATGAACCAGATCGTCGAAGGTGAACATGAGGGCCTTGATCGAAGAGGCCAGTTCTGCATCGCGTTCGCGGAGCGCGTCCAGGATAGCACGTTCCACAGTACGACTGGTGCTATTGAGGATTTCGGCTACCTTCTCGATGCCGCCGGAGGCACTCAGCTCAGCGCCAAAGACTGAGCTGATATGTTGACGGATGACGTCTTCAATGTCGCGGAGCAGCTCCGGAGACGTTTTACCCATAGTAGCCAGTCGGTACATGATCTCAGTGCGCAGCTCTTCAGGCAGGTTGGCAATGATGTCGGCGGCCTTGCGCGCATTGAGATGAGCCAGAATCAGCGCAGCCGTCTGGGGATGTTCGTTCTGAATAAAGTTCACCAGTTGGGTGGTTTCTACCGTTTGCAGCAGGTGAAAGGCAGAGACCTCCATAGCGGCTTCAACGCGCATGAGAATTTCTTCGGCCCGGCGGGGCCCCAGGGCGGCCTCCAGTGCTTCGCGGGCAAACTGAAGTCCTCCCTGTGCAATGTAATCGTGGGCCATGGCAGAGTCGCGGTAATCGAGCAGGACGGCCTCCACAACGTCACCGCTTACGTTGCGCATGCGCGCAATTTCAATGGAGATTTTTTCTACTTCATCGTCGCGCAGGTACTTGAGCACCTTGCTGGCTGCCTGTGTCCCCATGGCGATGAGCAGCACAGCCGCCTTCTGGGCGCCGCTCATGTTGTGCTGCGTCAGTTCTGGAACCTGCTGCGTTTGCTTCTGGATATTCTGCGCGTCCGCCATGGCTTCCCGTGCATTTTTAGTCCTGCATATCGGCTACCAGCCAGCTTCGAATGATTTCGGCTGCTTCTTCGGGTTTTTCATTGACCTGCTTCTGGACCTCCTCGAAAAGAAGGTGTTTGGCTTTCAGGCGTGCTTTTGCTTCGGCTGAAAGACGGCTGGTATAGATGTCATCAATCAGGACCAGCTCGTCCTCCTTGCCGGCCTCCAGACTATGGGTCGCGCCGCCGTGAAGCTCGCCCGCCGCATGGCCCGAAGCATGCAGGGCGCCTTGATCGACACGACCGATGAGCACCTGGGTCTCACCAGCTAATTCGCTCATGCGGTGGACGAGGGCTCGGAGTAGCCAGACGGCCAGCCCGAGCGCCAGCAACATGAGGCCATAGCGAAGGTAGAGATGCAGCTGTTCCTGGCGGCGTTGTTCTCGGAGTTCCTGAGCAATCTGGTCATCGATTTGCGTATCAAAGCGGGTTTGATGAATGGCGAAACGATCGCCTCGCTCCGGCCGAAAACCAACGGCGTTTTTGACCAGCTCTTCAATTTGTTGCAGCTCTTCCGGCGTATACGGACGGGGTTGGGGCGTACCGTCTTCTCCTGGTTCAAAACGCTGATTGAGGATGACAGAGACCGTTAGATATTCGATATCACCTCCGTTTTGCTGGATGCGCTCGACGGTGCGGCTCAGCTCGTAGTTGCGCACCATAGAGCTGGCCGAAGAGCCCTCCCCTCCCGGGGCGGACTCCTCCAGGCGCTCTTCGCTGATAACTGTGGCGCTTTCGGGATCAATCAATTGGCGTTCGGTAACCGCCTGGTCGAAGTTCAGCGTAGCCGAGACGCGTACGATCGCATTGCCCGGGCCTAGCACACGGTCGAGCATGGACTGGCCTTTTTCGGTCAGGTGGGCCTCAAGGGCCTGGCGCAACTTGAGCTGTGTGCTGCTCAACGTCAGTTCAGGATTTCCGGCGTCTGGGTTGGAGAGCAGGTTGCCGCGAGCGTCCAAGACCGTCACGTTGGCCGGATCGAGGCCTTCCACGGCACCTGCCACCAGAGCTGTAATGCCATCAATTTGCTCTTCGGTCAGTCGGGCGCCACTTTTGAGCGATAGCAGTACCGAGGCGCTTGGCGCCACCTGCGTTTCGCGAAAAGGGCTTCGTTCGGGCAATACCAGATGCACTTTGGCCAGTTCGACCTGTTGCAGGCTCATGATGGTGCGGGCCAGCTCCCCTTCGAGCGCGCGCTTGTAATTCAGCCGCTGCATGAAGTCGGTCATGCCCAGCGTATTCTGATCGAACAGTTCATAGCCGACCGGACCGTCACTGACCACCCCTTCACTGGCAAAGCGCAGGCGCAGCTCATAGACACGGTCGCGCGGCACCCAGATCGCAGTCCCCCCTTCTTTGAGCCGATACGGAATATTTTCTTCCTGAAGTGTTTCGACAATTCGGCTGGCATCGGAAGGGGCCAGGCCACCAAATAGCAAGGCATACTCCGGACGACCGGCCCAATATGCAATCCCCAGCAATAGCAAGATACTGCTAACGGTGACAACACCCAGGGCCATCCGCTGGCCAGGGGTGAGCCGACTCAAAAACTGCTTGAGTTGCTCAAACATGTTGGTACGACGCACTACGACTACCTATGGCGGGAATCACGGATGCAGCAATGGCCAGCGTGTGACCATCAGGATATTAAATCTGGGTGCGCATCAGCTCCTGGTAGGTTTCCAGCAGACGATTGCGAACTTCCGTCATGAGCTGGAAATAGAGCCGCGCCTGGTTCATAGAGATCATGACTTCGTGTAGATTTTCCTGCTCGCCGGCAATAAAGGCTTCCACCTGTGCATCGGCAGCTTTCTGGGCGCGGTCGACTTCCTGGATGGCCTGGGCCAGCGTATCCGCAAAGCCTCCGTCAGCCGTTTCGCGGGATCGCGGGGCAGGCAGCCGCCCATCGTCTTGAGCCCGTAGCTGCTGAAGTCGCTGTAATTCAGCCACCTTCATGGCGGAAGCAGACGGTTAACCCTTTATGTCTAACTGACTACCTAAAGTCCCGGGTTGGAGTGTCTGCAGGGTTCGATTGGGGCCATAAAGTCGTAAGGTGAGCTTTTCGGAAGGTGGAAAGTGACGTTGAATCCACCGCCACTCTTCCTGGGTCACGCCCTCAGGCTGGCTGGCCTGATATTTTGAGGATTCAGGAGGTTGTTTTGAGGGGCCCTCTGAGGGCGCGATATTAGAGCGTTGTCTGGAAGACAAATCCGAAAGGTTCGGGGACGAAGGCCAGTTGTGGATACGCAGGTCCATAGGGTTATGCGGTCGTCAATGGGAAGGTTGAACGGATTTCCAGGTGGGGGAAAGCATGCAGGTCATAGTCCTGCACAAACCGGGAAAGCTCGGGAGGAAGGTAAACGAGGTAACGTTTGATGCGCTGCTCCCAACGGGTGCCCCAGGCGCGGGCCACCTGTTGGGCCTTCTCGCGCGATGTGTAGGCGATGCCGCCGTGGCCGACCAGTCCACCCAACGCCTGCGCCAGGGGACATTGTCGGGCATGACGGGGTTGGCCTTCCGGCAGTTGCTGCAATGGAGCCCTGCCCAGCGCTTGGCGAGCCAGGTTCACCTGTTGAAGAACGGCTTGCTCCCTTGGGCGCAGCAGGCGCAAAAGCCCGTGCGTCAGCCAATGTCGGATTGGGTTCGGCATGTTTAGATTTCTAACGTTCGCTTGATCATTTCTTTAGCCGCCTGGATGGTGGAGAGATTGGCCTCGTAGATGCGGTTTGCTGAGATAAGGTGGGCCATCTCCTCCACCACATTCACGTCAGGATAGGCTACGTACCCATTGGCATCGGCATGGGGGTGGGTCGGGTCGTATTCGTAGCGTAGCCGTAGCGTTTCGGTGAGGGTTGTTTCAGGGCCCAACTCGGCTTCCGGTAATCGTGGCAGGAGCGATGGCGATGCACTGTGGCGAGGGTCTGTTGTACGCGGTGCGGTGCGTAATCGGCTAAGCAGCTCATAGAAGCGCTGGGTGGGGACTTCGGGACTGGTATGGACCGCGCGTTTGATCGCATAAGGAGTTCCCTGATCAGTGCGGGTTGTGGCCGCATTGGCAATGTTTTCGGTGGCCGCACTCATGGCTATCCGCTGGGCCTCCAGGCCGCGTGCGGCTGTCCGGAAGAAAGAAAAGATGCGTGCAGGCAGGGGCATGGCAGCAGGTGTTGTTTTACTAACCGGTGCGTCCGGTGATTGCAGTCCGCATCAGGTCGAAATAATCACGCAAGGCCCGTGCGGTCAGCTGCGTGCGCATCTGGGTATCGGCCAGCTCCATCAACTCATTTTCCAGAATGGGGGGACTCTCCTCAATCTGCATACGTGGGGTTACTTCTTCCGGGCGACGCAGGCCGGGAATCCGATGACGTACTTCACGTAGCGTTTCCTCAAACGAGACGCTCATACGTCGATATCCCGGAGTATCCAAGTTGGCAATATTGCTGGCCAACGCCTTCAGGCGCCAGGTATATGCCTGCATGGCGTGGCGCAGTAATTGGAGCTTGGCAGGTTCCATCGTCGCCCCTGTTTGTTTTAAAACCCGAATGCGCTGTTGCGCAAGATCAACCACTGTGCCAGCACTTAAGAACCTGCACGTCGGGTCGATACGACCGGATTAAGCCGGTGAGAGGTGCGCCGTTCAGGCAGCGGGAGTAAACGCGGCGGAAAAACTTGCCGAACGTTTGTCGTGGTATGGTGAAACAGCAAACGTAGCGGGTCGGCATGCGATTTGTCATGCCTTCGAGCGTTCAAATTTCGACGTACCCAGGAAGCGGGCAGAGGTGGTCGGTCTGACACGGACCGAAACGTTAACCCCTGAAGTTGCCCACGTTGTTTATGGCTTCTCCAACTGAAAGGAGCGCAAGTGCGCAGGAAACGCCAGACGCATTGCTGGCTAATCTGGTGCAGGTGCTGGCCCATCGGCTACGAGGGTTGATTACCAGCATTGAAGGATTTACAGATTTGCTGGCCGACACGCTGGTAACCCCTGAACAACGAGAATTGGCACTACGTGTTTTTGAAAGCACGGCTTCGATCGAACGGATTCTCTCTGAGTTGCAATGGTACAGTCGACCGTTGCAACTGATGCCCGGACGGCGTCCATTGCGTGTCTTGCTGCAGGAGCTGCTGGTGATGCTTGAGGAAGGCGAGGCGGCGCGTGTGGCGCTTGATCTGCAACTGTCCGGGCGGCTGCAAGTGCGTGCCGATGCCATGTTGCTCCGGCAGGCGCTTTTTATGCTGTTGAAAAACGCACTGGAAGCTACGGGACCGGCAGGTACGGTCCAGTTACGTGTGCTGAGCGCCTCGCGTGCGATTCGTTTTGAAGTCTGGAATGAGGGTTGGATGCCTCCTGAGGTGGCTGAACAGATCTTTGTGCCGTTCTTTACCACCAAGGCACAAAATCTTGGAATTGGCCTGCCGATTGCGCGACGTATTGTCGAGGCACATGGAGGTACCGTGTATCTCGCGGTTAACGATCCAGATCACGGTATTTGCGTGGCGTTAATTTTACCGCAACCTGAGGATACGACGCATAACGGGGGCGACAGCTTGGTTTAGAATCCTGTAGCGCTTATCTTGCGTTTACCCGAGCGAACGTTTCACCAGATTTAGCCAGTGTGCCCACCATGGCAGCGCCCCAGCGCGAAGTTCCCCACATTCTATTGGTCGACGACGAGCATTTACTGCATACGCTTTTTGAGCGGCTATTTACCCGGCATGGCATGCGCCTGACCAGCTGCTACAATGCATTGAAGGCGATGGAAGTGCTGAAAAGGGAGGCCCATGCTTTTGATCTGGTTATTACGGACTTCAAAATGCCGGATATGGACGGGCTGGAGCTGCTCGCCTATATCCGAGAGGAACACCCCGATCTCCAGGTGATCATGATCACGGCGCATGCCAATGTGCAGCATGCGGTTCGGGCCATGCAGAACGGGGCGATCGACTATATCCCCAAGCCGTTTTCTACGGAGGAGCTGGTCGAACGGGTGCAGGCTGCACTGGCGCGGCGTCGCGCCCAGCAGGAAACGCAGCAATCCTCCCGCCTCACACGGCGTCGCAGAAAGTTTACCATTGAATATGTCGGGGAGCATCCCACGATTCAGCGGTTGAAGTCAATGCTGCCCCGCGTGGCCGCCAACAAGGCTCCCGTATTCATTCAGGGCGAAAGCGGTACCGGCAAAGAGATTCTCGCCCGGCTGATTCACCAGATGAGCGATCGTGCTGAAGGGCCATTCGTGGCAATTAACTGTGCCAACCTGCCCCATGAACTTGTCGAGAGCCATCTATTCGGGCATCGGAAAGGTGCCTTTACGGGAGCGATTGAAGACATGACCGGTGCCTTTGAGCGGGCAGACGGCGGCACCCTGCTGCTGGATGAAATTACCGAAATTGATCTGGCCATTCAGGCCAAGCTACTACGGGTGCTTCAGGAGAGCGAAATTCAAAAGGTAGGATCTACAGAGACGCGTAAGGTAGATGTGCGCGTCATTGCTACCAGCAACCGCGATCTGGGGGAAGCCATCGCTAAAGGACGGTTCCGCGAAGACCTGTACCATCGGCTGAGTGTGTTTCCGCTGAGTGTTCCCCCGCTTCGGGAGCGTATTTCAGACATTCCCTTGCTGGTGGACCACTTTATCAAAAAGTACTGTGCACTGTACGGCTTGCCACCTAAACAGGTGGCGCCGGCGCTGATGGAGCGTTTTATGCGCTACCACTGGCCGGGTAACGTACGTCAACTGGAGAACTACGTGCAGCGTGGTGTGCTGTTGTCGGCCGATCGCTCGGTGATCGAAGAGGAAGATGTTTTCAACGACTTTTTTGCGGATGCCGAACCAGCCCGCCACAAAGCACAGGAAAAAGAAGAACTCCTGGCGCGCGTGCAGACGATTGAAGAGATGGAGCGGGAAATGATTCTGCGCGCGCTGAAGGAGACCAATAACAACCAGCAGCTGGCCGCACAGAAGCTGGGAATCAGTGCTCGCACGATCCGTAATAAGCTCAAGCGCTACCGGGAGCAGGGTCTGATTTCCTGAACGGAACGGCTACTGCTGCGGCAGGCTGTCGGCGAGCATCTCTTCCACAATGCGCTCGGCGATTTCCTTAATAATGGCAGGTTGCTGATAATAACCAGACTGTAGATGACGGAGGATCGCAGCTACGCGCTCAGGACTGATGGAGGGGACGCTGCGAAGGGCCTGACGCGCGAATTCAAGGTCGGCTTTCTCCTCCGCCTGCCGTGCGGCCGTACGCGCTGCTTCTGAAAGATCTACCCGATCAGCAGTGTTTGGCGCCGAGGGTGCTTCTGTACTACGTCTCCCTACGTCTTGGGCGCCATTCAATGCTTCGCGCTGCAGCGGATCCAGTCGCTGCGAACCACCCGCCTGAATATCCCGGATATCCATAGGTTTTCTGCTTGATTGAAAACCACCCCTCCTTCTTTACTTAAATATCGGCTATTCTAACCAAAAAGTTAAGCCTTGATCCTTAGCCTTGCAAGCCAGTTCGCAGAAGGCTTCGCTTTGCCGCCGTTTCGTCCTGGTACTGACGACGAGCTTGCTTGTACTGCTCTAACTCTACCAGTGCATGCGTCAAACGTTGTTCAGCCTCAGCCAGCAATGTACGTAGCCGACGGTGCTGAGCTGTCAGGGCGACGCGCAGCACTTCCCACTCGGGATCAAACCTGTCAGGCGGTTCATGCGCGCGGAGCTGTTCAATCAGGGCGCCCCGCTGTCTGACCAGCTCATGGAGTTGTTCAAATTGCTGGTTGACTAATGCCTGTTCAATCGTTTCGCCCAGCTCCAAGAGTTTGCGGAGCAACGACAGTGTCTCGTGTGCAGACATGGCTTCTGAATCTATTGAGGATGTCGCTTAGCTTCTAATAGAAGTGGGCCTAAAAAAGCGTGCCACCCCCGAAAAGGAAGCCGCCGAGGAATTGTTGCTGGCCCTGAAACAGGGCAATCGTTTCCTGCAGGCGGGCAAACTGTGCCCGTAGCTGCTCCTCGCGTCGGGCCAGTTGATCTTCTAAAGCGGCAATGCGATCATCCAGGCGGCGAATGCTGGATTCAATCGTGTTCTGACGTTGGTCAATGATGCCCCCCGTCTTAACATACGCTTCCAGCAGCGTAAGCAGGCGTGTGGCAATCCCATCGCTTCCGGAAAACAGGCTTTCGACAGCCTGCGGATTGCGCTCAACGGCTGCAAGCAAGGCGCTTTCATCGGTCAGCGAGAGCGTCCCATCATTGTTGATGGTAATACCCAGATCGGTGATATAATGAGGGCCTTCGGTAGGTTGCCCATTCACTTTTCGGACGACTTCGTTACGAAGCGTAAACCGCAGGCCGGAAAATACCGGATCCCCGGCAAAGTCCCCCCGCGTTTCCGTCGCTCCATCGACTTTACTCTTACCCGTGATGTAGGTGAGCACGTCGTTGTATTTCTGAATGAAATCTTCGATCTGGGCTTTGATATTTTCTACGTCTGGTGCGATGGTAAACTCGGCGGGTGCCGTGCTGACCTGCTTGAATTCCAGGGTAACGCCTGTTAGGGCATCGGTCACCCGATTGGCATCGCGGTAAAGCGTCAAACCATCTAAGACAAATTGACTGTTGAGTTCAGAGTCCGTCTCACTGGTACCTACATATTTGACCTGCCCTCCTCCGGTGCCCGTTGCAACGACGTTGTTATTGAGCTCCAGCGTGGTTAACAGGCCTGCGGCTGAGTCCACAAACTCCAGCCGATAGGTGAAGCCTGTTTTGCCGCTGCGAAGTGAGAGGCGAGCAGTGCTGGAGGTTTCGTTGATGACCGAGGCATAAGCCCGCTCATCCGCCTTAATGGTACCCGCATCAACAGCCGCCTGGAAAGCGTTGTTGATTGCTGTGGCAATTTCATTCAGGATTTCTTCATCCGTTGTGCCCGTGGGATTTACAGTAACCTGAATATCTACCCGGTTATTGGGATCGGTATCGGTGGGACTGGCTACGCGGATGGTAAACGTCTGGGCACCGTTGGTGTCAAAAAAGCTGCGCAAAGAGGTTCCACCGCTGGTGTATTGCTTGGAAATGCGTGTATCTGCTGAGGCCAGGCGTCGGACTTCCAGGGTGTGTGTGCCCGGAGAGGCCGTGTCGCTGGCCGTTACCGTGAACTCGGTGGCCGACGTCGTGGCGCTTTTGCTCTGAAAAGGTTGCGCCAGTGGATCGGTCAGGGTCTTCAACAGGCTATGGAGCGCTGAAAGCTTGCTGTCGAAATCGTTCATGACCCCTTTCAGCCGTTCCTGCTCGGCCTTTTTGGCCTGCAGGTCCAGCTTGGGCTGGCTTTCGATGGCCAGAATCGCGCTGATCAGCTGTTCGTAAGGGTCATTGGCGCGATAGACCGACAGCAGCGGATTGACATCCATAGCGCGCTTAGATTGGGTTAATTTTCAGCAGTTCAGGCAGCACGGGCCATAACAACGCCTTCATGCCAGGCTTCCCGCAACCCCTCGAGGATACGCCGAACGACCTCAAGATCACCGATAGCGCTCTCGCGCAGGCAGAATTCATAGAGCGCATATAGGCGTTCGGCCAGTTCGCCACCGGCTTCTAAGTTCAATGCACCAATCAGCTCGGTCAGTACCGCCCGGACCTTCGGGCGATCTTCCCGCTTACAGGCTGCAATGCCCAGATCGTACAGTTTCAGAATCAACTGTTCCGGTGAAGCACTGAGGACGGCCTGCTCCTGATATTTCCGCATCAGATGGACGGTGCTCATGACACGTTGAAGGTTAGAGGGTTCATGGAAGATTTTTCCTGTATTTGAGGTAGGTTTTCCTCTGCAGAAGCAGCGGCCGCCTTGCTTCTGGCCAGAGTATCGGCCGGTATGCAAAGAGCTTAAGTGGCCAGACTGGTTGGCACGTTTTCTTCTGGGCGTTCCTGTAAAATCATCAAAAAAGCCCGAACCATGCCCCACGACCCTGCGCGGCCACTGCTGTCGCTCTGCATGATCGTCAAAAACGAGGCCGAGTATCTGGAGACCTGCCTGAAACTGGCCCGGCCGCATGTGGATGAAGTCGTCATCATCGATACGGGATCGACCGACGGTACGCAGGAGATCGCCCGGCGATATGCCGACGTGTTCGAGGAAATCGAATGGCCGAACTCGTTTGCTGCCGCGCGCAACTATAGCCTGGAGCGCGCCTCGGGACAGTACATTTTGATTCTGGATGGTGACGAGTACATCGCGGATCCTTATGGATGGCAATTGATTCGCGCTGTGCTGAAAGAACGACACGTCGCTACGCTACGACTGAAACTGCGTAATCTACTGCCCCCACAAAGTCTAGTGCAGGCCGATGTGATTTACCAGGAACGCATTTTCCCCAATGATCCCATTATAAGATATGAGAGAAAAATACATAATCAGATCGTAGATAGCATAAAAGCATATA
>JALSJJ010000189.1 GCA_026989375.1 Rhodothermus sp.
CCATGGCCCCCGCGAAAGACGCCCGACGTTCATCGTCCAGCGCTACCCCGACGACCGGGCCTACAACTTCCAACCCGGCGACCTGCGAGGCCTTTACAGTGTCTTTGTACCCGATACGCTTTTACAAACCTCCTTTTAAACCAAAGTATGCTTATGTGGATACGTTTGCTGAAACGCCTGTATCAGACAGGACCTCATACTACGACCGAAGTGCTGCGTCCGGAAGTCTTTCTGCAGCGTCGACGTCCGGACGACGTGGTGATCGACGTGCGCACTCCTGAAGAGTTTGCGCAGGGCCATCTGAAAGGCGCCATCAACCTTGATGTACAGGCACCGGACTTTTTGCAAAAAGTTGCTGCGCTTTCTCCTGAAAAAACGTACTATCTCTATTGCCGCTCGGGTAACCGAAGCGGTTACGCGGTCCAGCTACTGCGCCAGCAAGGCCTGAAGGCTTACAACATCGGAGGCCTTCAGGAGCTGGTGCAGGCCGGTGCCGAAATAGAACGGCGAACACCCTCCCTAACAACCAGCTAACCCTATGCGTCTCATATCCCTGTTCTGGCTGATCGGCCTGGTGGGCCTGACGGCCTGTGCGCCGGAGCGCCCTGAAACGTTGCCGGCGACTACGGTGGCAGTGGCCGATACGACCACCATCGTACGTCTGTCGGCCGAGGACTTCGTGGCCCGCTACACACCGGATGCCGTCGTCATCGACGTACGCACGCCGGAAGAATTCGCCCGGGGCCACCTAAAAGATGCCTTGAACATCAACGTGCTGGCCGATGACTTTCGGGAGCAGATTCAGGCCCTGGGCCTGGATCCCAACACGCCGGTATATCTCTACTGCCGTTCCGGCCGGCGAAGCCAGCGGGCCGCCGAAATCCTGCGCGAGATGGGCTTTCGTCAGCTCTATAACATCGGCGGCTTCAACGACCTGGCCCGCGCCGGCGCTCCGGTAGAACGCTAACGGAACGTTCGCGGGAGGTGGGCGGTCCAACCTGCCCGCCGCCCGCGAACCTCGTTGGCTTATACAACGCGCTCGTGACTGGTGGGTACAGGCCGAAGCCGACCTGCGTCATGCCCACCATGCCCTCGAAGATGAAGATTTTGAATGGGCCTGCTTTGCCGCCCAGCAAGCGGCAGAAAAAGCCCTCGAGGCGGTCTTTGAGCAACGCGGACAGCAGGCGTGGGGCCATTCTGTAACCCGCATGCTGCAGGCGCGGGAAGACCAGGGATTCTCCATTGAGGAGGCCCTCCTGAATGCCGCCAAAACGCTGGACAAGCTGTATATTCCCACCCGGTATCCAAACGGACTGGCCGAAGGGGCACCCACAGAATTTTTCACCCGCCCGGAAGCCGAACATGCCATCCGCTGTGCGGAAGCGATCCTACGGTTCAGTCACGGTCTTCTCGCTGGACCGGGCTCAGGTTGAAGCGGCCCTGCAGACCCTGGTCGAAACCCTCCGACGACGGGAAGAAGTGTTGGCCGTTGTTTGTTTTGGGTCATGGGCCCGCAACGAGGCCGGCGTAGGTAGCGACGTAGACCTGCTCGTTGTGCTGCGTGCCAGCGAACAACCCTTCCTGGAGCGGATCGACGCATACCTGCCCGCCACGTTTCCGGTGGACCTCAACCTTTTCCCCTACACCCTCGACGAAATTCGGAACGGCCAGCCGCTGGCCCGGACGGCGCTCCAGACCGGCCGGGTGCTGTGGACCCGCATTCCCCTCAACACGCTGCGCAACGATGCATCCTGAACGTTGGAATCAACGTTTTGCCAGCCCGGATTTTTTCTATGGCACTGCGCCCAATGCCTTTCTGGCCGAAATGGCCCCACGCTATCTCCCGGCCGATGCCGAAGTCATTGAGCTGGGCGCCGGCGAAGGGCGCAATGCCGTCTGGTTGGCCCAGCAGGGCTTTCGGGTAACGGCCGTCGATTATGCCGAAGTTGGACTGGAAAAGACACGCCGACTGGCCCAGCAGCAGGGCGTTGCCGTCGAGACGATCCAGGCCGATGTCACCTGTTGGGCGCCGGATCGCACCTGGGACGCCGTGGTGATCACGTTTCTGCATCTGCCGCCCGAAGCGCGTCCAACCCTCTACGCCCTGATCCACCGCATATTGCGCCCCGAAGGCTACCTGATCGCCGAATGGTTCCGTCCCGAGCAACGCACCGAAGGCTACCCGAGCGGCGGCCCGCCCGACCCTGCCTGGATGGTAACAGCCGACGAATTGCGCCGGCATTTTGCGCCCGAAGGCCTTCATCTCCTGGAAAATGCAACCCCGGTGCTGAACGAAGGCCCCGGCCATCGGGGCCCGGCCGCCACAGTGCGCCTGGTCTGGCAACGATGCGTGAATTAAAGGCAGCGGGTGGGATCGTCAGGATCCAGATAGCAGGCGTCAGACTGAAACTGCCGATTGAGCGTCACTTCATAAGCCAGCGCGTCCAGAAACCCCTGAATGGCCTCTACGCCCTCGTAGCGCGCGCCACTGCCTTCGGTCAGAACCGGCCAGGAGGCCGGTATGGTGCCATCCGGTAACGTCCCACCATCGTCGACCAGAACCACACGATGCGCCAGTACCAGCTCGCGCAACCGCTCCGCCAGCTCATCGGCCACGGGATCTTCGTGTTGTCGATACAGAATCAGCATGGCTTCCCCGACAGGCAATTTGATCAAACAAAGGAGCTATTCTCCCTACGGTCAAATCAAATAAGGCCATGTCAGAAGACGCTTTTCCCCTACTTCGAGTAATAGCGCCAGACCCAGGCCCTCAGAACAAGCGAGCCATTTCACTATTGCACCATCGGCCCTTCGAGGTGCTCCGACCCGATAGCCCCCAGCATCCTGTAATCCACCAGAACCCCAGATGTTCACCAATAGCTATCGGCGCTGCACATCAATGTCCAGCCGCTGAGCATTCATCTTTGCTTCCGGGGCTCTCTTCGTACTATCAGCAGACTCTATTAAACATCCTCTCGGGGCTGTGTGTCGTGATCCCGGGCCATTTCAGCACCCTACCATTCGCCACTACAGAGTCAGTCGATCCCCCCTTTCCTTTAGAAAGGATGTGTATTTTGACATCATCGAAATTTTATCACAACCTTTCACGTTTCCGCAGAGCGGGGATTTGTAATTACATGACATATTAACTTATTTTGTCGAAGAACTGGTTTTCTGAGAGGGTGCAATCTTCTTCTGGCACGCATGCCTGCTTTTCCCTCTGTCCTTAGTTGCTGGCTACGCCGGCTCTTCCCGGCAGCGCAGTGGTTGGCGAACTATCATCCTCCTCAGTTACGGGGTGACCTGGTAGCTGGCCTGACCGTAGGCATTATGCTGATTCCACAAAGCATGGCCTACGCATTGCTGGCGGGTGTACCGCCGGTTTACGGTCTGTACGCTTCGCTGGTGCCGCTGGTGGTTTATGCGCTACTGGGCACCTCGCGCCATCTGGCCGCCGGCATCATTGCGATCGACATGCTCATTGTGGCGGCTGGTCTGACCCCACTGGCCGAGCCGGGCTCGTCCACCTACATTGCCCTGGCGTTGCTGCTGACGGCGCTGGTAGGTGCTTTGCAACTGGCCATGGGACTGGCGCGTCTGGGTTTTCTGGTCAATCTGCTTTCTCGGCCGGTGCTGACGGGTTTCATGTCGGCGGCGGCACTCATCATTGCCTTCAGCCAGCTCGGCAGCCTGCTGGGGCTGTCCCTGCCGCGCGGTGTGCCTCCCCATCAGTTACTCTGGGAAGTACTGGGCCATCTATCGGCCATTCACTGGCCGACGCTGCTGCTGGGTGCAGGCGCTATCCTGCTACTGATTGGTCTGCAACGTTACGCTCCCCGGATGCCTGCTGCCTTGGTGGTGGTGGTGTTGACGACCTTGCTGGTGTGGCAATTACACCTGGAACAAGCAGGCGTCGCGATTGTCGGCGAAATTCCCCGGGGCCTTCCTAACTGGTCGCTTCCGAATATGAATGGCGCCGTACTCGGGTCCCTTTTCCCCACCGCGCTGACGCTGGCGCTGGTGCAGTTCATGAGCGTGATCACGCTGGGCAAGGCCTTTGCCGCCCGCTATCGCTACAGCATTCGTCCCAACCGGGAGCTGTTCGCGCTGGGCGCGGCCAATCTGGTAGGTAGCTTCTTTCAGAGCCTGCCCGTCTCCGGCAGCTTTTCGCGCACCGCGGTCAATGCGCAGGCAGGTGCCCGCACGCCGCTGAGCAACGTATTGGCTGCGGGTGTAGTTGCGTTGACGCTGCTCTTCTTTACGCCCCTGTTCTATTACCTGCCGGTGCCTGCACTGGCAGCTATCATCATCGTGGCGGCCATCGGCCTGCTGGACCTGCGCGGCCTGCATGCGCTCTGGCGGATCAAACGCACCGATGGAGCCATCGCCTTGCTCACCTTTGCTATCACCTTACTACTGGGCGTGCAGGAGGGAGTGCTCAGCGGCATTGCCGCCTCTGTCATCGCTATCATGTACCGCATCAGCCGACCCAACGTGGCCGAGCTGGGACATCTGCCTGGTACACGCTCCTTCCGGGACCTGCGCCATCATCCGGAAGCACGCCCCATTCCCGGCCTGCTCCTGCTGCGCGTCGATGCTTCCTTTTCTTTTGCCAATGCCGACTTTCTCCAGGACCTGCTGCTCTCTCGCACGCGAGATGATCCTTCTATTCGCGCCGTCATTCTGGATGCTTCCTCTATCAACGACCTGGACACGACGGCGGCTGCCACCCTCCAGGAAACCGCACGGGTTCTTCAGGAACAGGGCGTGGCATTGTATTTCGCGGGCGTCAAAGAGCCAGTCCTGGAAACAATGCGGCGGGCCGGGTTGATTGATCAGCTTGGCCCGGACCACTTCTTCCTGAGCCCTCACCGGGCTGTACTCCACATCCTGCTACAGTGGGGCCAGGCGGACGCCTACCTCAAAGAAGTGCCCGGCGCGGAGGCTGCCCCTTCGAAAGAGCCGGACGCATAGGGAAAAGAATCTGCCTCCTGGAGAGCCTGTAGAATCGGGCATCCCTCCCCACGATGCGCCGCGCAGGCGGCCACCAGTTGCGACAACACGGCCTCAAGCCGCTGCAAATCCTGCAGGCGCTGGCGCACCTCCTGCAAATGCCGCAATGCCTGCCGGCGCACAACCTCCGCTGCCTCGGTCCCGGCATTCTCCAACCGGAGCAACTCCCGAATGGCCGTCAGGGAAAAGCCCAGTGCCTGCGCCCGCCGGATAAACCGCAGGCGAGCGACATCCGCCTCCGTATAAACACGATAGCCTCGTGCCGTCCGCGCCGGTCTTGGCAACAACCCCTGCTGCTCATAGTAGCGGATCGTGGAGGGACGGACGCCCGCCCGACGAGCCAACTCGCCCCGCGTCAATCCCCGGGCCATACCTATGAAGAGCCCTTCTTGCTACGAAAGTGCACGCGCTCGACCTCAAACCCGGCCTTTTCAACTGCTGTGCGCAGCGCCTTCTCACCTACCTGGGCCCCTTCCTTCAGGGTGAGCAACGCCCGCTGCGGCTCCTCCAGAAAAACCTGCACGTCGGCTACCCCCTCGACCCGCTGCAAGGCCACCGACACGCTGCGGGCGCACATCTCACAGGTCAACCCTTTCATGTAAATCACCGCATCGGCCTGCGTGGTGTCTGGCGCCGCCGTCTCCTTGTCCTGTGCATAGGCTACACTTCCCAGCATCATTAGCAGGGCCACCAGTGAAAGCATCCGTACCATCATGGCTCCTCCGTGAATGGGTGATGAAGAAAAGCGATCATGCTGCCATACGCCTGCGGTCGCTTCATGATCCATCTTGCTTTCGAGAAGCGTCCTGCCGGGTTGGATATTCCACCTTCTCCAGCGTAAACCCGGCCTCTTTCACCACGCGGGCTACCAGCGCCTCAAAGGCAGCCGGTTCGGGATGCTGGTCCTTCCGAAAAGCCACCAGCACCCGCCCTTCATCCATCTGCACCTCAATTTCCTGCACCATTGAAAGTTTCTTCAGCTTCTTTTCCAGGCCGTAGGCACAATACGGACAGGCGAGGCCCTTGACGTACAGAATGGCGTCGGGGGCGGGCACCCGCGACTGAGCCTGCGCCGCCAGAGCGCCCAGTCCGATCCATAGCACGAACAGGGCCAGCATGCCTTGCATACGCAATCGCATCGTTCCCTCGGGTCTGGTTGTCTGATCAAAAATGGACTTCGACGGAACCGACCCACCGGTACCGGAGCGGTTCCACCCCTCGGCTCCGATACAATGGCCACTGCAGGCCGGGCTTGAAAGCCCAGTTGCGATAGGTCAGCCAGAGCCCGAGGGCCCCCAGTACGCGGTGGTCAAAGGGCTCCTGGAAAAGTTGTCCGTTTATCTCGGCCATCACCACCAGATCCGGCTGGTAGTAGCCGGTCCGAACCGGCCGCACCCCTAAGGCCACATCATAGGCCGTTAACGAACGGCGTCCCCACTGCTGACGTCCCGTTAAAAACAGCAGCCAGCGTCTCCCCTCAAAAGCTCCTGACAACCCCAGTAACACTGCCTCTGGCTCGCCTCCGCCCGCTTCCATGCGCAGGCCACCCAGCACCGCGGCATGATACACCCCACCACGCACATCCTGTCGAAAGAAGCGATACTTGCTACGCACCACCAGATTGACCTTTTCCCCTTCAAGCGGCTGTTGGACGACCAGGGTGGTCGCCCAGTTAACCGTAAAGCCATAGAGGAATTCATACTCCAGCGCCCACTGGTCCGCACGCACGGTCCGATCCCGGTCGAAACCTACCTCGATACCCCAGCCGCCCTGCCAGATCGTCCGCGGTCCCAGCCCGAAAATGGGCTCGTGGCGAAAAGGAGGCAGTTGCTGCGCCAGACTATCCGGTCTGAGACCAGCCAGCAGCGCGCCCAGTACAAAGATCCATTGAAGGTGTCGCCTCATCGCTATTGACGTTAGCTTTCCAACCAGCGCAACAATGGCGTCAGCGCATAGGCAAAAAAGGCGCCGATACTGTAAATCCCCAGGGCCGCCCAGAATGTTATGCGCGTAAAGCGTCCGGCTACCTGACACCCGGTGCCACCGGCTACCCGGCAGGCCAACCGACTTTGCGGACGAAACACCAGCAGCCCGTTGAGCAGCAGGAGCCCGCCCGCTCCCAGAAAGAGCCAGTCTTTCTGCTGCGAAAGGGGAATCAGCCAGGGGAAGGTCGAGACCAGTGAGGCCACCGCAGCACCGCCGGCCAGTGCTGCCAGCGCAGCGGGCAATGCACAGCAGATCAGCGTGCCACTCGACGTAAAGAGCGTCAGCACGCCGATCATGCGTTCTCGCCAGGAGCTCGCAGGTTGCATCAGGGAACGCGTTCGGTTAAGGTGTCCCTCCGTCCATTTGCTGACGTCTCCAGGGGCATCGGCTGCGCACGGAATCCGACCTCGGCCAGCACCTCATGCACGCCTTCGGGCGACAATCCCGGCCCTTCTACCGTAATCCGGTGTGCAGCCAGGTCGGCCCGCACTTGCACGTCAGGCCAGCGCTGGCGAAGCGCCTTTTCTATGGCCTCCACGCAGCGGCGGCAGCGCAGGGTTGATACGGTGAATGTCTGGCGTACCGGCACGACTGTTCTCAGACGACTTGTAAGCGGCCGCACGAAAGCATTCGCCAGCACGGTCGTGACGCTGGCCACCATAGCGATCATTGCCCAGACCGGTTGTACCCAGCCGGTCACGGCCAGCGGCACACCGATACCGTTGAAGCTGAACGCCAGCACCAGGTTCTCTTTGGTGCGGCGATAGGCGGCCTGTCCCAACTGAAACACCTCCTGCAAAGCTTGCAACCGCTGTCCCATGATCACCACATCGGCCGACTCGACGGCAACGTCCGTCCCCGTTCCCATCGCGATGCCCACATCGGCCTGCGTCAACGCCGGGGCGTCGTTGATACCGTCGCCAACCATCGCCACGCGCAGCCCCTGTTGTTGCAACGCCTGGATGTAGGAGGCCTTCGCTTCGGGTCTGAGACGCGCCCTAACCTCATCGATCCCGAGCTGCTGGGCCACTGCGCGGGCCGTCGCTTTGGCATCGCCGGTGAGCATGAGCAATCGGTAGCCCTGACGCCGAAAAGCCGCCAGCGTAGCAGGCGCATCTTCTTTGATCGGATCGGCCAGCGCCAGCAAGCCAACCAGTTGCTGATCCACCCTGACACCGACCACCGTACGTCCCAGTGCCTCCTGCGCGGCCACCCAGCGCCGGGCCGCTTCATCCAGCCTCTGCTTCAGAAACGGCAGGCTTCCCACCCACACTTCTCGTCCTTCCACCGTGGCCACAACGCCCCCGCCACGCACTGCCTGAAAATTGGTAGCCTGCGGCCAGGATCCGATACGCCGACGCACAAACCGTACAATGGCCTGCCCCAGCGGATGCTCCGATCCTTCCTCGGCCGCTCCGGCCAGCACCAGCCAACGCACGTCATTACTCGGCGACCAGACGGCAACCACTTCGGGACGCCCTCGCGTCAGCGTGCCCGTCTTGTCAAAGGCCAGCACACGCACGGCCGAAAGCACCTGAAAGGCCTCGCCGGCCCGAAAGAGGATGCCCCGGCGTGCCGCTTCGCCGCCTGCCCGAATCAGGGCCAGCGGCGTGGCCATCCCTAAGGCGCAGGGATAGCCCATGACCAGCACGGCCAGCATGGCGAACAATGCCCGCGTCGGTTGCGCCTGCCCGGTCAGCAGCCAGGCACCGGGAATCCAGATCAGCAGCGCCAGCAGCGCCACTCCGATCACACCCGGCACAAAGTAGCGAAGCACCTGGTCCACCAGTTGCAACACGCCCGGCTTCATGGCACGCGCGGCTTCAATATGCCGGGCCACCTGTTGCAGAAAGGTGTCGGCTCCAGTCGCCGTCACCTCCACCACCACACTGCCCGTCTGATTGATCGCTCCCCCTACCACCCGATCGCCCGGGCGCTTCAGCACCGGCATCGACTCGCCCGTCACCAGGCTCTCGTCCACTTCCGTCTCACCTTCCCGCACGACGCCATCCACCGGAATACGCTCCCCGGGACGAATCCGCACGCGATCCCCCACCTGAATCTCCGTCAACGGCACCCGTTCTTCCTTTCCTTCAGGAGTCAGCCGGGCCGCCGTGGCCGGCTGCAAATCCAGCAACTGCCGAATGGCCCGGGAAGCCCGGATACGCACCACCGCCGAAGCCCAGCCCGAAAGGATGTGATAGGTGGTAACAAACACGGTTACGCCAAAAAACTCGCCGGCCGGAAACGTTGGCCAGAAAAGCCCGGCCACTCCACCCCCCAGTCCTGCAAGTGCCGCCAGCTCTAACAACACATGCTGATTGAAAATGCCCCGACGCACCGAGTGGTACGCCATACGCAAAATATAGCCGCCCGGCCCCAGCCATGTCAGCAACGCCAGCATCAGCATAACCGCGGGCATCCAGGCCGGACGGTAGCCACTCCACATGGCCACCATCAGCCCCAGCGCCCCTGCGGTCAATCCGGCCGCTCCCAGCAGCCGACGTCGGTGCAGGGCCAGCTCTGCTTCAACCTCCTCGTAGGCCCGGAGCCGATCCGGATCCCGGATCGTATAGCCCATCTGCTCCAGGGCGCGACGAATCCGCTCCTCGGAAACCTGTGCCGGATCGTAGCGCACCAGGACCTCCTCATGAGCCAAGCTGACATGGGCCTCCTGAACGCCCTCCATGCGCCGCAACGTCTGCTGAATCCCCTGCACACAGAACGAGCAGGCCATGCCCCCGATTTTCAGCTGCAACTGCGCCATGCACGCCCTCTGATTACCGGTGCGCTTCAATCGACGGGCAGATACGTCTTGCAGCTAACTGACAGGTTCTTCATTAACGCTAAATTCACAAATCTTCCAATGCCTTATGAGCGGCCTGCAGCAGCGTCCAGGTAGCCTCCAGGCGTTTGCGCCAGACCACAGCCTCCGGCGCCTCGGTCTTCAGGTAATGCCACCAGTCCTCCACCAGCGCCAGCAGAGCCTCCAGCAGCGCTCGGGCACGGTCGTGCAGGGCCGCCGTGTGGAACAACGTTTCCAGCACCTGCACGCGCCGGCCAAAGCCTACCGGAAGATTCAGTTGCCGTCCCAGTTGTTGCAGGTCAGAAAGGCTAAGAAAAAAGCCACAGCGGATCGGAGCGGTCAGGTAGGCCGCCAGCTGAGACAGGCCTGCTTCCGGACCAGGCACGGCCGGATCGGGCCACGGCAGCGGCTCAGCGCACTCAGCGGGAGGTACCAGGGCCCGATGCGCCTGCATCAGTTCGGCCACCAGTGCTACCACACGTTCCATGAACGGGACCTGCTGGCGCGCCACGGCAAACGTAAAGAGCGGTAGCCATGCCAGTCCTTCGCCGTGCAGGAGCCGACGAGCGGCTTCTTCTCGCTCGGGCGTTGCCTGCTCCAGGCAGAAGGCCAGAAAATGCAGGATCTGTCCCAGATGATCGGCCGGTTCCTGGCGGGGATCCGGCGCAAATCCGGCCGCGCGGTAGCACCGGTGATACCAGTCGGTTACCCATCCCCCCACCTGCCCGTCGGCTGCACAGAAAACGCTGGCATAGGGGGGTATTTCACGACCCAGCACGTGGTAGTGCGCGGCGGCCAGTTCCTCGGGATCCATCTCCGCCAGATCCTCGACCAGTTCGGGCAACCGAAGGACGACCTCCTGGATGGTAGCCGCACGCCCGTCCAGCAACAACCGACCCAGCCAGCGGTAGAGCTGGGCCAGCAGCAGCGGATCGGCCTGCAGCAAAGCGCCTGGGTTCATGGCTGCAAACGGCCCGGATCGCCCGGGCGGGGGCCGATCAGAAAGTCCTCCGAGATCCGGGCAGCCGCCTCCTCCAGCGAAGGATAGGGCTCGGCCGGGGCAAAAACCTGCGCGGGCAACCGATAGGCTTCGCGGGTCGGCTTGAGCGGCCGCTTGAGCCAGTACGGTCGCCGCGTGCCGTCCGGGCTGTAACGTGCAGCCGGACGCGTGAGCGCCACCCAGTAGCGATACAGCTCCATAGACCGCCGGGTATCTACCCAGACGTCCCCCTGTCGGTCGCCGGGTTGGGCCCGGGTCACCCGTACCGCCTTCTGAAGCCAGCAATGGGCTCCACTGACCGGATCGGGATGCACCGCATGGGTCAGGTTCTGATGCACGCCCACCTCCTGCCACCAGATCCGGCGCGTATCCGGATCCCAGCTCTCAAAGGGAGCAACTCCGGCTTTCCGACGCAGCCGGTACTGCCCCGGACCGGCTTCTTCCAGCTCGACCCAGGCGGAAGCCTGACGATTGACGCCCATATCAGGCTTCAGCCGCCACCGCCCCAGGTGATGACTCATCGCAATGACGCCGGGCTTGATGCCTTCGGTCACCCAGACGGTGTTCACAAAGTAGCCGATTTCGGTCTCCACCCGCACCAGATCCCCGGTCCGCACGCCAATGCGAGCCGCATCCTCCGGATGCATCCAGATCGGGTTTTTGTGACTGAGCTCATAGAGCCACTTTGCATTGGCACTCCGGGTGTGAATCAGCGTGGGCAGCCGCCAGTTGGGCAGCAACAACATCTCGCCTTTGGAACGGTCAATCCGATCAGGATGGACGTGGCTCTTCAGCGGCCAGGGAATCGTAAAGCGCGGTTCCTTCCAGCCCCATTCGTAGAGCGTGCGGCTGAAAAACTCCAGCTTCCGGCTGGGCGTGGGAAAGCCAGCCCGGCGCACGCCATCAACCTCAACGCCGGGTTCCTCCGACGCTACCTCACGCTCGTACGGTTGATAGACTTCCCGTTTCACCTCGAAGCAACCATACTTGCGCATGTACTCCAGCGGAGTCAACCCCTCACGCGCGGCTGCCTCGGGCAGGCCGGGCACCTGGTTTTCAAAGATCCAGCGATAGTATTCTTCGACGGTGATGATCTCGCCCGGCCGATAGGGACTCTCGAAGTGTTTCCGGATGCCCAGGCTACCATCGGGATCCATACGAGCGGAAAGCTCAATCCAGAATTCGTTCTCTTCCCACACCTCGCCGGGATTAGCTTCATAGGTATAGCGCACCCGCTGCCCCAGCCGCTCCATCGC
>JALSJJ010000190.1 GCA_026989375.1 Rhodothermus sp.
ACGACGGTGAGGGGCGACTCATTGCTTGCGTCTACCGCTACGACACCCCAGACGGCAAGGAGTACCGGCCGTGGGATGTGCGCGAACGCAAGATGCGCGCGCCCAACCCGAGGCCGCTCTACAACCAGCCCGGGCTGTCGAGCGCTGATGAGGTGGTGCTCGTCGAGGGCGAGAAAGCCGCCGATGCACTGATAAATCAGGGCATTGCGGCCACCACGGCGATGAATGGTGCCAACGCACCGGTGGACAAAACCGACTGGTCGCCGCTGGCCGGGAAACGCGTGCTGATCTGGCCGGACAAGGATGAGGCCGGGATCCAGTATGCCGAGCGCGCACAGGAGGCCGTGCTCAATGCGGGCGCTGTATCATTTGCCATCATTGAGCCGCCAGCAGACAAACCTGAAAAATGGGATGCGGCCGATGCGATCGCCGAGAATATGGATGTTGCTGCATTCCTTAAATCTGTCCCGAGACGTGAAAAGCAGGGTGCGCCAGGCATCCCTGTGTTCAGTCTGGGTCAACTGCTGGCGGACACATCCCCCATGCCGGACGACCTGATTGCACCACGGTTGCTGACACCGGGCGGCATGATCGTCTTTGGCGGCGCGCCCAAGGTGGGCAAGAGTGATTTTCTGCTCACGATGCTCACCCACATGGCGGCAGGCGAGCCGTTTCTGGAACTCACGCCGCCCAGGCCGCTACGGATCTTCTACCTGCAGGCGGAGGTGCAATACCACTATCTGCGTGAGCGCTTTCAGGCGATGAACCTGCCGAAGGCGGTTATCCGCGAAGCGGCAGGCAACCTCAAGGTCACGCCACAGCTCAAGCTGGTGCTCAACGACGATGGTATGGCCGTAGTGCTGACTGCCATGCGGGAGGCATTCACCGAGCCGCCATTGGACGTGCTGGTCATCGACCCGATCCGCAACGTTTTCGATGGCGGGCCGGAGGGTGCGAGCGAGAACGACAACAATGCCATGCTGTTTTTCCTGCGCGAGCGGGTGGAGCAACTGCGTGATGCGGTCAATCCCGAGGCGGGCATCATCCTGGCCCATCACACCAAGAAGATCAGCAAACGGCAGGTCGAGGAAGATCCGTTCCTTGCCTTGTCCGGTGCGGGCAGCCTGCGCGGCTACTACACCACCGGGATGCTGCTCTACCGGCCCGACGAGAGCCGTACTGACCGAATGCTGGTGTTCGAACTGCGCAATGGTCCGGGCATTGCCACCAAGCGTGTCGACAAGTCCGGCGAACGATGGGTGGAACTCGACCCGCACAGTGAACGCCTGGTCAACCAGGACCATGGTGAGCGCCTGGATGCCGAACGTCGCCGCAAACGCGATGTGATCCTGCAATTGATCTTCGACGAGGCCTCTGAGTGCAGGGTCTACACCGCCAACCAGTTCGCAGAAAGCTTCGAGGGCAAGGCCGGGCTTGGGGCCAACCGCACCATCAATGAGCGCCTGGCCGTGCTGGCCACCAAGGGCTACATCAAGTTCTTCCGTAATCCCGAGGACTATGGACTGCCGCCGCTGACCCGCAGCAAGTTCGGTTACCTCTGCGTTGAGCAGATGGCCCTGCCGGGCAAAGAGCAGATCGACACCGACACCGGTGAGATCACCCGCTCACGTCTAGTCGTCAAACCCACCCATTACAAATGTCCGCAAACCGGCGCGGTGCTGCCCGTCGAAAACCCGGACGTCTGGATCTATCACGAGGAGGA
>JALSJJ010000191.1 GCA_026989375.1 Rhodothermus sp.
TGGCAGATGTCGGTGAAGCACCCCAGGCTGGTTTTGCAGAAGCTCACACAGGGCATGGCGTCGCCCAGGTAGCGGAAAAACACGTAATGGCAGAGCCCGTACTTGGCCGCGCCCCGGCATAGCAGCACAGGTAGTTGGGGCAGATCCTGCCGGGGGTCGTTTGGGTTGCCCGGTCCCAGCTCCCGATTGATGACGTGCGCCAGGGACGCGGCGGCTATTTTCGTCAGAAATTTGGCAGCCACGGCTAATGCCTGGCCGTACAGTTGTTTTCCAGAAGCAACCAGCGTATCGGCAGCTTCCCGCAGACGCCAGGCAGTATGGGCCGTTCGAAAGGCGGTGGCGGCCGCCAGCAAGCCCGACTGCTCGGGCCCTGAGCGATAGGCCTGCGCAGCCAGTGAATCGAGCGTCCATTGCGGAAAAGCGTCGGCCAGGGCTTGTGCTTCTGGAAAAAGAATACCGGCCACGTTTTCAAATCGGCGGAGCACCTCCGCCAGTGGCCGATCTGAAAGATCCAGCGTCAGCGTGTCTTCGAGACCCTGATAAACCATGGAAAGAAACGTGCGGCGCGGGGCAAAGGGATTCCCGCGCAGCCGCCGGACGGCCACTGTGACCGAGTCGCCAATCCACTGGATGGGGTGATGGCTTTCGTTGAACACCACGCCCTGCAGTTGTGCCCCCTGCTGCAGGAGCAGGTGCGTGAGCAGCAGCGTGTCGTTTTGCTGCCTACCAAAGTAATAGGCTCCCAGATCGGGTGGGGCCGTGATGGCGAAGAGCAGACCTTGTGGTTGGGTCAGCGTAGGGGTTAGCAGCGGGGCGATCGGTGTAAGCGCGGTCTCTATGTGTAAGGGGGGGCCGGATTCCAGAGAGTATATCGTGTCGGACGGCGCAAAAGAGGGATGAACGATACGTAGCCGGATTTCTCGAGGGGGAGCGTGTTGTTTGCCGGCACCGATAGGAGGAGTCGGAGTGCGCCATAGGGCAATCGAAGGAATGCCGCGGGTAGTTTGCACGAACGAACGAGGTGGGGTGTAGTAGCCTGAAGCGAAGCGCAGCCGCAAGAAGTATACACCGGCGGTTCGCGGCGCTTCCGGGGGAATCTGGCGGCCTGTTATGTCAAAGATTTCGGGGACAGGCGGCGTCTTCTCGGAGGAGGGGGCCTCATAGTGTACCTGAAGACGTAGGCTTTCCTGGATCGGTTGGGGATACAGCGCAGTGATGCGATAGACTGAGCCGGACGGCTGTGGATCAACCGCGGTGCCGGCGGGCAATGTCAATGCGAAGGAGCCCGAGGCGTCGGTTACGCCCGTGGCCAACGTCTCCGCACCGGTGGGTTCCAGGGCGTAAACCTGAGCCCCTTCCAGAGGAAAGCCTGGGCCGTAGGCGATCGTTCCGGTAATCTGATAATCGGCGGGTAGTGGAACAGACAGGCTGAACCAGGTAAGCGCCAACAGACAAAAACCAAGGATTATGCGCATAATAGATGGTATCTGATCTGTGGATAATGTAAAGTTTTGAATATGTAATACAAAATTGTTGCAATGGTGGCTATAATGTACCCAAAAACCCAGTATTTGCAGCTTTCGATCAAGGTGTACACCATTTGTTCATCTTTTACCTTTCGATTACTGTCGAAAGGCGCATAAAAGTCGCGCAGAAGCGCTCGTAGGTTAACCGGTCAAAGGTGTGGCTTTCCAAGGAAGTGTTGCTTGACCTGTTCGATGAGGAGCTTTGGTACAGGCAATCAAAAGTCGTCGGCGGGCTTTGTCTCTAAGAAGGTGTCGGAGCACGGCGCGGTGGTTTTAAATAGGTAGGGGATGCCAGGCAAGTGCGGAGGGCGCGCATTGCATGACGTCGGTCGCTCCGTAGCCAGGGGGGAACGGTGCAAGGGGCTCTGTTGCCAGTGCGCTGGAAGCGGCAGGGAGCGGTCCCGGTTTCCAACGGCTGCTGGCCAGAGGAGAGGCAGAAGCAGTCTACCAATGACATTGCCGTAGCGCCCGATGCATTTGTGAAGCGCAAGATTGCCTCTGCTGGTAGTGCAGCAGGTAAGGCCGGTGATTCGGTGGCCCTGGAGGGTGGTTCATTGCGGCCCGTCTCGATAGGCAGGCGCTCCGGTTGAGTGGATGGCCACATGAAGCGCTGAACAGCCCTTTTCCAGGAGCGAAGCTTATGTTGTATTTCCTTGGACGAGCACGACGCTGTTAGCAGGCCCATGCCGCCCCGGATAACCTGTGTTGCGGGGACCGGGATATTCGTTCGGCCGTAGTCTGAGGGGCGTTTATGCACAAAAATGAAAGGCGGTGTATAGGGCACCGCCTTTCATTTGCTGCCCGGGGAGGACTCGAACCTCCAACCCCCTGATCCAGAGTCAGGTGCTCTGCCAGTTAAGCTACCGGGCAGTGAGAAAGCGTGCCATAAAATGCCCGGAACCGGGCCGGAGTTCCCCGAAAAACGAACGCGTTCACATGCTTTTGATCGAGTGAATGCGGCAACAGTAAAGCGGGCTGTTTCGGGGGATTGTGGGCAGGCACGGTCGCTGCGGCTCTTTCCGGCTGGCCTGCAGGGTGGCTGTGGGACCGGGAACCTCTCATGCGGCGTGCCCGTGTGCAGGCCACAGGAACGACGTGCTGGCTGCTATGGACCGTCCGTGGCGTTGAGACGGACCGAAGGATCCGAAGAATGCGGTTCCGGCAAGGCGGTTGCGCGGCGGTTGTCGGGGCGCAGGGGCGTGACGGGCTATTGGAAGCTTGCTCACAGGGATCGTGCCTCAGATTCTCAAGGTCTTCTATGAGGAGCCGGCGGCGCTGGAGCCGGAGGTGTTTATGTGGCCGGGGGCGTCCGAAGCACCGCGCTACTATCGCGCATATCTGGCCGGGACGGATCTGGACGCCATGCGCATTGGACTGACGGCGTTGCGTCCGGAAGCCTATCGGCCGGCGTTGCTTTCCCTGCTGCAACGTCGGCCGCGCTGGTGGCAGGTGACGCCTTCAGGATCGGTACATTCGCTGTTCTTTGCGCAACTTTCATGGGTGCTGACCAGACCTGACGAGGCGGTAGCGCTGGTGGGCAGCACCTCGGAGGCGTTGCCGGTCGATCCGGCGTCTCTGGCTACGGCCGACGATCAGGAGCGGCTGCCTGTACTACGCCGCTTGCTGGATGCTGGCTGTCTGGTAGCGTTGCGTGAGCCGGCCCATCATGGCTACGACTGGCACCTGTTTGCCGCGGAGCCGTTGCGGGCCGTGTTGGAAGCGGCGTTGCAGGCGCATCCTGTGCCCGGCGTCCGGCGTTTTCTGGTGCCTTACCAGAAGGCCCGCACGGAAGAACGGTTTTACTTTGAGCAATGGATGCTGGATGGGCCCTCGTGGCCGGACTACATCCAGGAGATCTGACGGCGCGCACCGAAGCCGAACACTTCATGGTGCGCTGCCTGGAGCTGGCTTTTCGCGGGGCCGGTCGCGTCAGCCCGAATCCCATGGTAGGGGCCGTCCTGGTAGGTGCCGACAGACGGGTGCTGGCCGAAGGCTGGCATGATCGATATGGCGGGCCGCATGCCGAGCGCGTGGCCATTGAGACCGCTCTGCGTCAGCATGGTCCTGAGGCGCTCCGTCAGGCAACGCTCTATGTCAATCTGGAACCATGCGCCCACTACGGTAAGACGCCGCCCTGCGCCGATTTTATCCTGGCGCACGGGATTCCGCGGGTCGTGGTGGGCATGGTCGATCCTTTTCCAAAAGTGGCCGGCCAGGGCATTGCCCGGCTGCGCGCGCACGGCGTACAGGTAGAGGTAGGTGTACTGGAGTCGGTCTGTCGGCGATTCAACCAGGCGTTCGTGCACCATGTGCAGACCGGACGCCCGCTTGTTACGCTCAAAATGGCTCAGACGCTCGATGGCTTTGTGGCTACGCGGACCGGGCAGGCGCGCTGGATTTCCGGCGAGGCGGCGCGGCGGTTGGTCCATCAGTGGCGGGCCGTGCTCGACGGGGTGCTGGTAGGCAGCGGCACAGCAGCAGCCGACAATCCGGCGCTGACCGTGCGCCACGTCGAAGGACGTCAGCCGGTGCGCATTGTGCTGGACCGGGCCGGCAGGCTGCCGCCGACGCTTCAAGTATTTACCGACGTGCATGCTGCGCGGACGCTGGTTGCCGTAGCTCCCGGTGTGCGGCCGGCCTATGCCGCGTCGCTGGAAAAGGCGGGTGGCCGGCTCTGGGAAATACCGCTTGTGGAGGGGCATCTGAATCTGCAGGTCCTAATGGATCGGCTGGGGCAGGAAGGAGGTATGGAAGGGCGGCCGCTGCAATCGTTGCTTGTCGAAGCCGGACCCCGTCTGGCTACCGCGCTGCTTCGGCAGGGGCTGGTCGATCGCTTCTTTCTATTTATTGCCCCTCGTCTGTTCGGTGACGGCGTGCCGCTGCTGCATGATCTCGGAGTACGGGAAGTCGAGCAGGGCCTGCGTTTTGACACCCATCAATGGATGGAGATCGGCAATGATCTGCTGTTTGTGGGCTACTTTCGGGCCGTTTAAGCTGTCACGTTGCCGTGGTCGTCTGGTGGTTCAGCATCTGAAGCAGGCGTCGCCGTAAGGCGGAGAGGTCGACATAGGAGGCATGCGGGGGGAAGAGTTCGGTCCATACGGGGAGACCCCGCTGTTCATAGGCAAAGCGTCGGGTGGCCGGAAGGGTTTCGTCAGCGATCAAACCCAGCAGCCGTGGAGTAGTGCTCGGGGACGATTCGGCATCGCCGATCACGACCGCTTCGTATCCCATGGCCCAGAGCACGATGCGGAGCAGGTCGATGAGCTGGGCATCGCGCAGATGTAGGTGCACGGTGCCACGCAGGCGTTTGGGCAGAGTGGGGAAGGCTTCGCGATGGGAGGGGCCTTCCAGAATGGCTTCGGTATGCTCCAGTTCGGTAACAAGCTGCCTGATCAGTTCCCGAAGTCGGGGTGAGGGAAGGCGTCGGTGAGGTGGAAGTGGACCGGTCTGGAGGGTGGTATAGGGATTCCCACTGTCGCCCAGCCCCAGACGTTTAATGAGTTCGTTCGCGTCATAGACAAGCTCGGCGAGGGTGTCGCTGGCAGGAGGGGCTTCGGCATGGTGCTCGGCGACCGCCTGGGCCAGCGCTTCCGGCAGATTCCAGTGCTGGCACAGCGCATAACCGGCGGCTGCATGATCCACTTCGAACAGTTCATATTCCAGCATATGAAGGGGTTGAGAGCTCTGACGCGCGGCCAGCAACACCTGCGCGTAAACCACACCATGATGGGAAAGCAACACCAGCTTGCCGATGTCGTGGAGCAAGCCGGCTACAAAAGCACCTTCGCTGTCGGCCAGCTTCAGCTGACGGGCTAATTCCCGCGCCAGCAATGCCACGCTCAGGCTGTGCCGCCAGAAGGCCGCCGGATCGCCGGGCCACTGTTTCAGTAGATTGCGTTTGAGATTCAGCACCGAAACGCCCAGGGCCAGGTTGATGATCACTTCATGACCCAGCAGCACAACAGCCTGACGGACCGTCTGCACGCGTCGAGAGACGCCATAAAACGCAGAATTGGCGGCGCGCAGAATGCGAGCGGTCAGTGCTGGATCCGATTCGATGACCTGAGCGACCTTTCGAAAATTCACTTCGGGCTCACGCGACATGGCCAGCAGCCGCTCGACCGCTGCAGGTAGAGGAGGCAGCGAACGAACACTTTCATAGATATAATCAGGAATTGAGGCCGACATAGCTAATGGATGGCTGGTCTGTCGAGCAGATCGTACAACCGAAACATCCTTCCGTGCGTACCGTACCCCTCGGCTACGGAGCGGGGGTTAAACAAGAAATATGCCTTTGCAGTGTTTACAGGGATTGTTGAAGAAACGGGGCGTATTGTCCGTATTGAGCCCCTTGGAGCCGGGCGGCGGTTGACGATTCGGGCAAATTTTGCCGATGCGTTACGGCCTGACCAGAGTGTGGCTGTCAATGGGGTCTGCCTGACGGTGGTGGAGGCCACGGCATCTACGTTTACCGTTGAGGTCGTGGCAGAGACGTTGCGTAAAACGACGCTGGGCTATCTGGCCGAAGGCATGCCCGTAAACCTGGAGCGAGCACTCCCTGCTACCGGTCGGCTGGATGGCCATTTCGTGCAGGGACATGTCGACACCACGGGTGAAGTGATTGCCGTTACGAAGGAAACCACTGATCGGCTTTATCGCATCCGTTTTCCCCGGGCGTTTCGGCCGTATTTGATACCTACAGGCTCTATTGCCATTGACGGCATCAGTCTGACAGTTGCCCGACTTGAGGAGGAGACGCTTACGGTGGCTATCATTCCTCATACGTTCCGCAAAACCAATGTGCCGACGTGGAAGCCGGGTACGCCGGTCAATCTGGAATTTGACATGATCGGCAAGTACGTGGTGAACTGGCTGATGCACGGACGGGACCCGAAAGCAGCCGGCCTGCGTTCATCTTCCCCGCTGGAAAATATTTGAGACGCGGTGGGCTATGGATCTGATTCAGGATCTGGAGATTCTCGAGGATCTGGATGCGCCGAAGCTGACGGCTGAGGAGGCGGAAGGCACGCGTAAGGTGTATATCGAGACCTATGGCTGCCAGATGAACGTCTCCGACTCGGAGATCGTGGCAGCCATCCTGCGGGCGCACGGCTATGGACTGACGCGCGATCCGGAGCAGGCCGACGTGGTGCTGCTCAACACGTGCGCCATTCGGGAGCATGCCGAGCAGAAGGTGCGGCATCGGCTCGACATCTTTCGGGCGCACAAGCGGAAGCGTCGGCCTGGCCTGCGTATCGGGGTGCTGGGGTGCATGGCCGAACGCCTGCGGCATAAGCTGCTGGAAGAGGAGCAGCTCGTGGACCTGGTGGTGGGCCCCGATGCCTATCGGGACCTGCCGCGTCTGCTCGAAGAAGCGGAAACGACCGGACAGGCAGCCGTCAACGTCCAGCTTTCCCGGGAAGAGACCTATGCCGACATTGCCCCCGTTCGCTACGACTCGAATGGGGTCACGGCCTACGTGTCGATTATGCGGGGCTGCGACAATATGTGCGCCTTCTGTGTGGTGCCGTTCACCCGGGGGCGTGAGCGCAGCCGTCCGGTGCAGAGCATCCTGGACGAATGTGCCCGCCTGGTCGAAGAAGGCTACCGCGAGGTGACCGTGCTGGGGCAAAACGTGAACTCCTATCGCTACACTGAGAACGGCACGGTCGTTACGTTTCCCGAATTGCTCTATCGCGTCAGTCTGATCTCACCGGAGCTGCGCGTGCGCTATTCGACCAGCCATCCCAAGGACTGCTCCGACGAATTGCTACACGTGCATCGCGAATGCCACAACGTGTGCAACTACATTCACCTGCCGGTGCAGCATGGTAACACCGACGTGCTACGGCGCATGCGCCGCACCTACACGCGCGAGCAATACCTGGCGCTGGTAGCGCGCGCCCGCCGCATCGTACCCGGCATCTCCCTTTCAACCGACATTATTGCGGGCTTCTGTGGCGAGACCGAGGCGGAACACCAGGACACGCTCTCCCTGCTGGAACAGGTCCGCTTCGACCACGCCTACATGTTTATCTACTCAGAACGGCCGGGTACCTATGCGGCGCGTAAGTACAGAGACGATGTGCCCCTGGCGGTAAAAAAGCGGCGCCTCCAGGAAATCATCGCGTTGCAGACGCGCATTTCGCTGGAAAACAATCGGAAAGAAATTGGCCGCGTGCATACCGTGTTGGTGGAGGGGCCCAGCAAGCGGAGTCCGGAGCAACTCTGTGGCCGCACCGACACCAACAAAATGGTGGTCTTCGACCGCCAGGACTTCCGGCCCGGCGAGTACGTGCGCGTGCGCATTACCGACTGCACATCGGCCACCCTCCTGGGCGAGCCGTTGGGACGTACGACACTGGCCGAATCGGCACGGACCGTATCGGTTTTGATATAAGGGGGAACCTCCCGGTCTTTTACCGGCACGTAACTGTTGGCAGTGGTATACTTTTGTATCATCCAGAGGAAAGCAAGCATTCTTCGCTTATAAAAGCTCGGGTTACACGGGCGCGTGTCTCTATAGACCATGGATCGAGAAGCTATTCAGCAGCGTTTTGGCATCATAGGCCGGTCGGCGGCTCTTCGCAACGTAATCGACCGGGCCCGTATGGTGGCCCGCACCGATATTACAGTGCTCTTGCAGGGCGAAAGCGGCGTAGGCAAGGAGCTGATTGCCCATGCTATTCACGGCATAAGCCCGCGCCGTCATGGGCCCTTTGTTATCGTCAACTGTGGGGCCATTCCAGAAGGGTTGATCGAGTCGGAACTGTTCGGGGCAGAAAAAGGCGCCTATACCGGCGCGATTGAACGGCGCAAAGGCTATTTTGAGGAGGCCGACGGCGGCACGATTTTTCTGGACGAAATCGGTGAGATGCCGCTGGCAGCACAGGTGCGGCTGTTGCGCGTGCTGGAGACCGGTGAGTTTACCCGGGTAGGGTCCAGCCGCCCCATCAAGACCGACGTGCGAATCATTGCCGCGACCAACAAGGATCTGGCCAAAGCGGTTCGCGCCGGGCACTTCCGCGAGGATCTGTATTACCGCATCAGCACGGTCATTATCGAGATCCCTCCGCTACGTGAGCGCCGAGAGGACATCCTCCCGCTGTTCGAGTACTTTTTGCATCGTGCAGCTCAGCGGTATGGCACGCCGTTACGCCGGTTAGATGATAGTGCACGGCAGCTTTTGTTACGTTACCACTGGCCGGGTAATGTGCGCGAGCTGCGCAACGTGGCCGAGCAGGTGGCCGTACTGCTTCCTCGAAATGTGATTACGGCCGATGATCTACGTCCGTTGTTGCGTGGCGTAAGTGCTGGTCGTAGTCTGATGCCGGTTGGTCGCACCTCAGAGGCGGGAGGAGATGCCCGTGAACGCGAGTTGATCTACCGGATCCTGCTGGAGCTACGGCTTGATGTGCACGAGGTCAAGGCATTGTTGCATCGGTTGGTCACAGCGCAGGAACGGCGGCCGGAGCGTCGACCAGAGCAGCTACCTCCTCCCGCTGAGGAGCCGATCTTTCGGACATCCGCGACCTGGACGGAAGCCGAGGACGTGGACTTTGTGGAAGAGGTCCCCATCGAAGAGGAGCTTGACTTCGAACCGGTTGAGATGGGCAATCGCTCCGGGCTGTCAGACAGTACGTCGGATACTGCCGACGAGACCAGCAAAGCAGACGAACAAACAGCGATTTCGGGATTGTTGAATGGTGAGCGCCTTCCTACGCTGGCTGAAGCCGAACGCCTGCTGATCGTCGAGGCGCTCAAACGCTACGGTGGCAACCGTCGACAGGCTGCCCGGGCCCTGGGAATCAGTGAACGTACCCTTTACCGGAAGCTGAAGGAGATCGATGAGGCCCTATAGGTGGCTCTGGAGCTGGTGGATCGGATGGCTGACATTGAGCGGGTGCGCCTATTACAGCTTTACGGGCGCCTCTATTCCATCGCATCTACAGACAATCGCGATACCCCTGGTTGAAGACCGCAGTAACAGCCCCTTTACCAACCTGGATCAGCAGCTCACCGACCTGCTCATTGAGCGCTTTGTCAATCAGACGCGGCTGACCCTCGAGCCCGATCCGGAGGTGGCCGATGCGCTGTTGGAAGTGCGGATCGACCGTTATACAAATGAACCCACGGCAATCGGTGGCGCTGAACGGGCCGAACGCAATCGCGTCACAATTACGGTTACGGTTCGCTATGTGGATCAGGTGAACGATCAGGTGTTGATGGAGCGGAGTTTTTCAGCCTTTGAAGAGTATGACCCGGTGCGGCAGGGGGTGGCCGGTGAGGAGGAAACCGCGCGACTGGTACTGCGCAACTTGGCTGATGATATTTTTACAGCAGCTACGGCCAACTGGTAACCAACGAAAAATCGTTGTATCTTTAAGGAAGGTTCTCGAACCATACAAGCGTCTGCTATCCTGAAAACAGAAACCATGTCGCTTCCCGACCTGCGGGCTATCGCCCAACAGCTTGAACAGGGCGAAACCCGTGCTGTGCTCCCAGTGCTTTACCAGTTGGCGGAGCAGTTTCCGGCATGGAGCGCGGTGCAGGTGCTGCTGGCTCGTGCGCTTCAGCAAGCAGGCCGCTGGGATGAAGCACTGGTGGTGTGGCAGCGGGTAGCCTTCTGGTTGCCCGATAGCCCGGTGGTGCAGCAAGGAGGACGTGCTGCCCTGCGGCAAGTCATGCGGCCGGTAGAATCCCGCTATCACGCAGGAGAGCCAGACTTGCCCGACCCGCTGCGGAAGCTGGCCCAGGTCGTCGGCCAGCAAGTAGAGGCGGGGCAGGAGCCCTCCCAATCAACAGCGGCGCTGGAGGATGATCTGGACCTGGACCGGCTGATTGCTGAGCTGGCGTCGGCCCGGATCGAGCCGCGCCCCGACCTGGACGACATCCCCCCACCGGAGCTGGAAGACGATGTGGACGACCTGGTCTCAGAAACCCTGGCCCTCATCTACGCAGCGCAACAGCAGTACGAAGAAGCCGCTCGCGTATACGAAAAGCTGGCCCTGCAGCACCCCGAAAAAGCTACGCACTATCACGAACAGGCAGCCAAAATGCGTGAAAAAGCGGCCGGACAGGCCGGTTGATGAACGCCGGATCTATGGTACAACCCCTTCCCCGGTGCTGGCAGCGACTCTGGCTTCGACCTGGGCGCTACGTGGTAGGGTTAATGAGCGGCACTTCGCTGGACGGCATTGATGCGGCCCTGGTTTATCTGGAAGGAAGTGGTCGGAGACTCCAGCTTTCCCTGGAAGCGTTCGTGCACCGGCCGTTTCCAGAAGAACTTCGCAGAGCACTACTACACAACAGTGCGCCCGAAACGTCGTCGGTGCGCGAACTGGCGCTGCTCAACGCCCGATTGGCACAGCTCTACGCGGAGGCCGTCGAGGCCGTGCTGGACCAGGCCGGACGCCCATTGAATACGCTGGATCTGGTAGGGATGCATGGCCAGACCGTGCACCACATTCCGGAGGCGGCCCCGTGCGCCGGCGCTTCAGTGACAGCGACCCTGCAGATCGGTGACCCTTCGGTGCTGGCCAATCTGCTTGGCGTGCCTGTTGTAGGTGATTTTCGGCAGGCCGATATGGCCCTGGGCGGGCAAGGAGCTCCGCTGGTACCCTATTTCGACTACGTGTATTTCACGCATCCCACAGAGACACGTGGACTGCTCAACCTTGGCGGCATCGCCAACCTGACCGTCCTACCTGCCAACGCCGCTCCCGAGCACGTTTGCGCCTTCGATACGGGACCGGGAAACATGCTCGTCGATGCGCTGGCCCAGCAACACTTCGGCGTGCCCTACGATCCAGACGGAAACTATGCGGCCCGAGGACGCATCAATGAACATTTGCTGGCCGAGTTGCTCTACGATCCCTATTTCCTCAAGCCGCCGCCCAAATCCACAGGTCGTGAATACTTTGGCGCTGCATTTTTAGCCGCCTTTTTAGAGAAAGCGAGGGCCCTGGGCGTAACCGATCCCTATGACCAGATAGCTACGCTGACAGCGCTGACAGCGGCCTCGGTCTATCAGGCCTATGCCCGCTATGTGCGGACGCACCATCCATTTGACGTGCTGATCGTCTCGGGCGGGGGGGTGCACAACCGTACGCTGATGGCGCTGCTTGCACGCTATTTTTCGCCCATTCCGGTGCGCACTGTGGCCGATTATGGCCTGGATCCCGACGCCAAAGAAGCGTGTTGTTTTGCCGTCCTGGCCCACGAGCTGTTAAACGGGGTGCCTACAAACCTGCCCCATGTAACCGGAGCGCGTCGGGCTACCCTGCTCGGTAAACTCTGCCTGCCCGCCTGAAAAAAAATCGGCGATGA
>JALSJJ010000192.1 GCA_026989375.1 Rhodothermus sp.
GGAGCCACAGGCTGATCAGCGTCTTCCAGAATCACCAACCGGTACCAGTAGGCGGCTGAGTCGGGCTGTTGCATGGATAAAAACAGCACATTGCCCAGCTCGTAGCGCAGGCGTGCTCGCTCGGCCCGCATTTGAGCCTGCCGGATCGAGTCGCGCGGCACCTCGGAAACGTCAACCGGGGGCAATTCTTCTGTGGTTTCCGTTTCCGCCTCTTCCGGGAGTTCCCCTGCGCGCGTCCGTTCGACCATTGCCAGGCCCTGAATGGCTGCCCGGCGTCGCCAGTTAGGTACCAGCGGTCGCCGTCCCCAACGCTCAAAAAAGCGTGCGCGGTTTTCCTGAAGGCGTACAGGATCTCGATGAAAGAGAAAGCCGGCATCACGGTCAACAGTGGCAGCGGCCTGTTCGGTGCCACGCGTGGATTGTGCCAGCCGACGCTGTAAGAAACGTTGTTCGGCTTCTCGCTGGCCGGATCGCCGACGTTGCGCCTCCAGTTCACGGGCCCGACGGCGACGCAGCTCCAATACAAACGCCGCAAACGCTTCTTCATCCAGCGCTCCCAGATACAGCAGCGAATCCAATCGTTGTACCTCGCGCCGAATGCGGGCAAACTGTCCGAAAACCTGAGCCAGCTCCTGCACATCGGTAAGGGCAAACGGAGTCTGGAGCATCGGTGTGCCTTCGGTGCGCCTTCGGACCCGACTACTACTCCCCAGTGTGGTAGCAGCCGTATCAAAGTAGGCGGCAGCGACCACATAGTCCTGAAAGACGTCCTTGTAAAGCTGCCCCAGCGCATAGTAAACCCGACCCCGGATCCGGCTGACGTCAGCGTCGCTTTCGTAAAGCAGCCAGTTGTAAAGGGCCCGTGCTTCCTCAACGGCCCCCATCGCCTGGTAAATACGGGCGCGCAAATACGTCAGCTCGGCGCGATGAGCAAAATGCTTATCATCCCGTTCCATGCGGCGGAGCTGCTCCAGCGCGGCTTCTGCATCCAGGTACAATCCCTGGATCCGAATGGCCTGCCAGGCGGCCGCATAGGCCAGCTCATAATCGGGGCGATAGCGTTGCACCCGATCGAAAGCGGCATGGGCACAGGAATAATCCTGAAGCGTCTCGCAGACCTGTCCCAGTAAAAAGTAGCCCCGGGCCCCCAGGGAACGATCTGGGACGCGACGTAGCCCGGCTTCAAGGGACTGACGCGCTTCTTCCCAACGCGCCTGTTGTACATAGAGGTCGGCTTGCAGCAGCAAAAAACGGGATTGCCAGACAGCCGGTACATCCTCACGGGCCAGTACTTCCTGCAAGGCGCGTTGAGCTTCGTTGTAAGCGTGCGCGGCTCCCAAGGCGCGAGCCAGCCAGAAACGGGCTTCCAGTTCTTGCGTCCCCCCCAGCGCAATGACTTCCCGAAATTTCTGGGCAGCACCGGCATAGTTACCCAGATAGTAGTAGGACTTTCCGATGAGCATCAGGGCATCGTCGGTCCACTTCGACCGGGGATGTCGCCGCACCACCTCGGCGCTCTTTTCAATGGCCTTGTTGAAGGCGGCCGCATTGGCTGTACGAGCCGGTGGCCCGAAAAGCGTTAAATAGGTAGTCAGATCAATGGGTTGATTCTGTTGGGTTTCTATGGATCTCCTGCCTTCCTCAAAAGCGCGTCGGGCATTGTAGAAGGTGTTGTAGTAGGCGCGG
>JALSJJ010000193.1 GCA_026989375.1 Rhodothermus sp.
CCAGCCATGCACGCAGGAGCGAATCGGGACGGTCGGACTGACGCAACGCTGGAATCAGGCGTTCGTGCGAAGCCTGCACACGCGCCAGCACTTCCGGACGCCAGTCGTAGATCCCCCGCCCGTCCACATTACGCCCCAGCGAGAGTCCCCCTGCTTCATGGTCAGCAACCGAGACCACAAGCGTCTGCCCGTCACGACGGGCAAAGTCGAGTGCAACCGCAACGGCCTCGTCGTAGGCCAGCACCTCCAGGACGTGCGCGGCCGCGTCGTTGGCGTGTCCGGCATGATCGATACGGCTCCCCTCTACCATCAAAAAGAAACCCTCCGGATCCTCCTGCAGTAGCGAAATGGCCGTGCGAGTCATCTCGGCCAGCGAAGGCACGGCTTTCGGGTTGCGGTCGATTTCGTAGGGTAAATGATCTGGACCAAACAGCCCCAGCACCGGTCGCCGCACGCCGTTGCGGAAGTCGGCTGCTGTTCGCACTACCTGATAACCCACTGCTTCAGCCTCACGCAGTAGATTGCGCTGATCCGTGCGACGACCACCTTCCGATACCGGTAGAAAGTAAGCCCATCCTCCCCCCAGCAACACATCGACACGCTGATTCAGTATCTGCACAGCAATTTCGCTTTCCATTGCCCGCCGGGGTACGTGGGCTGCAAATGCAGCCGGGGTTGCATGGGTGATGCGACTGGTGACCACCAGTCCGGTCGCCATCCCCCGAGCCTTCGCAGCCTCAAGCAACGTGGCCAGCGGACGCCCGGTTGTATCGACCGCGATGGCACCGTTGTAGGTCTTGACACCACAGGCATAGGCCGTCGCACTCGCGGCCGAGTCGGTTACTCGGCTGGAAACCGATCCGGTCCGTACAGCTCCCACCTGAATGGCATCCAGCGCCAGTTCCTCACGCCCCAGCACTGCCCGCGCATAGTCACGAGCCATCGTAATACTGGCCGGTCCGCATCCATCGGCAATCATCAGGATCAGGTTCTTCGGACGCGACATCGCCTGTGCCCACACTTCTACCCCGGGGCCCCAGAGTATCAGCCAGACCAGCAGCAGCCAGCGCATTGCTTCTTCTTCTTGTTAAGCATAGGCAAAATGCTCGGTGCTCAAAGATACGGCACCTGTAACTAGGCATAAACAACTCCTGAAGGAATTCGCAATACAACAGACACAGCGTGCCCTACCTTCCGACAACAAAACAGACGACTAACCTCAAGCCCCCATACAACACCAGCATAACAGCCCAGATCAGGCGCTTCTGCCACATTATTTAAAAAGAGCGAACAAAATAACAGCAAGCGTTCCGATCTGTCCTACCCAGAACAGAAACATCCACCGAATCAGATCTGCCCGCACCTCAGCAATTCGTTTGTCCATCTTTGCCATTTCTGCTGTGATGCGGTTGTCCACAGCCATTATCTGCTGCTGCAATTTCGCCATCTTCTCCGTAATACGATTGTCCAGACGCGCCGACTCCGTCGCTATACGACCCTCCAGCTTCGCTACCTCCTCCGTGATGCGATTGTCCACAGCCGCAATCTGCTGCTGCAACTTCGCTACCTCCTCCGCAATACGATTGTCCAGACGCGCCGATTCTTCAGTAATGCAACGCTCCAGACGCTTTCCTTCTTCCACCACCCGGCGTTCGAAGCGCTCTTCCAGAATATCGAGGAGATT
>JALSJJ010000194.1 GCA_026989375.1 Rhodothermus sp.
CGTCCCTCTGATTGTAGTAGTATTGAAACTCACATCCCGTATCCCCAAACATAGCCTTTACAGACTGAAGACAGGTGATCAAATTATAAATAGCATATCCTTGTAATGCAATATATTGCCCTAATCTTGATAATACACCTCCTAAAGTTCCTACAAATGCACATTCTATTAGATGCTTTAAGATAAACCCTGAAGATTGCATTGCAAACTTTTCTTCACAATCCCGAATACCTCGATCCCGCTCGGCTGGATGACATGGTGGTGAAGCCACTACAGGAGGCGAAACGGCTTTCAATGCATCCCCTTTCCGGGATTTCTGCGTGGACCAATCAAATGTTTCATTGTCAGGATAAAGCGAGCGGGGATTCTCTAATAGCCGTGGGAAGCCTAAATGAATTCCTTTTTGAATCCAGCGAAGATATGCACGTAACACCCGCTCCCTTGCTGCTTCAGGTAGGCGAAGCCAATCGGCATGCCGCGTCCGCACATGCTTCCACACCTTCTGAAGCTGCGTCCAGGAAGGTCCTCCTATATATTGGCGTATTTCTTCATACGCTTCTATCTGGCTCTGCGCATTCATTGGTTGCTGCAATCGCTGGCGCCATCGTTGCACGGCCTGTTGCCAGGCCTGCCGCGTTGTATCCTAACGTAAGATCCAGACCTAGTGGGCCATCATTGAAATGTATGCGTCCCATAAAAAACGACGCACTGTAGTATCTTGCATCAGGCGCTCAAGCAGGTGCACTTCCTCTGGCGTTTGGAGCCCTGATGCTTCGGCACCTGCGCTCAGGTCTCGTTTAGAGGCTGGAGTTTCGGCGGGATTACGTAAATCCGTCGATACCCAATCACAACCCGCCCATATCGACAGCGCCACCAGAACGGTCACAATACCGAGAGGTACCGTCAGCGGACGCATGATGACGAACCAGGTTTAGATGAGTGTTGAAGAATTGATTGTCTTGCGCCTTCTTATACAGAACCAAGGGGTAAACGCAAGCCCTTATTTCATTCCCATCCAACTCTTAACAAGATATTCACCCAACTACTTGTCGGGTCGGCCCTGCCAGCATTGAAGCCCGCGCTGCCGGGCCGCTATGGCGACGGTCTCGGCGCGGTGGCGTTCCGTAAAGACGCCGAACAGCGCCGAGCCGGAGCCGGAAAGCGCAGCGTACACCGCGCCGCATTGCAGCAGCCATTGTTTGAGCGTCTTCAGTTCCGGATACCGGGCAAACAGCGGCGCCTCGAAGTCGTTCTGGAGCTCTCGTCGCCAGCGTTCTGGATCGTTGGACGCTACAATCTCAACCAGGGAGGGTCTGCGCGAGGCGCGGGGCTGCACCAGCCGGTAGGCCTCGGCCGTGGCAATCCGAAACGAGGGCACAAGGACGACCAGGTGAAAGGGAAAATGGTAAGTCGGCAGGGGCTGCAGTTGCTCGCCCCGTCCGGTAGCCAGGGCCGCCTGCGTGGGCAGCAGAAAGAACGGCACATCTGAGCCCAGAGTGGCCGCCAGTTGATGCAGGTCGTTCGCGGCAAGAGGGTGCTTCCAGCTTCGGAGCAACAGCCGGAGCGTAGCCGCAGCATCACTGGACCCGCTGCCCAGGCCCGCGCCATAAGGCACGCGTTTGTCCAGATGCAGCCATCCTGTGAGCGGTTGGTGCAGCAGCTC
>JALSJJ010000195.1 GCA_026989375.1 Rhodothermus sp.
CATCGGCGGCCTCTCGATAGTGCGCCGTTTCCCGTCCGCCCAGCCTGGTCAGTTCTTCCTCGCGCATCTGGGCGTACAATTCGGGCGTGATCGGCCTACCGTCATCCAGCCGAGCCTCGCGATGGACCCATTGCCAGAGTTGTGCCCGCGCGATCTCGGCCGTGGCTGCATCTTCCATCAGGTTAAAGATGGCAGCCGCTCCATTGCCCGAAAACCACTGGTTCAGATACTGCAGGGCCACACTCACGTTGTTGCGCAGACCAGCTTCGGTGATGCGTCCACCCGGCACTCGGAAGTCCAGCAGGTCGTCGGCTGTCACCTGTACATCTTCGCGTAACCGCTCCTTCTGGTGCGGCCGATCGCCCAGATAGCGCTGGAATACCTCTTCGGCCACCGGCACCAGATCAGGATGAGCCACCCAGGTGCCATCGAAGCCCTGACCGGCTTCCCGCTCTTTGTCTTTACGCACTTCGGCCAGGGCCCGCTCGTTCACCGCCGGATCACGACGCGAAGGAATAAAGGCGGCCATCCCACCAATCGCATGCGCCCCACGCCGATGGCAGGTTTTCACCAGCAGTTCCGTATAGGCATACATAAACGGCACGGTCATCGTCACCTGCGACCGGTCTGGGAAGATGGGCGCAGTTGCATGGAATTTCTTGATGCAGCTGAAGATATAATCCCAGCGCCCGGCGTTCAGCCCGGCCGCATGATCCCGCAACTCATAGAGAATTTCCTCCATTTCCAGCGCGGCCAGGATCGTCTCGATCAGCACGGTAGCCCGAATCGTCCCACGCGGAATTCCCAGATAGTCCTGCGCGAAGTTGAACACGTCGTTCCAGAGCCGCGCTTCCAAGTGACTTTCCAGCTTTGGTAGATAGAAGTAGGGACCACTCCCCCGCTCCAGCAACTCACGCGCATTGTGGAAAAAGTAGAGTCCGAAGTCAAACAACGAAGCACTGATGGGCTCGCCATCGATCCAGACATGCCGCTCTTCCAGATGCCAGCCCCGCGGCCGCACCAGCAACGTGGCCAGCCGCTCCCCTAACCGGTACGCTTTGCCTTCGGGCGACGTGTATTCCAGCGTGCGACGCACGGCGTCAATCAAGTTTTTCTGACCACGCACCACATTCTCCCAGGAAGGTGAGAGCGCATCCTCAAAGTCGGCCATGAACACTCGCGCACCAGAGTTCAGCGCGTTGATCATCATTTTGCGATCTACCGGCCCGGTAATTTCCACGCGCCGATCCTGCAGATCATCCGGACAGGGTGCCACCTGCCAGTCGCCCTCCCGAATATGCCGGGTATGCGACAGAAAATCCGGACGCTCTCCTTCCAGCAGACGTGCCCATACCTCCGCGCGCCGCGCCAGCAAGCCCTTGCGGACCGCATTAAACTCGCGATGCAGACCAGCCAAAAAATCCATGGCTTCGGGCGTCAGCACCTGATCGGCTTCAGGCAGCCGCGCACCTCGAATTTCGATGCCTTGCATGGATCCCTCCCCGATTTGATTGCAGACTGCACTCCAAACTTAACGCATTCCCTTGACTTTGTCAATCAATGAAATTATTTTTTATTAAACGGAAATAGCAACGAAAATGTAGCATGGCAAACCGCAAACCCGGACGTGCACGTACAGGCGAACCGACAGGAGTACGTGCCCTGGAGCGTGGCCTTCGGCTGCTTGAGGTGCTGGGAAGTGGTGAGATGCTTTCGCTTTCGGAGCTGGCCCGACGCACCGAATTAACCCCCAGCACCGCCTATCGACTGCTGGAGACGTTGCGGCGTCGAGGCTTTGTCGATTGGGAAGAGACCACCGGCCTCTGGCGCATCGGTGTACGGGCGTACGAGATCGGCCAGGCTTTTTGCCATCCGAATAGTCTTTCGACGCTGGCCCTTGAAGCGATGCAGCAACTGGTGGCCCGGGTCAACGAAACGGTCAACCTGGCGGTCCTTGACGGTACCGAAGCGGTCTACATTCAACAGGTTGAAAGTCATCAGATGCTACGCATGTTTACCCGGCTTGGTGCGCGCGTGCCGCTGCACTGCACGGGCGTCGGCAAAGTGCTGCTGGCCTGGCGACCGGAGGACGAAGTGCGTCAGTTACTGGGCCCCGAACCGTTTGTCGCATTCACACCGCAGACGCTGACCCGGCTGGATGCCGTACGCCGGGAGCTGGCCCAGGTACGCCAGCAGGGGTACGCCCTCGACCGCGAAGAGCGCGAAATCGGGGTGCGCTGCCTGGCCGCTCCGGTTCGTGATGCAACCGGGCGTGTCGTTGCAGCCCTCAGCCTTTCCGCTCCAGCTATTCGGCTGCCCGACGAACGGCTCCCCCAGCTCGTCCCACTTGTGCTGGAAACGGCGCGGACGCTCTCTCTGCGGCTGGGTTGGCAACCAGACGCGCGCCCCCATCAGGAGATCCCGCCCATCCTAACATAAGCGACGGCGCAAACGCTGCACGTACAACACCCGGGCACTGCATAGCGCGTAGATGTCTTCATAGAACGTGCGGTCATAGTCGCTCGTCTGTAGGATAGTGCGCATTTCAGCCAGCGTGGGCAGGTCGTGGTTGGCTGGCTCAGGGCATCTGAACGCAGACAATGTTGCCCCTCAGCGTTTCCCGCTCATATCCCGGCCACAGGAACTGACCAAAGGACAGCGGAATCGGGGCCATACAGGTACCGAAATGCACCCGCGTGCTGGTCTTCAACGTACCGAGCAGTCGGTTGATCGACTTCGGCCCGCATACAACCAGCTCTCGGCTGGCCTGAGCCTCTACCGGAAAGGATTCCTCGCCATCATTATCGAGACCGTCCGCGCCATCGAAAGGAGACCATCGTTTCAGGAGCTCCAAGCCCTCAACAGCTTCCGGGCTTCAGCCGCGCTCCATCAACAACAAAGCACACAGCCGTATCTTTCAGGTCTGCACCTGGTTCTGAAGACGCGTCTTTCGGATAGGGAGCAGATCGCGTAAAGACAAAGCGGTCTTCTAACCAACGGTAAATCTGTGACAGCGACGCGCTTTCAGGGAAGCTTCCCAATGCGCCTCAGTCCCAGATTCCTTCCTACCCAGCCTCACCCACGATCGTTCAGCTTGTAGGCGCGGTGGTCTGCTGACCGACCGTTGCTACTACGGCCTTCATCAAACGCGTCAGCCGGGGTTCGGCCTCGGCAGCGGCTGCCAGTACGGCTTCAAGCGACAGCGGCTCCAGCGCATCTGGAAAACACTCGTCGGTAATAACCGAAATGGCCAGCACGCGCAGGTTCATGTGTCGGGCCACGATCACCTCAGGTACCGTGCTCATGCCCACCGCATCGGCCCCAATAAGGCGCAAGAAACGATATTCAGCTTTGGTTTCAAGATTGGGCCCCAGCACCGCCACATAAACCCCCTGCTGAAGCTTGATACCCAGCTCCAGAGCCTTCTCCTCCGCCAGACGACGCAGTTCCGGGTCGTAGGGTTCGCTCATGTCAGGGAAGCGTGGTCCCCAGGCTTCGACATTCGGTCCAACCAGCGGGTTCTGTCCCTGCAGGTTGATATGGTCGGTGATCAGCATCAGATCCCCTCGCCGGAATAGCGGGTTCATACCGCCGGCCGCGTTGGAGATGAAGAGCGTGTCGATGCCCAGAGTCGCCAGCACACGCACCGGGAAGGTGACCTGACGGGGCGTGTAGCCCTCATAAAGATGAAACCGTCCCTGCAGGGCATAGACCGGCACACCGCTTAAATGGCCGATGATCAGACGTCCGTGATGCGATTCAACAGTAGAAAGTGGAAAATGTGGAATCTCGTCGTAGGGCAACGTCGTCTCGGCCTCGATCTCGCGGGCCAGTTCGCCCAGGCCGGTACCCAGAATAATGCCCAGACGCGGCTGCAACGTCGTACGTTCACGGATATACGTAGCCGCCGCTTCAACCTGGGCCCGGTATGTTTCGATGTCGAACAACGACTCCTGCATGGCTTCGATCAGTCCAGGTCTTTCAGGATACGACGGATCTTTTCAAATTCTTCGTTTGGCTGGTCCGGGGAAGGATCGGGCGGTGTCTCGCCAGCCCCCTGCGAAGCCGGAGGAGGCGTTCCCACAATGCTGCGCACCGTCCATCCTTTCCGTTCAGGAGGCGTCTCCGGTGGTGCAGAGGGTTCTGCTGGGGGCTCCGGTGATACCGACGGTTCGGGTTGCTCTTGAAACGTCGCAAAACGCGGCACCATGGGGGAAGCCTCCCCCTCCACTATGCTCTCCTCCGCTTCGGAGCGCGACGTTTCTCCAAGGTCCGTACTTTCTGCTCCGGAGCCTGCTACTCCGGATGCCTCTGAGAGCATGGGTTCATTGCGTTCGACCTGCTGCACTACGTCCGACTGAACAACCGATGCCGCAGCGGCTTGCTCCGACTCCGGCGGCGAGACCAACATGCGGGCCTCGAACTTGGCCAGCACCTCCATTTCGGCCTGCAGGAAAGCGCGCAACCGGGCGATCAATTCATCACGGCGCTCGGCCAGCTCGGCCATGCGCTGCTGGAGCTGTCGGCGTTCCTGTTCAGCCTGCCAGCGGATTTCATTGGCGCGCGCCTGCGCCTCCTCCACCAGGAGACGCGCCTTGCGTTCGGCCTGTTCAAGCATCTGGCGGGCATTTTCGCGGGCTGTTTCCAGGGCCTGTTGCAGTGCCTCCTCAATGCGGCGGTAGTGGGTCAGCTTCTCTTCCAACTCACGGATGCGGTCAGCCTGCCGGCGATTTTCTTCCAGCAGTTGCTGCCACTGTTCGGCAATCGTCTGCAGGAAAGCCTGAACTTCGGTCGTTTCGTACCCACGAAATGCCCGTGTAAAATCCTGCTTGCGAATATCCAGTGGCGTGAGTTTCATGATCGCCTCCCGGCTGGCTCCGTATATTCCAAGATAGAAAAAAAAGCGGCGTGCTGCATCTCAGGCTTCTCGTCGAGGGCCGAACAGAGCACTTCCAATGCGCACATGGGTAGCGCCTTCCTCAATGGCCACCTCGAAATCGCCACTCATACCCATCGAAAGGTAGCGAAGTTGCACGCGCGGATTGCGCTTCGGGGAATACGTTTCGGCCAGGCGACGCAGCAAGCGAAACTGGGGCCGTACTGCCTCCGGATCTTCGGCTGGAGCAGCCAGCGTCATAAGGCCCACAATTTCCAGGTGTTCAAAAGGCGCCAGCGCATCCAGAAAGTTATGGACAGCCTCCGGAGCCAGCCCAAATTTGGTGGCCTCACCGGAAACGTTCACCTGCACGAAACAGGGAAGCACGCGGTTGGCCATGGTTGCTCGTCGCTCCAGGGTCTCGGCCAACCGAAGGTTGTCCAGGCTGTGCAGCCAGTCGGCATGGGCCACGACATCTTTAGCCTTGTTACGCTGCAGGTGCCCAATCATGTGCCAGGTAATATCTCCGCCGTCGATCTGTCCGGGCAATACAGACGCCTTGGCCACCAGCTCCTGCACGCGGTTTTCCCCGAAGTGTCGCAATCCAGCTTCCCGCGCTGCCTGAACCAGCGACACGGGAAACGTCTTGGTTACGCCGATCAGTGTTATTTCCTCGGGGGACCGTCCGGCGCGACGACAGGCGCGTTCTATCCGTTCCTGAATGCAGCTCAGTCGTTCCCGTAAATCCGTACCGTCGACAACATATGGTGCGGCCATAGGCTTGCTTTTTTTTGCGGATCGAATGTTCAATCCCCGGGAAAAGATTCCGACGGCGAAACCCGAAGCCCCCTGCCGTGGTAGGCTAAGCAGTTTTTCGATCGTATCAGGACACAATCAAGGATGGCAGCATTTGCGTCTGCTTCAGAGAACGAACCAGTCTGGTGGTACGAGACGGGCACCGACGACGTAACGCTGGGCCTGCGCATGCGGTTGCTCCACCGGGAGCAAACTCCTTATCAGTTGCTGGAGATTTACGAGCATCCTTTTTTCGGTCGCGTACTGGTTCTGGACGGTAACCTGCAAACAACTCAGGGAGATGAGTTCATCTACCACGAAATGCTCACGCATGTCCCCCTGCTGGGGGCTCTTCCAGCCAGTACCCAGAATGCGTCGGTGCTGATTATTGGTGGCGGTGATGGGGGTACGCTACGCGAGGTGCTTCGCCATGACTGGGTACGTCGGGTGGTCATGGTCGAAATCGACCAGGTTGTCATTGAGCGTTGTAAGGAGTACCTTGGATTTCACGGCAATTATGACGATCCTCGGGTCTCGTTAATCATTGGGGACGCCGCCCAGTACGTGGCGGAAGAAGCGGTACGCCAGCAACCTTTCGATGCGATCCTGGTCGATTCAACCGATCCCGTAGGACCGGGCGAGGTACTTTTTACTCCTGAATTTATTCGCAACGCCTGGGCCTGTTTGAAGCCGGGTGGCGTGTTTGTTCGTCACTTGTGCATGCCTTTGTTTGACGGGCCGATCGTACGCGACGGTGTTGCCCGGTTGCGTCAGGTATTCCCACGGGTCGAAGTTTACCAGGCGACTATCTTTACGTACGTTGGTGCTCAGATGGCATTTGTGGCCTGCACCAAGGACGGTCATTCGGCACGTGAGCCGCAACGGCTACTGACTGCCCGCTATTATAATCCCGATGTTCATCGCGCGGCCTTTGCCCTACCCACCTGGTGGATGACCGAATTGATCGACGCCCCGGCTGCAGAAGCAGGCCTGTGAATGCGGGTCAGTAGACGACGCAGTTGCAATGACAGCGTACGGCTCCTATGGTTCATTTATCGCTTCCAGAAAAAAGGCCGGAGGCAACTCCGGCCTTTGGAGTTGTGATCGCCTTTTTTCTACTTACTATAGATTCTTGATTTCGCCAATTAACTTCATCAGCGATTCTCTGGCATCCCCAAAGAGCATGCGCGTGTTAGGCAGATAGAACAGTTCATTTTCAATGCCCGAGTAGCCTGGCCGCAGGCTGCGCTTGAGCACAAGCACCGTCCTGGCCTGGTCGACGTTCAGAATGGGCATTCCATAGATCGGGCTGTTTTTGTCGTAGCGAGCCGCCGGGTTTACCACGTCATTCGCCCCGACAACCAGCGCGATATCGGCCGTGGCAAACTCATCATTGATTTCGTCCATTTCGTAGAGCTGGTCGTAAGGCACATTGGCTTCGGCCAGCAGCACATTCATGTGTCCGGGCATTCGTCCGGCCACGGGATGAATGGCATACTTGACTTCCACCCCTCGCTCCTGCAGCAGATCGGCCAGCTCACGCACCTGGTGCTGGGCCTGGGCCACTGCCATGCCGTAACCGGGGACGATGATCACTTTGTTGGCATAGGCCAGCAGAATAGCTGCATCTTCAACGGTTGCCTCATGGACTGTTTTTCCTTCGGCAGCGGCTACAGCAGCACCATCTCCTGCTTCGCCTCCAAACCCTCCCAGCAACACGTTCAGCAGGGAACGATTCATGGCCTCACACATGATCCGGGTAAGGATCAATCCCGAAGCCCCCACCAGGGCACCGCTAACGATCAGCGCTGTGTTGTCCAGCACAAATCCGGTAGCAGCCGCCGCCAGTCCTGAGTACGAGTTGAGTAGTGAAACGACCACGGGCATATCGGCGCCGCCGATCGGGATCACCAGGAGCACTCCCAGCACAAGCGCCAGCCCGGAAAGGGCCACGATCCCCCAGACAACCGGGTCGGCAACCGCCGGGAACGCATCGGCACCGGCTACCACAAATCCTATGGAGACCAGCGCGCCCAGCGTTACCAGCAAGGTCAGCAGCCGCATTCCCGGAAAAAGCACCGGATTGCCGGTAATGTACCCGCCCAGCTTGCCAAAAGCCACAAAACTACCCGCAAACGTCACCAGTCCGATCAGCACGCTGAGTACCACCGTGATGGCCTGAACGGCATCGAAAGGTACCTGCTCTACGGCTGGAAGCAAGGCAGCGATTGCCGCCGTGGGCTTTTCTGGGATCAGATAACGGGCAACTTCAGCGGTAGCCACTAACGCCGAAGCCAGCCCCCCAAACCCGTTGAAAGCAGCTACCAGCTCGGGCATGGCCGTCATTTCAACACGTCTGGCCAGCACAGCGCCGATGCTCCCCCCGATCACCAATCCGGCAATCATTTCAACAGGCGTCACAATCCGATGCAAAAACAGCGTGGCCACTACCGCCAGCAACATACCCAGCGCAGCCAGTTGATTGCCCCCACGGGCTGTCTTGGGCGACTGCAGTCGTTTAAGGCCCAGGATAAACAGGGCTGCTGCCAGCAGGTAAGTCAGGTCAATCAGCGTAGTCTTCATCGGTACGCCAACAGGTTAAAGTCCACCAGCATCAGGACATGGCTGCCGGCTCGGACACTTCCTGCTTTTCGGAGGTTTGTGCCCGCTGCGCTCGCGTCTTGAACATCTGGAGCATACGGTCAGTTACCAGAAAGCCGCCCACTACGTTAATCGTAGCGGCAATTAACGCCACCAATCCCAGCCATTTCGACCAGGTACCGCCCACCATACCGGCCACGACCAGCGCGCCCACGATCGTGATCCCGCTGATCGCATTGGAACCGGACATGAGCGGCGTATGCAGCGTCTGCGGTACCTTACTGATGACTTCAAAGCCTACAAAAGCAGCCAGTACGAAAATGATCAGATTATCCAACATGGCACGCACCTATCGGTCCGTTCAAATACTTGCCCTGTCAGGCGGCCAGTAACGCACGCACGCGCTCGTTAACCACCTCACCGTTATAGGTAACGCAGGCACTCTTGAAGATTTCGTCTTCAAAGTTAGGTGTAAAGCCTTCAGGCGTCGTGAACTCCTGAATCATGGCCAGCAGCGTTCGCGCATACATCTGACTGGCATGCACCGGCATTTCGGCGGGCAGGTTCAGAGGTCCGACAATATGGACGCCGTTATGCACAACAGTCTCACCTGGCCGCGTCAATACACAGTTGCCCCCGTTGGGAGCAGCCAGATCGACAATCACCGAACCGGGTTGCATGGCAGCCACAGCTTCTTCGGTAATCAACACGGGCGCCCGCCGTCCCGGTACCTGAGCCGTGGAGATCACCACGTCCGAACGCCCGATATGGGGCACCAGAAGCTGGGCCTGTTGCCGCTGCTTCTCCTCGGCCAGTGCCTTGGCGTACCCCGACACATCCTGCGCATCGGGTACCTCAAAGGGCAACTCCACAAACGTGGCTCCCAGACTCTGCACTTCCTCTTTGACCACATCCCGGATATCGTAGGCCGACACCCGCGCGCCCAGACGTCGCGCTGTTGCAATGGCCTGGAGTCCGGCCACGCCAGCTCCCAGTACCAGCACATTGGCCGGCCGTACGGTCCCGGCAGCCGTCGTCAGCAGCGGGAAAAACTTGGGCAGCAGGTTGGCCGCAATCAACACGGCTTTGTAGCCCGCCACAGCCGCCATGGCCGAAAGCGCGTCCATTTTCTGCGCTCGTGAAATACGGGGCACCAGCTCCATAGCCAGTGCCGTCACTCCCTGGCGGGCTAGCTTCTCAACGCGTTCAGGATGATCGAGTGGACTCAAAAACCCGATAAGTACACTGCCCGAACGCAGCAGGGGGATTTCTTCTTCCGATGGGGGCTGTACGTGCACCACCAGATCAGCGGCCCAGGCTTCCTCCTGAGTTACCACCTGCGCACCAGCCGCTTCATAATCCGCATCCGTAAAGTATGCCCTGGCTCCAGCCCCCTGAGCCACCCGTACGGTCATACCCTGCTGCGTCAGACGCTTTACCACATCGGGCACCAGCGCTACCCGCCGCTCGCCCGCCGCTGTTTCGGCCGGAACGCCAATTTGCACAGCCATGTTAGGAATTTGCTTATGTTACAGGGCTAAAAACGAACGTTGACCCTACTGGCGCTGCCCCTTCTTCCTCATACCGCGGAGGCTGGCCGAAAAAACCATGCCGCCCCCGTAGCCACAAACCGCTGCCACCTCCTTTTAGCCCGATCCAACTATCAATCAATATAAACACAAGGCCACCTTCTATTCCCTGCTTAAAAACGCAGGCGTACCCGGTGGCCTTTCGTAATAAACATCGCAAGCATACGTACAGCAATGCCTGCCGCAAATATTGACCAATCCATCACACAAAATCAACCATATCTTTGCTCAAAATAGTCCATGAACGATACAAGGGCTTCGACAGCCTCGATCGGGCAGGCGTTATAGATCGAGGCCCGCAATCCCCCTACTGAGCGGTGGCCTTTCAGTCCGATAAGCCCGGCCTGCCTGGCCTCCTCCACAAAGCGCTGCTCCAGCTCCTCGCTGGGCAGGCGGAAGGTTACGTTCATTTTAGAGCGTGAAGCGGGTTCGGCCGTACCCCGGTAGAATTCGCTTCGATCAATGCGTTCGTAGAGCAGCTGGGCCTTTCGGTTGTTGATGGCTTCAATGGCCGGCAACCCACCCAGTCCTTCCAGCCAACGCAATACTTTCTCGACAATGTAAACAGCGAAAACCGGCGGGGTGTTAAAGATTTTGCCCACATGCGTGCCATAGTCAAGCATCGTAGGCAATGGTTGATTCCGACGCTGCAGGAAGTCGTCACGAATGAGCACCACGGTCACCCCGGCCGGTCCCACATTTTTCTGAGCACCGGCGTAGATTAAACCATACCGTTCCGGGGTGATGCGGCGACTCAAAAAGTCACTGGAGGCATCGCATACCAGCGGTACCTCTGCCTCTGGCTCGGTCTGAAACTGCGTGCCATAGATTGTATTATTTGAAGTAAAGTGGAGATAGGCCGCCTTCGGATCCAGATTCCACGTAGAGGGATCCGGAATGTAGCTGAAGTTCCGATCCTCGCTGCTGGCTGCTACCCGCGCCTTTCCAAGAAACTGAGCCTCTTTGTAGGCTTTTTTCGCCCAGGATCCCGTAATCAGATAGTCGGCCGACCCATCCCGGGGCAGAAAGTTCAGGGGCACCTGATGAAATTGTAGCGAAGCGCCCCCCTGCAAAAACAGCACGTGCCACTTCTCATCCAATCCCAGCAATTTGCGTAGCAGGGCCTTGGCCGAGGCGTCGATGTCGGCATACGTTGAGGAGCGGTGGCTGATTTCCAAGATAGAAGTTCCCAGGTCCCGATAGACAGGCAACTCTTCCCTGACTTCCATCAAAACCGGCTCAGGCAGCACGGCTGGACCGGCGGAAAAGTTATAGACCCGGCCGCTTGCCGTACGAAATACCGGAGCTTGCAGGGTTGCAGGTTGTGTCATGGCTCCCTCTTTGTTTTTGTGGGTTCCTCAGTGAAGGGGTATCAGTGAAACGGCCAGAACATCCGGGAGTGCCGCTATGCGTTGCACGACGGCTTCATCCGGACGTCCGTCGAACCGAATGCGCGCGCAGGCAGCACGCGCTCCGGCAAAGATCAGGTTTTCCATCTCCTGTACGTTCCAGTTGGCCCGTCGCACCTCGTCAAGCACCGAGGCCAGCACTCCGACCTTGTCGAGATGGCGTACGGTCAGCAGGTGTGTGGCCGGCGAGTGCACCTCCAGATTCACGCAATTGGGTG
>JALSJJ010000196.1 GCA_026989375.1 Rhodothermus sp.
CAGATTGAATCCATGCGACAGATTCTTCAACGTTACATGCATCTTAAGTTTGATCCTATAGCTGAAGACTCTGTGGCAGTACGAATTATTTTAGAAAAAGTTAAATCCGTTTATCAGCTTAATGAAAGCGCTACATCAACAGCTTTAAAGACTCTTTTCGGTGGAGGAACTAGCCAAGCTACTTATTATTGTTCTCATGAAGGTAGGGTTGAAATTTTAAATTCCAGTGGAGAGATCCTTTTGTCAAGGCGTATCGCCTCATCGGCAAGTAGTCAGGATGTTGAAGCTTTAGGATATGTTGTAGACAAAAAAGGAAGCAGAGATGTAATAATGGGTTCTGTTTGCAATTCTTCTATTAATAGATTTACTCTTCAATTAGATAAACTTATAAATTCAGCTTTAACTAAGCAATAAATAAGACAATTCAACGACTTTAACTAAAGCCCCGAGAAGCCTCGGGGCTTTTTATATAGCAAATTACGACTTCGTAAATACCACACAATCGTAAATCGTTATTTTATTTGTTTTGCCTTTTTATCCGTAGACACGTAGAATGTTAAAAAATGACGCGATACAATTATGTTGCCACCTGCCCTAACACGGGCGCGGCGGGCCCGCCAGATTGCCGAAGTGCTGCTCCGGCATGGTCTGGGCTATCTGGTAAGCATTGCAGGCCTCGACCGGTTCGTCCCGCTACACCGCGGTCTGCTGGGCCACCCCCGCCGCGCAGAACCCTACGCCGCTCCCGAACACCTGCGCATGGCGCTCGATGAACTGGGCGCTGCCTGGATCAAACTCGGTCAGTTTCTGGCCACCCGCGCCGACCTGCTTCCCCCTTCCTATCAACGGGAACTGGCCAGACTCCAGGATGCAGCCGCGCCGGTCCCTGCTGAGGTCATACAGTCCATCATCGAAACCGAACTGGGACGCCCCATCACGGAACTGTTCGCCCACTTCGATCCCCAACCGTTAGCGGCCGCCTCCATCGGACAGGCCCACGCAGCCACCCTGCCCGACGGCACCGAAGTGGTCATCAAGGTGCGACGCCCCGGCGTGGTCGAGCAGGTCGAACAGGACCTGGAACTGCTACTGAACCTGGCCCACACGGCCCGCCGCCACTGGGAGCTGGCCGAAACCTACGACATCGTCGGCATCGTCCAGGAATTTGCCCTGACGCTCCGGGCCGAACTGGACTACCTGCGCGAAGGCCGCAATGCTGAACGTTTTGCTCAGAACTTCGCCAACAATCCGACCGTCCACATCCCTCGCATATTCTGGGACTACTCCACCTCGCGCGTGCTCACGCTGGAGCGCATCCGAGGCATCAAAATCGACGACCTGGCGGCCCTCGACGCCGCCGGCTTCAACCGCACCGAACTGGCCGAACGCATCGCCCGTATCCTGATGCAAATGGTCTTCGAGGATGGCTTTTTTCATGCCGATCCACATCCAGGCAACTTTTTTGTCGAAACCGACGGCACCATTGGCCTCATCGACTTCGGTATGGTAGGCGTCGTGGACACCGCTACGCAGGACCGACTGGCCCAGCTCCTGCTGGCCCTTGCGCAGCAAGATCCAGATCGACTGGTCGATGCCTTTCTGGAACTGGGCGTGGCCCGACGGCACGTGGATCGCGCTGTTCTTCGCGAGGATCTGCGCCACTTTATGCTGAGCTACTACGACCGGCCTCTCCAGGAACTGCGGATTGCGCCAATCCTGAAGGAAGTGTTGGCCATTGTCCGCCGCCACCGTTTACACCTGCCTGCCAACCTGGTCCTGCTCCTGAAGACCATCATGATGGCCGAAGGACTGGCCGGGCAACTGGCCCCCGACTTTCGGGTGACGACCCTACTCCCCGGTTACGTCCAGCATTTGCTACTGCATCGCTACCTGCCGCTGCCATGGATGCGGCGACTGGGATGGGCTACCCTGGAAGCCGCTGAATTTGGTCTGACCCTTCCCCGCCAGCTTAGACGCCTGCTTCATGCGCTGGAGCAAGGCAGAATCCAGATGGGCATGCGGCCGGAAGGCTTTGAGCCCTTCATTGCCCGGCTGGAGCGACTGACAAACCGACTGGTGTTAGGTATGCTGACGGCAGCTTTCATCATTGGACTCGCCGTGCTCATGACGGCAGTGCGCCTGCCTACCATAGAGCACCTGATCGGTCCAGCCCTGGGCTTTGGTTTTTTGCTGACAATCCTCCTTGCCGCTTATCTGATCTGGGTTATTCTGCATTCAGGACGCCTGTAAAACTCACAACACCGCGCTCAACTCCACGCGTAGCGTGTGACGAAAGGGCGCGGCTGTGCGCCATCGGCCATGATAGCCCACCGTCAGCTCAAGATTGCCCGCGAGCGTGCGGTCCAGTTCCACTCCCCAGGTCATGTTCCAACCGGCGGCCAGTCCATTGGCAAGCAGATAACCTGCGGGGCCTTCCAGCCTTCCCTGCTGCCATACGTAGGCTGGCTCGAAGCGCAGCCGCACCCGTTCATTCCCGGGCCGTGTCCGTTCGACTTCAAGCGGCAGACGCACCAGCCACAGCCGTAGCGGCAGGTCGGCCAGCCCCCGTCCGATCACCAATGCACTGCCTACCCGTCCGCGATCCAGCAGGCGATCCAGCCTGAGCTGCAACCGGTACTGCCGAAGCCGATAGGTACGGCCGCGCAGCCCTTCACTCCTCTGGCGATCGCGCTGCGCCTCGGCCTCCAGCGCCAGTATCCACTGCCCGGCCAGCCGGTAGCGTGCCTCCAGATATCCCCGCAGTATGGATCGCTGCTCCTTTCCTGTGGCTCGCTGCGCCAGCGTGCGCACACCGGCCACCGACAGCGTAAAGCTCCGATCTGGATGCCCCCGCCATAGATAGACGTCCTGTACCAGCCGCAATCGGCCATCCAGTGTGGTGCGGGAACGTAGTAGATGGGCCGGATCGAGCAGAAGCAGGCGGCCGAGTGCCGGATCCCGTGTGCGATCACGGAGCTCGACGATCGTTCGCAATGTAAGCATTCGGAGCGCCTCCCAGCGACAGCCGGGCGCCAGTTCCAGTTGTAGCCGTGACGCGATGGCCGTTGCCGCCGTAAGCGAGTCGGAGGGGACCAGCACGCGTTCGTAAACGCCTTCATCTGGTAATGTCTCCGGCACGAACTCATCCACCTGCGGCAGGCCGTCACCGTTAAAATCTTCCCAGACGTACTGGCCAAATTCCGGACCGGTGCGCACGTACACTTCCTGCAAAACGGGCGCCCGCTCGCTCTGGACACTATAGTGCCAGTTTACCCCTACCAGTTGTTGACGGCTGCGTACAAACCCATCCCAGCGAACGGCCAGCGTCTGATCCTGTGGATACCGGGCGGCAAAGCGCGGGGGCGTATGCCGGCGCCGATAGCCCAGCTCAACGGTAGTGCCCCAACGAGTGCCGGTGCTGTACTGCAGCCGTCCCTGCATCGTCCAGATTCGGCCTGAAAGGAAACGTTGCCCCTGCCACACATCGGCTTCCTTCCGCCAGCTCATTGACAGCTCGGCCTGCAACGTTGGTCGTTGCCAGATAAGCCCGGGCCGCACCTCCAGGTAAGCAAGCGAGCCTGTGTGCAGGCTGTCGGAAGCCAGCGTCCGCTGGCGGCGGTCTTCATGCAACGCCTCCAGGTAAGGCATTAGCCCGGCTACCCGGGGAAAGGCCAGTCGTCCCTCCTGTCGAAGCCAGCGTCCTCGTTCGGCGGCTACCTCGCGTCGACTTCGGATCTGCTCCAGTCGGTAGCGAAGCTGCGCAGTTGTTTCGCGGCCCATCACCAGGCCGAGTGCCTGTCGCTTGCCACGAAACTGTCCCGGCCGCTGGAGTTGTCCCAGCTCCAACGAAAACGCCACGTCCTGCCCTGCCCGCCAGTCCAGGCGAACCTCATCGGCCGTCTCCATGATGGGTTGCACAAAAGCCCCGCTGATTTCGGTCAGATCCCGCACATTCAAGTTCCATCGGCGAGCAAATTCAACTGGTTGGATGCGGCTAAAGGCCGCGAAATTCGCATTGAGGTGCTGGCGTTGCAGCGCCGCTGTCAGGCGTCCAAGAGGCAACGGCAGCGAATCAACCCGGAAAAAGAGCCGATAGGCGTCGGCCATATCGTCGGCGGCATCGTAGGGCGAAAGGCGGTTGGCATCGTAGCGCGAACGGGCCCATTCCCCTCCGACGGTCCAGCCCGGCCGCGGATGTACCCCAACCCGCACGCCGACCAACTGGTGTAGCAGGGGCGTGGGCAGCAGACGTACGGGTTCGTAGTCGCCCTGACCGGGTCCCCGGTAAACGTACACGATGCCATTGATGGCCTGTCCGGCCCGAACGTACCGTCCGCGTCCTGGTCCTACCCGGCTGAAGGTCACGCGATAGACAGGCGTACCAGGCGGTGGTGGACCTGTCAGGGCGACGTAGACCGTGTCGGTCGTGCCGTCGGGCAGCGTTCGCACCTCGCGTGTGTAGAGCACATAAGGTGCTTCTGGATCGAACGGCACCTGCTCGGCGCCAGAACGAACGGCCATCCCGTCACCAGCCTGGCGAAGCGCCAGCGAATCGGCACGCGTCAGGCCAAACGTCTCGCCAAAGCGCCGCCCATCCGCCTCTCGCAATGCGCCTACCTCCAGAAAAGCCACTGTACGTGTACGTCCCAGCTCCAGATGCGCCTGAGAGGCTACCAGTGAGCGTGCGCTGTTGCCTATGGTGTACGCAAATTCGACACTGATGCGACGCTCTGCCGTGATCAGATGGCGGGGGGTGAAGGTTAGCTCGCCCGTCGCATAGTCGATTACATAATCGGTACCGCGTTCGAGCAGGCGGCCGTCCAGATAAACGCGCTCAGTGCCAGGCAGCACCAGCACAAAGGGTTCGCCCGCAGCTCCGGTAAGACGATAGGGTCCCTGTACCCCTTCAATGGGAAGGATAACCTGACGACGGTAGGTTCCTCTGGAAACGGCTCCTGAAACCTGGAAGGTTATACGTCGGATTGGCCCGGTGCCCGGCAATTGAGCCTTCAGCATGGCTCCCTGCAGCTTGCGCTGCACCCCATAGAGCGTTCCTTCGCCCAGCGTAAGCTCGTAGTCACCCAGTTGCACCTGCGCATGGCGCGCTTGCAGACGTACGGAGATGCGGTCAAATTCGCGCAGGCGTTGGGTGGTCCCTTCAGGACTGAGGGGCACGTCGGCATCGCTGAGCAATGCCTCCAGCGTAACGCCTTCAGCTACTTCTCCGCTGAGCTCAAGTTGCAGGGCAGAAGCAACGGATACGTCCTGACGGTTGCCCGTCACAATCCCCCGGGTGATGCGTCCACGTGGCCGTAGTCCAGCAGCAAACTGCGGGATTGAAGCCGGCGTCGTAGTTCGAGGTGGATCCTCCGATGCCACGTCAACCGGCGGCAACAGGCGCGCCTGGTAGCGCTGATACACAGGAGGCACCGTAAAAGGAAGCGTGCGATAGGCCACCACGAGCCGCCTGCCCTGCAGACTGTCGGCCAGCACCAGCACCCCTTGAACAGCATCCAGGCGGTATGCCGTGGTATCCAGCGGTTGATCGTCGAGCCAGACCTGCACCGTCTGGCTAAGTATAAACGGACGAAGCACAAAGACGCGCGTTGTGCCTACCTGCAGCGTATCCTGCCAAGCAAGCGTTCCCGGAAAAGTTTGCCCGTAGGCCGGCCCGATGATTCCCAGTAGCAACACCCAGCCGACCAGCCCTGAAGGCGGCCGCACCGTTCCTGCGGGTTCGTTTTGGAATAACTCCCTACCCTTCTCGTAACACAGCGATCATGGGCATGCAGGCCGGCTTGGTTACTGCTTACGCATAATATCGTAATTTGCGAGTGCAGGCATCAAGAAGCCGCCAGCAGCCAGCTCGTCGGCATACATATTGTCAGCTGCAAATCTACAGGCTTAACCATTAAACCTGTAAACGTTGTATTCGATGATGAAGACTGACGTAGGCGAACAGGCCTTGAAGGCGGCCGAGCGGTACATTCAGGAAAACCTGCTGTTTCTCCAGGCGCACGTCCGTAGTCTCAAAGATCGCATGCGGGCGCTGCGCAAGGCCAACATGCTGACCCCGCAACGTAAATACAAAATCGTGGCCGAAATTCTGAGCACCACGGCCTACCTGCGTCCGGGAACCGACAACTGAGCATAATAAAGGTGCTGGCGCGACAGAATCCATCCACGCCTGCCCTGCCATACCAACCCCACCACGTCGAACGGAAGCCACCCCATAGCCTGTAGCTGTCCAGCGGGCAGGTAGCGCATTAGTTGGTTATCGATCACCAGCCAGAGCGTGTCGCTCTGCGCAACCATTGCTCGTGGCGTACCGGGCAGCGACGGGATCCATGGCCTTTCGAACGTGCCTCGGTGGTCGTAGGCGAGCACCACGCGCCGGGCCGCATCGGCAATGAGCAGCCGATTACCTGGTCCGATCGTAAGTGCTACTGGACGCTGCAACGCACCACGGTCGAGCGCGTCCGCGACCTGCCAGCGCCCATCTGGTCCACGCCGCCAGAGTCGTGCTGCTGCTGCATCCAGCACAAACAGCCATCGTCCAAGCTGTCGGACAGCGGCCGGGACGATTCCCATCGGTAGGGGCACTGTCTCCAGCGGCAGCCCCCGCCAGGAAAGTCGTTGCAGCCGTTGATTACCGGCTTCAGCCACCCAGAACGACAGGCCAGTCTGTGCATCAACGGCTACGGGGGTGTCGAAGCGACCTGGTCCGCTGCCCGGTCCGCCCAGTACCGCTTCGACCCGTCCATCGGGGGCCATCCGGATCACCGCATGTCGGCCTGCATCAGCCACATAGAGACGTCCGGTTGGATCGACTGCCAGCGCCTGCGCTTCGATGAACGCAGCCCGTGGCTCCAGTTGCAGCGTGTCCAGCGTCTGCCCTGCGACAAGCGACGCCTCAAGCACCCAGTAAAGCCACCAGCTATAGCGCACCGGCCGCTGCCAGACGCGCCAGCCCTTTCTGCCCGATGTCACGGCGGAAGTATTTGCCCTCAAAGTGGATCGCTTCGACGGCTTCATAGGCGCGATGGATAGCCGACGCCAGCGTATCGGCTACGGCTGTTATGCCCAGCACCCGGCCCCCGGCCGTGACCAGCCGTCCATCTGCTGCACGGCGCGTGCCGGCCTGAAAGACGATCACGTCCGCCAACGCTTCGGCTGCTTCCAGCCCTTCAATGGGCAACCCTTTGCGATAGCTACCCGGATAGCCTTCCGAAGCCAGCACCACGCAGGCCGCGGCCCGACGCGGCGGAGGTACCTTCAGACCGACCACCTGTCCCGAAGCCACGCGATCGAACACCTCCACCCAGTCCACTTCGGCCACCGGCAGTACTACCTGGGCCTCTGGATCCCCCAGGCGGCAGTTGAACTCTACCACTTTTGGTCCTTCCTCAGTAATCATTAACCCGCAGTAAAGTACTCCCTGATACGGGTGTCCTTCATCGGCCATACCGGCCAGCACGGGCTCCACAATCTCGCGGGCCACCCGCCCCAGTACGGCCTCGGTCACCACCGGTGCCGGCGCATAAGCCCCCATGCCCCCCGTGTTGGGTCCGGTATCGCCCTCCCCAATGCGTTTGTGATCCTGAGCCGGGGCCAACAGCACATAGTCACGTCCGTCAGTCAGCGCAAAGACGCTGGCTTCTTCCCCTTCCATAAAGGCTTCGATCACCACTTCGCTACCGGCCTTACCCAGCCCCTCCTCTGCCATCATCCAGCGCAACGCCCGACGCGCCTCTTCCCGCGTCGCACACACGACGGCCCCTTTGCCCGCTGCCAGGCCACTGGCCTTTACCACGAGCGGCTCTGGGTGTCGGTCGATATACGCCAGGGCTTCATCGAACTGCTCGGCCGAAAAGGTTCGATAAGGAGCAGTCGGAATGCCATGGCGTTGCATAAAAGCCTTGGCGAACGCCTTGCTGCCCTCCAGTCGGGCAGCCGCCACCGACGGCCCCACAACGCGCACGCCCTCAGCCCGCAACGCATCGGCCACTCCCTCGACCAGCGGCTGTTCCGGTCCGACAACGACCAGTTCGATCCCCTGCTCGCGCACCAGTGTGCGCAGATTGGCTGCGTCGGTAGCCGCTATCGGTACGTTCGTTCCCAGCATGGCCGTGCCCGGGTTGCCCGGCGCAATGAACAGTTCCGGACGTTGCGGGCTCTGCGCCAGAGCCCAGGTAATTGCGTGTTCGCGTCCTCCACTTCCGAGTACTAAAATGCGCATGGTTTTTCTTCGATAGGGTTGGTCTGATGGCAGGGCCCGGCGCTAACCCGGCTACCTGGCGCGGGTTTCCGGTGAATCATAGAACGGATTGCGCTCGGGCCGTACCTCCCCTCGATAGATGGCGCTATATTCCAGGTAGTTCTGCGCGTAGCGGGCAATACGCGCAATTTCTTCCTCGGAAAGCGTGCGCACCACACGTCCGGGCACCCCCAGCACCAGCGAACGCGGGGGCACTTGCATGCCGGGCGGCACCAGCGCCCGGGCGCCGATCAGGCTGTCGCGCCCGATCACCGCCCCATCCAGCACCACTGCCCCGATGCCAATCAGCACATTTTCCTCTACCGTACAGCCATGTAGCACGGCACCGTGGCCTACTGTTACCCGAGGACCTATCAGCGTAGGAGCCGTACCGCGCGTGACGTGAATAATTGCCCCGTCCTGGATATTGGAAGCCTCGCCGATGCGGATCCAGTTCACATCGGCCCGCACGACGGCACCGTACCAGATGCTGGCATAGGGTTCCAGCGTTACATCTCCAATAACCACAGCATTCGGCGCAATAAAATTGGTGGCATCGAAGCGTGGATAGGCGCCCAGAAAATCACGAATCATGGCGTGCTACGAGTCGCTTGAGTTCGTCCAGCAGCAATAGGGCCTCGATAGGCGTCATGCGGTTGGGATCAAGCTGGCGCAGCCGTTCCTTGAGCTCCTCGGCCACAGGATCCGGTTCGGGCTGCGCGAAGAGCGAAAGCTGGAAGGCTGACGTATCGGCTGGAATATGCGCAGCGCGAGCCGAGCGCATCGTCCGGATCGGCTCTCCATCACCGGCCGGGGCCTCCACGACCAGATGTTGCGCCTCCAGATGGCGTAGAATCTCACGCGCCCGGCTAATGACCGGTTCGGGCAAACCGGCCATGCGGGCCACCTCAATGCCATAGGAATGGTCCGCGCCGCCCGGCACCAGCTTATGCAGAAAGATGATTTTTCCATCGTGCTCTTCTACCTGCACGCGAAAATTCTTCACACGTGGAAAGCGTTCGGCCAGCTCGTTCAGCTCATGATAATGCGTGGCAAAGAGCGTGCGAGCGGCCACCGAAGGTGTCTCGTGCAGATACTCGACAAGCGCCCAGGCAATCGACAGCCCGTCGAAGGTCGAGGTGCCCCGTCCGACTTCATCAAGTAGAATCAGGGAGCGTGGCGTGGCATTGTTGAGAATATTGGCTGTCTCGTTCATCTCAACGAGAAACGTGCTCTCGCCGGCGGCCAGGTTGTCCGAAGCGCCCACGCGCGTGAAGATGCGATCGACAATGCCAATGCGCGCGCGGCGAGCCGGCACGAACGAGCCGATCTGAGCCAGCAGCACAATCAGCCCGGTCTGGCGCAGCACCACACTTTTGCCTGCCATGTTTGGCCCCGTGATGATCAGGATCTGCTGCGAGTGCGTATCCAGATAGATATCGTTTGGGATAAAGGGTTCACCGGGCGGGAGCGTGCGCTCGACCACCGGATGGCGCCCTTCTTCGATGAGCAGCTCCGTGCCCTCATGCAGCTCCGGTCGCGTATAGTGGTAGCGGTCCGCCACTTCGGCCAGGCTGCAGAAGACATCCAGCATGGCCAAAAGCGACGCGTTGAGCTGCAGCTCGGCTGTCGCCTCGGCCACTTCCAGGCGTAGCCGGTTAAACAGCTCGGCCTCCAGACTGGCAATTTTTTCTTCGGCTGAAAGAATTTTTTCCTCGTACTCTTTCAGCTCAGGCGTGATGTAGCGTTCGGCGTTGACCAGCGTCTGCTTGCGAATGTAGTGCGGTGGGATTTTATCGCGGTGCGCGTTGGTAACCTCGATGTAGTACCCGAACACCTTGTTGAAGCCCACCTTGAGCGATGGAATCCCGGTGCGCTCGATTTCTTTCTGCTGCAGGCGGGCGATAAAGTCCTTGCCCGAACGCGCGATCTCGCGCAGCTCATCCAGTTCCGGGCTGAAGCCATCACGGATCACCCCCCCATCGCTCAACGCAGCCGGTGGATCATCGACCAGCGCCTGACGGATGCGTTCGACGACCCGGGTGCAGAGCGTAAGCTGCTCGGCCAGCCGGCGCAGCGTGCTACAGGAGACGTCGCTCAGCGCCTGCTTGATGGGCGGAATCTGCTCAAGCGTCAGCCGCAGGTGCATCAGGTCGCGCGGCGTGGCGCGTCCGGTGCAGACGCGGGCGGCCAATCGTTCCAGGTCACCTATCTGTCGCAGCTCTTCACGCAGGTGCTCGCGCAGGTGGCGATCTCGCACGAGTGCCTCGACGGCTTCCAGGCGTTTTTCGATCTGCCGTACGTTTTTGAGGGGCCGTAGTAGCCAGCGCCGGAGCAGCCGCCCGCCCATCGGCGTGAGCGTCTCGTCCAGGATCTGTACGAGCGAGCCTTCCCGCGTGCCCTCCTGCAGCGAAGCGACCAGCTCCAGGTTACGCTTCGTCTGCGGATCAAGCACCATGTACTCATCGGTGGCGTAGCGCGTCAGCCGGCGCACATGGGGCAAGCGTCCTTTCTGCGTCTCGCCCAGATAGTGCAGTGCCGCACCGGCCGCCCGCAGCCCCAGCCGCAACTCCTCTACGCCGAACCCTTTGAGCGAGTGCGTCTTGAAATGCCGGAGCAGGACTTCGTAGGCATAGTCGAAGCTGAAGACCCAGTCCTCCTGGGGTGTTACCACGAACGAAAGGCCCCGAACGTCCTGCAGTCGCTCCCGCTGCCGCTTGTCGACCAGCACCTCAGCCGGTTGAATGGTCTGCAGCAGTTCTTCCAGACGATGCGCCGGCGCCTCTGTTACCGAAAACTCACCGGTCGAAGCGTCCAGAAAGGCCAGACCAATACGATCCCGTTCGCTCCGCTCGGTGCCCCAGACCACTGCAGCCAGATAGTTAGCCCGCTTGGGATCAAGTAGCTGCTCATGAAACGAGACGCCCGGTGTGACCACTTCGACCACATCGCGCTTGACCACCTTGCGGGCGTACTTGGGATCTTCGAGCTGCTCGCAGATGGCCACCCGGTAGCCCGCCCGCACCAGCTTGGGTAGGTAGTTGTCCAACGCATGGTGCGGAAAGCCAGCCAGCGGCACGTCGGCTGCCTGACCATTGGCCCGTTTGGTTAGCGTAATGCCCAGCACCCGGCTGACGATATGGGCGTCTTCGTCGAACGTTTCATAAAAGTCCCCCATCCGGAACAGCAGAATGGCATTCGGATAGCGGGCTTTGATCTTGTAGTACTGCCGCATCAGCGGCGTTTGCCCCACCTGCTTTTCCGACCGATTGGCTGCCATCGTCTGTTCGGGTGTCGTCCAGATTGTCCGTTGACTTCTACCGGCAAACGCGGCCCAGAATGACCTGATCCGGTCTGTAAAAGTACCACCGCAGCATCCCCTCACGCAACGCACGTCCCTGTGTTACGAGAACGGAACCTCTACGTAAGCCTTACCGTTGACTTGAAAGCTGCTTGAATGTAGCAAGAAGGTTGTTTTAATTTGGGCCGGAAGCGGTTTCAAAAATTGCCGCCATAAAAATCAGCGACCCATGGGCAACGAAGCCAAACTGTTAGAAACGTTCCAGAAGCGTATCAACGCCGGTGAAAAGATTGAGCCGCGCGACTGGATGCCCGAGCGTTACCGACGCCAGCTTATTCGCATGATGTCGCAGCATGCCCATTCGGAGATTGTGGGCATGTTGCCCGAAGGGAACTGGATTACACGCGCGCCCAACCTGCGCCGTAAGATGGCTCTGCTGGCTAAGGTGCAGGACGAAGCCGGTCATGGGCTCTATCTCTACAGCGCCACCGAAACGCTGGGCGTTGATCGTTATCAGCTCATTCAGGATCTGCTCGAAGGGCGGGCTAAGTACTCGAACATTTTCAACTACCCCACACTCACCTGGGCCGACGTAGGCGTCATCGGCTGGTTCGTGGACGGTGCGGCTATTGTCAACCAGACCATGCTGGCCAAGACGTCCTATGGCCCTTATGCCCGCGCCATGATTCGCATCTGTAAGGAAGAAGCTTTTCACAAACGCCAGGGATACGAGATCTGCGTAACGTTGGCGCGGGGCACCCCGGAGCAGCGTCGGATGTTGCAGGACGCCATCAACCGCTGGTGGTGGCCCACGCTCATGATGTTTGGCCCGCCGGACGATCAGTCGCCCAACAGTGCCGAACTATTGCGCTGGAAGGTCAAGCGTAAAACGAACGACGAGCTGCGTCAGCACTTCATTAACATTACGGTGCCGCAGGTGCTGGCCCTGGGCATGACCATTCCTGATCCGGAACTGCGCTATGACGAAAAAACCGGTAACTGGCTGATTGGCCCCATCGACTGGGATGAATTTTGGCGGGTTATCCGGGGCCACGGTCCCTGCAATCGCGAACGGCTACGCGCCCGCCGCAAAGCCCATGAAGAAGGCGCCTGGGTTCGTGAAGCGGTGCAAGCTTACGCCCGTAAGCGCCAGCAACGTGCTGCCCAACCTGTTGCAGCAATCAGTCAGGAATGATATGGAAAACGGATTGCGTCTGTGGGAAGTGTTTGTGCAATCCCGCACCGGTAAACCCCACGAACACGTGGGGAGTGTGCGGGCCTCGCACGCTGAGATGGCCCTGCAACATGCGCGCGACGTCTATGCACGTCGGGGCCCTGTGGTCAGCATCTGGGTAGTTCCCACCGAAGCCATCTACGCTACCCAGCCCGGCGATGAGGGGCCGTTCTTCGACCCGGCCGATACCAAGCCCTATCGGCATCCCCTTTTCTACAAGGTGCCGCACGGGGTAAAGAATATCTGAAAGCATGAGGCTGCTCTCCAGTTGTGAGCAGCAAGGGTGCTGAGCCCCTGCCACTGGATCCTGGAAGCAGGTGCTAACCTGTCGGCGGGAAGTGCTGTGGCAACATAAACGAAGGTATGGTAGCGTTGGGATGAAGGTGGCGCAGGTGTAGACCCATTGCCCAAAAACAGGATACGTGTTGCTGCGAACATGAACCTTGAAACCCTTGATACTGCTATTCGTCCGGCACTGTTCGAGTATCTGCTGCGCCTGGGCGACGATGCGCTGATTCTGGGTCATCGTCTTTCGGAATGGTGTGGACACGGTCCGTACCTCGAAGAGGACATTGCACTGGCCAATCTGGCACTTGACTGTCTGGGCCATGCCGAGGCGTTGCTGACACTGGCCGGTCAGGTCGAAGGCGAAGGCCGCACAGCCGATGATCTGGCCTTTCTGCGGGATGCCTACGAATTTCGGAATGCGCAAATGGTCGAGCTGCCGCGCGGCGACTTTGCCTTCACCATCGTCCGGCAGTTTCTGTTTGCCACCTACGCCTGCCTGCTCTACGAAGCGCTGCAGCAGAGCGTTTTTGAACCACTGGCCGGCATCGCCGCGAAGGCGCTCAAAGAGATGCGCTACCATCTGCGGCATAGCCGCGAATGGATCCGCTGCCTGGGCGACGGCACCGAAGAAAGTCACCGCCGGACGCAGAATGCCCTGGACGAGCTGTGGATGTACACCGGCGAGCTGTTTGAGGTGGACGACACCCTGCAAACCCTTACTCAGGCCCACATTGCACCCGACATGACCGCGCTCTACTCAGCATGGAACGCACAGGTCATGACTACCCTCCAGGAGGCCACCCTGACGGTTCCAGAAAATCCGCCCTACATGGCGACGGGGGGACGACGCGGCCATCATACGGAACACCTGGGCTACTTGCTCGCTGAGATGCAATTTCTCCAGCGAGCCTACCCGGGTGCCAAGTGGTAGCCGTCAAACCCTTTCCTACCGACCATGACGCCTGCCGACATTCTGGAAGCGCTGACGGAAGTGCGGGATCCAGAGATTCCGGTCCTGAACATTGTGGAAATGGGCATTGTGCGGGACGTGCGTCTGGAGAACGACACGGTGCATGTCGACATCACGCCCACCTACACCGGCTGTCCTGCCATGCGCACGATCGAAAGTGAGATCGTGCGCACCCTGCAGGCTCGTGGATTCCAGCAGGTGGTCGTACACAAAGTATTTCGCGAACCCTGGACAACAGACTGGATGACCGACGAAGCCCGCGAAAAACTTCGAGCCTATGGGATTGCGCCGCCCCCTCCTCGCGCTGAAGAAGCACCGGACCTGATTCCTCTGCCCTTTTTTGTGGAACGCAATGAGCCGTCGGTTCCCTGTCCTTTCTGTGGATCAGAACAGACACGCCAGACGAGTGCCTTCGGCTCGACCGCCTGTAAAGCCCTCTTCTTCTGCGAAGCCTGCCGTCAGCCGTTTGAGTACTTTAAGCCGCTCTGACACGCGGCGCTTCTCACTTGATGCGATACCCCCCTTCTTCATTGGCAAAAATCCAGGCCACGACCTCGCCGATCTCGATCGTGTCGTGCAGATAGGTAGTACGGGTAATGGAAGCGGTACCCTGCGTGTGCAGAAACGGCTTGGCCGCCATCATGCGCTCGAAACGTTCCTGCCAGCGCCGCATGTTAACCGGTCGCAGATCGACCCATCCCTTACAGGCCCAGCGGTCAATGTCTTCAGGGGTTACCGGTACCTCGTTGTAGATGCTTTCGGGGATATTGATGAACGGTCCTCGGATAAGCTGCTGGCCGTCGGGTGCCAGAATGGGCACACCGATCGAAATGATCTGATTACGCAGCGCTGCATTGGCTTCCAGGAAGCGAAAGAGCGTCTCGGCCACCTCCTCAGCCGGTGTCTGGCAGACGGCCGTCAGCGTTTCATAGTTGAGCTTGAGTAGATGCGCCTCGTAGAGCAGTTTGGACAGCTCAGGGGGCCCCAGTTGCCCGAGCGCTACGCTGTGTCCATTGGATTCCCGTTCCAGTTGGCGCAGCCGCCGCAGGGCGGTGTGGCGCAGTACGCCGGCCCGGTAGCTGGGCACCATCACGTTGCTGTCGATACCTGCGATGATATCGTGACCGGTATTACTGCCTTTGATTTCCAGGACCACCTGCTCGGCAATCTCCTCGGGCGTGAGGAATTCCATCTGTCCGATGTGCGTGATGGTTTCGAATTCGCCCCGTGCGAAAAAGCCGTTTTCTCCGGTATCAACGCCAGCCATCACCAGTTCGCCCTGCTTCTGATAGTGGCAGTCATCTTCACGCAGCACCAGGCGATCCTGCAGCGGTTCACGGCGCCCCTCATAAACAAACTGCGGTCGGCCTCGCCGCCGCACCGGCTGGAGCGCCACGCGCCGGTAACCGATCATGGCAGCCGGCTTCACTTCCTTGACCAGTGGGCCGCCCGGCGTGCGGGCCATCAGAAACAGCAATCCTGTATGGGCAAACGCCATGGCTGTCTTCATCATCAGCGGCACGCTGGGCCGATCTTCGCTATGCGTATAGGGAATGTTGAGTCCCATGCCGCCCGTGCCTGTCGTGCCGATCTTTACGTAGACACGCGTGCCCACCTCGCACATGGCGCGGTGGAGCATCCGGATATGCCGGATAAGCTGCAAGGCTGCCTGAGAGATGAGCAGGGTCTCGACATCGGTCCTCAACGCCTCCCGGGCGGTCGGATCTTCGGGCGCCTGCTCAAGTTGCCGCAGGGTATCGTGCGTCCTGAGGCTCAGCGGCTCTACCTCCTGGTAGCTGAGCGCTGTGGCCGTATTGATGCAGTCCACAATCACATCAGGCCGGTGCTCTCGGATAAGCCGCACCAAGACCGAGCGCTCGTAAGCAGCATCGATGTCGCCAAAGAGATCTTCATACAGCGCCTCCCGATAATCAGGATTGCCCAGCAATTGCTCGCGCGGCAATTCCCGAAAATCCTCCCGCACAAACACATTCCCCCACTCGCCCACAAATTCCACCTGCGGAAACTCCTGCTGTACCTCGGCGAGCAGTTCTTCGACTTCCTGGCGAAGCAGGCTCGCCACGATCACTTTTCGGGGATGCAACTGCCGGCTTACTTCCCGCACGATCTGCGAGCCAACCAGGCCAGCTCCTCCCAGAATCAGAAAGCACTCATCACGCGCCATAGGGTATCAGGGCTTATGCTCATTGGATTTTAAAAGGCAAGCAGTGCACGCATGGCTGTCGCAATCCGGGCCACATCGGGTACGGTTGCTTCGAGTAGCTGTGGGTGGTAGGGAATCGGTATATCGGGGACGGCCAGCCGCTCGACCGGTGCATCCAGGTACGTGAAGGCATCGCGGACCAGTACGGCGGCAATCTCTGCCCCGAAACCGGCTGTCAACGTATCCTCATGCACGATCAGGCATCGGTTGGTTCGCTGCACCGAAGCCAGCACGGTGTCCCGATCCCAGGGTTGTAGCGTACGCAGATCGATGATTTCGGCATCTACGCCAGCTTCCTCACAGGCCGCTTCACACCGATGGACCATGGCGCCCCAGGTAACCACGGTGAGCGCCTCGCCGGTCCGCACGATCCGCGCTCGCCCAAACGGTAGCACGAAGTCGTCACCGGGGTAGGGACGCCGAGCCGTCGGATGATCCAGCAACAGCCTGTGCTCGAAAAAGATCGTAGGATTGAGTGAACGCATAGCAGCTCGGAGCAGGCCCACAGCGTCTTCAGCATTGGACGGATAGGCCACCTGCCAGCCGATTGCGTGTACCCAGCGCACCTCGTCCGAGACACTGTGCCAGGGATCTCCCACGCGAGCAAAACCGCCGGGCATGCGCACCACAATCGGTGCGGCAAAGCGGTTGGCCGTACGCCAGCGGATCGTCCCACAGTTGTTGAGCTGTTCAGTAGCCGGATCCGCATACTTTCGGAACTGAATCTCGGCTACCGGCATCAGGCCGGCCAGTGCCATACCGACGGCCCGCCCGACGATGCCCTCTTCGGACAGGCTGGTATCGAACACGCGGGCTTCGCCGAATTCCTCCTGCAAGCCCAACGTGGCCGTATGCACACCGCCCTTCGGCCCCACGTCTTCGCCAAAGACGACCAGCCGCGGGTTGATGCGCAGCTCGTGGGCCAGCGTCCGGCGGATTGCCTCGATCATGTTGATCCGTGGCGGCTCCGGTCGGGGCCGGTCGGTACCTTTCGGAAGCGTGACGCCTTCCGGTGCCATACCACCGGCCTGCTGCACCTCCGGAGTACCATCAGCGCCTACCTCGGCAAAGACGTAACGGGTCACCCGCGCGGGATCCGGATCCGGCCGCCTGAGTGCAGCAGCCAGGGACTCTTCCACTTCCCGGGCCACTTCTGCTTCCAGTTGCTTCCAGGCATCGTCCGACAGCACCGAAGGCACCAGAAACCGACGCAGCGCACGCAGTGGATCACGCGCCCGTTCTGCTTCCAGCACTTCGGGCGGTTTGTAGGCCTGGTTGTCGTGGCCGGAGTGGCCCGAAAGTCGGGGCATGGTCAACCGTAACAGGACCGGTCCCTCGCCGGCGCGCACTCGGGTCACCGCCTCGTGCAACAGACGGGCGGCCGCTTCCGGTTGCGTGCCGTCGCCGTCCAGTACGTACAGATTGCTAAAAGCGGCGAGGTTGCTGGCAATATTACCGCCCGGGGTCTGCAGATGACCCGGCACCGAAATCGCGTACCCGTTGTCTTCGATATAGAAGAGAACAGGCAATCGCAGCGTGGTGGCAATGTTCAAGGCGGCCCAGAAACCATTCGTGGCTACCGATCCCTCGCCGCCGTGCACCACGGCCAGCGCCCCCTGGTAGTCCGCCTCCTGAAGCACATCGCGCCGGTAGCAGATGGCCTGCGCCCAGCCGACACCCGGTGTGTACTGCGAACCGACATCCCCGGCCATAGGTAAGACAGTCGGGCCGTTGCGGCCGGGCAGGTTGCACACCACGCCCACATCCCGTCCATCACTGTAGGCGCCTGCTTTACCCATCGAAGCCGCCAGGGCTTCTTCAGGGGAAACGCCCAGCGCCAGCATCAGCGGGCGCGATCGATAGTAGGTGCTGACCCCGTCTTTCGGGTGCGTCAGCAGTTGGCCGAGCAGTACCTGGGCCAGCTCGTGCCCTTTCGCCGAAAACTGGTAACGCACCTTACGTTCGGGGAGCAGACGTGTCTCTTCCAGTTCGTCAAGATAGCGAGCCATCAACACCAGTCGGGCCACCCGCTGCCAGTCGAAGGGAGCATCCGGCCCGGTCGTTGGCGCAGCTCGGCGCTTTTTGCGTTGCGTGCCTTTTGTGCGGTTTTGTTTGGCCCCCATCACCTCGTCAGGATTTACGCGCCCGCCTTCGCTCCAGAAAAGCGGTCATACGCTGGTATTTTTCTTCGTCCTCAAAGAGCACGGCCTGCATAATGGTCTCCAGCGTCAGTCCGGCGTCGGTGCTCATCTCGGCGGCCGCATTCAGCGCCATCTTGGCAAAACGGACAGCCAGCGGACTACCTGCTGCGATCTCTCTGGCCAGCGCCCGGGCTTTTTCCAGCACCTGATCGTCCGGAACCACGTAGTTGACCAGCCCGATCGCCAGTGCCTCGGCCGCCTCAATGATGCGACCGGTAAAAATCAACTCACGCGCTTTACCCATGCCTACCAGACGCGGAAGTCGATACGTAGCACCAGCACCGGGAATAATACCCAGCCGGACTTCGGGCTGGCCGAAGCGGGCACTCTCTCCAGCAACCCGCAGGTCGCAGGCCATCGCCAGCTCACACCCACCCCCCAGGGCCCAACCACGTACCGCCGCGATGGTCGGCACCGGAAACTGCTCAATCTCTCGAAACAGGCTGTTGTTGATCTGCCGTAGCGCTTCGGCCCGTCCCCGCTCTCGCAGCTCGGCAATATCGGCCCCGCTGACAAATGCCTGATTGCCAGCCCCGGTAAAGATCAGCACGCGCACTTCGTCGCGAGCGGCCAGCTGCTCCAGCAGCCGACGGACCTCCTGAACCATCTTCAGGTTAAGGGCATTCCGTACCTCCGGACGATTGAAGGTACAGCACACAATGCCCTGGTCGTCTGCTTCGACCTGCAACGTGGAAAACGAAAACACCGGCATCATAACATTGGGACTGAAAGCGCTTCTATTATACCAAACCTTTCCCCCTCTCTTCAAGCCGCCTGTTTCCTCAGGCCAATTTTTGGACAGACTTCGCATCGCGTCCTCCTGTCGGGGACTTTCCGTTTTAGATTTTCTTTTCATAAGTTTTCTTCCCTGGAACCGTGCTCAACCTGCGAAGCACTATGAATTACCGTTTCATTCGTTATGAGCGCGACAACGGCGTAGCGACGCTCACGCTGAACCGGCCGGACGTGCTGAACAGCTTTCACCGGCCGATGGCCGACGAAACCATCGATGCCCTGCAGCGGGCTGCCGACGATCCGGCAGTGCGTGCTATTGTGCTGACAGGAGCCGGACGCGCCTTCTGTGCCGGCCAGGACCTGCAGGCCGTGCTACCGCGCGAAGGTGAACCAGCTCCGGACCTCGGCGAGATTGTGCGCGCCCAGTACAACCCGATCATCCGGCTCATCCGGCATACCGAAAAGCCCTTTGTAGCGGCCGTCAACGGAGCAGCCGCCGGCGCCGGAGCCAACATTGCGCTGGCCTGCGATTTCGTGGTGGCCGCCGACCATGCCAGCTTCATTCAGGCCTTCTCGCGCATCGGCCTGATCCCCGACAGCGGCGGTACATTTCTGCTGCCTCGTCTGGTTGGACAGGCCCGCGCAACGGCCCTGATGATGCTGGCTGACAAGCTTCCAGCTTCCGAAGCCCATGCGATGGGCCTGATCTATCAGGTGTGCCCGGCCGACCGCCTGATGGACGAAGCCATGACGCTGGCACGCCGCCTGGCTGCCATGCCTACCCGTGCCCTGGGTATGATCAAGCGGGCCCTGAACCGCTCCTTCACCAGCGACCTGGATACCCAGCTTGAGCTGGAAGCCGAACTGCAGGCCGAAGCCGGCCGCACACACGACTACCAGGAAGGCGTCGCCGCCTTCCTCGAAAAACGCACGCCGGTCTTTCAGGGACGTTAGCCACCTGCCACCATGACCCCACCACTCACTACTGCTACTCCCGTGGGCGTTGTCGGCGCAGGCACAATGGGACGCGGCATCGCCCAGGTGGCCGCCACGTTCGGCCATCCGGTCCTGCTCCACGACAGCAATCCCCAGGCGCTGGAAGACGCCCGCGCTTTCCTCGAACGCATCCTGCGCCGACTGGTCGAGAAAGGCAAGCTGGCACCGGGGCAGGATGCCGAGATCCTGAACCGGATTACGTTGCTGAGCGAGGGACTGGAGCCGCTGGCAGCCTGCGGGCTGATCATCGAAGCGATTGTCGAGGATCTGGCGGCCAAACAGACCCTTTTTGCCCAGTTGGAACGACTGGTCGCCTCGGACACCATTCTGGCTACCAACACATCGTCGCTATCGGTAACGGCCATTGCTTCGGCCTGCCAGCGGCCGGAACGGGTGCTCGGGTTGCATTTTTTCAATCCGGCTCCCCTGATGCCGCTGGTCGAAATAGTACCGGGCGTGGCCACCGCCTCCGAAGTAGTGAGCCGTGCACGCTCGTTGGTGGAAGCCTGGGGCAAAACGCCGGTCGTCGCCCGCGACACGCCGGGCTTCATCGTCAACCGGGTGGCCCGCCCTTTCTACGGCGAAGCCCTGCGTATTCTGGAAGAAGGCATTGCCGACGCACCTACCATTGACTGGGCCATGCGCACGTTCGGGGGCTTCCGCATGGGTCCCTTCGAGTTGATGGATCTGATCGGCAACGACATCAACTTCCGCGTAACCGAAACGCTCTGGAAAGCGTGCTTCTACGAACCTCGCTACCGACCTTCGTTTACGCAGCAACGCATGGTCGAAGCTGGCCGGCTGGGACGCAAAGCCGGTATCGGCTTTTACGACTACCGGGAAGGCGCCACCAACCCGGATCCTGTTACCGACCCGACGCTTGGTAAACAGATCTTTCAACGAATCCTGGCCATGCTGATCAACGAAGCTGTTGATGCCGTCTTCTGGCGCATTGCCTCGCCGGCCGACATTGACCGGGCCATGCAACTGGGCGTAAACTACCCGAAGGGATTGCTCCACTGGGCTGACGAGCTGGGGTTACCGACTGTACTGGGCTGGCTGGAATCGCTCTACGACACCTACCGTGAAGATCGCTACCGTCCCAGCCCGCTCTTCCGCCAGATGATCAATCGCAATGCGCGCTTCTTTGAAGAAGCCGACACTTGAGTCCTGCCATGAGCCGTCACGACCTTATGCCTGCGGACACACAAAACGAAACGCCGGAGCACCGGGCCCGTCGGATCGTGGACCAGATGATGGCTCGGGATGCTTTCAGCCAGTGGCTGGGGATCGAAGTGCTGACGGTGGCGCCTGGCCGGGCCGTCGTACGCATGACCGTGCGCCCGGAAATGCTGAACGGCTTTGCCGTCGCCCATGGGGGAATCGCTTTTGCCCTGGCTGATAGCGCCCTGGCCTTTGCCTCGAATACTTGCGGCTCGGTGACCATGACGCTCGAAAGCTCGGTATTCTTTGCCACGCCTGTCCGGGCCGGCGATGTGCTTACAGCCACGGCTGAAGAAGTATCGGCCGGCAACCGCGTGGCCCTCTACGACGTGGTGGTGACGCGGGCCGATGGAACCCGTGTAGCCTTCGTGCGCGGTACCGTGTACCGCACGAAACAGGCCCACGCCTGATCCGTTTGTTCGGAAGCGCTTTTCAACTTGCAACCAACCCGGGTTGTATGCGGGACGCCTATATCATCGACGGGGTACGCACCCCTATCGGACGCCTGGGCGGCGCGCTGGCCACCGTACGGGCCGACGACCTGGCCGCCCACGTGCTCCATGCCCTGCTGGACCGACATCCGGAAATCGACCCGGCCGCTATCGACGACGTGTATATGGGCTGCGCCAACCAGGCCGGCGAAGACAATCGCAACGTGGCCCGCATGGCGCTGTTGCTGGCTGGCCTGCCCCCCAGCGTGCCGGGGGTCACGATCAACCGCCTCTGCGCCTCCGGCATGAGCGCCGTCGTAGAGGCAGCCCGTGCCATCCGAGCCGGCGATGGCGACCTGTACCTGGCCGGCGGCATTGAGCACATGACGCGTGCCCCCTTCGTACTCTCTAAAGCCAGTCGCCCCTTCGGACGCGACGTCGAACTCTACGACACCAGCCTGGGCTGGCGCTTCGTCAATCCAAAAATGGAAGCCCGCTACGGCGCCGAGCCGATGGGTTGCACTGCCGAGAACCTTGTGGAACTGTACGGCATTGCTCGCGAAGATCAGGATCTGTTCGCCTATCGCTCCCACAAGAAGGCAGCGGCGGCTCGTGAGCAGGGGCGCCTGGCCCTGGAAATCGTTCCGGTCGAAGCCCCCCAGCCCAAGGCACCTCCTCGAATGGTGCAGGACGACGAACACATCCGACCGGATACCACGCTCGAAGCACTCGCCAAGCTGCCGCCGGTTTTTCGAAAGGGCGGTACCGTGACAGCCGGCAATTCCTCTGGCCTCAACGATGGGGCCTGTGCATTGCTGCTGGCGTCGGAAGAAGCCGTCCGCCGCTTCGACCTGAAGCCAAAGGCGCGCATCGTCAGCTCCGCCGTCGTCGGTGTCGAGCCTCGTATCATGGGCATCGGGCCCGTAGAGGCAGCCCGCCGGGCGCTGCGGCGAGCAGGCCTGACGTTCGACGACCTGGACGTGATCGAACTCAACGAAGCCTTTGCCGCGCAGGTGCTGGCCTGCGTGCGGCAATGGGGACTGGCCGACGACGACCCACGCCTGAACCCCAACGGTGGTGCTATTGCACTTGGCCATCCGCTGGGTATGTCGGGTGCCCGGTTGATCCTGACCGCTACCATCGAGCTGGAGCAGCGCCAGGCCCGCTACGCCCTCTGCACGCTCTGCGTGGGCGTGGGCCAGGGCATGGCTACCGTCATCGAACGGATATAGCAACCTGTGCAGACCATGGCCAACATCTTTGAATTCGAAGGCTTTCGCCCGGTCGTTCACGAAAGTGCCTTCATTCATCCCAACGCGACGGTGATCGGCAACGTCGTGATCGGCCGCAATGTGTACGTGGCTGCCGGTGCCGTCATCCGAGGCGACTGGGGGGAAATCATCATCGAAGACGGCTGCAACGTGCAGGAAAACTGCGTCATCCACATGTTTCCCGGAATCACCGTCGTCCTGGAAGAGGCGGCCCACATCGGGCACGGCGCCATCATCCACGGTGCCCGAATCGGCCGCAATGCACTGGTGGGCATGAACGCCGTGGTGATGGACCATGCCGTGGTCGGTGCCGGCAGCATCGTCGGAGCGCTGACACTGGTCCCGGAACGCATGGCGATTCCCGACCGCAAAATCGCTGTAGGCGTGCCGGCCCGCATTGTAGGCGACGTCAGCGATGAACGACTGGCCTGGAAAACGGCTGGCACCCGGCTCTATCAACAGCTTCCGGAACAGTTGCGTCGGAGCCTCCGACCCTGTGAGCCCCTGCGCGAGATACCTCCCGACCGCCCTAAAATGGAAGCGATTTACAAAACCTTCCGCGAAACCATTGCCGAACTTCAACACGATACATAAGGCCCCGTTAGCCCCACAACCAACTGCCAGATACCATGGAGACGACCGTCTATCTCGGTAAGGTGCAGAGCTTTGCCCAGGGCCGCTGGCACACACCTCAGGGTAAAGGTCGCCCGGTGTACCATGCGGTTACCGGTGAACCCATTGCCGAAATCTCCAGTGAAGGGCTGGACTTCAAGGGCATGCTGGAATACGCCCGGAACGTGGGTGGTCCGAAGCTCCGTCAGATGACCTTCCACGAACGGGCCCGCATGCTCAAAGCGCTGGCCCTCTATCTCAACGAACATAAAGCCGAACTGTACGAGCTCTCGCGAGCCACCGGCGCCACCAAACAGGACGCCTGGCTCGACATTGACGGCGGCATCGGGACGTTCTTCGTCTATGCCAGCAAAGGCCGCCGTGAACTACCCGATGAACGTTTCCTGCTTGAAGGAGAACCCGAACGCATCTCTCGGGGCGGCACCTTCCTGGGTCACCATCTGCTGGTGCCGCTTGAAGGCGTGGCCATCCATATCAACGCGTTCAATTTTCCCTGCTGGGGCATGCTGGAAAAGCTGGCTCCCACGTTTCTGGCCGGTATGCCCGCTATCGTCAAGCCGGCGTCGGTGACGGCCTATGTGGCCGAGCGCGTCGTCCGCCTCCTGCTCGAATCAGGCCTCCTGCCCGAAGGCGCCCTGCAACTTATTTGCGGCGGCGTAGGTGACCTGTTCGACCACCTGACCGGACAGGATGTGGTTACGTTTACGGGCTCGGCCGAAACCGGCCTGCGGCTGAAGTCGCACCCCACCATTCTACGGGAAGCCGTACGCTTTAACATGGAGGCCGACTCGCTCAACTTTTCCATGCTCGGCCCCGACGTCACCCCTGATATGCCGGAATTCGAGCTTTTCCTCAACGAGGTGGTCCGGGAAATGACGATCAAGACGGGCCAGCGCTGCACGGCAATTCGGCGCACGCTGGTACCGGCCGACCGCGTCGATGCCGTGCTTGAGGCGCTCGCTAACCGCCTGCGCGAGGTGGTAGTGGGCGATCCAGCCAACGAGCGCGTGCAGATGGGACCGCTGGTAAGCCGCGACCAGGTGGCTGAAGTGCGCAGCCGCCTGCAGGAACTGGCTGCTGCCGGTGAAATCGTCTGCGGCGGCGACAGCGATTTCCAGCTCGTTGATGCCGATCTTGAGCGCGGCGCTTTCTTTGCGCCGACGTTGCTCTACTGCGCCCATCCTTTCGAACATACGGCGCCGCATACCGTGGAGGCGTTCGGACCTGTCAATACGGTCATGCCCTACCGCGACCTGGATGAAGCCATCCGACTGGCCCGCATGGGACGCGGTAGCCTGGTGGGCTCACTGGTGACGGCTGATCCCGAGGTGGCCCGCACGGTCGTGCTGGGCACCGCTGCCTACCACGGCCGTCTGCTGGTACTGGACCGCACCTGTGCCCGCGAGAATACCGGGCATGGCTCGCCACTCCCCCACCTGGTGCACGGGGGCCCCGGCCGGGCTGGCGGCGGGGAAGAAATGGGCGGCATTCGCGGCCTCTACCGCTACATGCAACGCACCGCCCTGCAAGGCTCACCCGACATGCTGACGGCTATCGGCAACGAGTGGATGCCCGGCGCTGCCCGCCCCGAGGCCGACGTGCATCCCTTCCGCAAGTACTTCGACGACCTGCGCATCGGCGAAACGTACACAACGGCCCGCCGCACCGTCACCGAAGCCGATATCGTCAACTTTGCCGGCATCAGCGGCGACTTCTTCTACGCGCACATGGACGATCTGGCCGCACGCGAAAGCGAAGTCTTCCAGGGACGAGTCGCACACGGCTACTTTGTGCTCTCGGCCGCAGCCGGCCTGTTCGTCGATCCCCGTCCGGGCCCGGTACTGGCCAACTACGGCCTGGAAAACCTGCGCTTCACAAAGCCGGTCAAACCGGGCGACACCATCCAAGCGAAATTGACTGTGAAGCAAAAGATTCCACGCGAAGCACGCGAGGGCGAACGTCCCAGCGGCGTTGTCAAATGGCATGTGGATGTAACCAATCAAGACGACGAGCTGGTAGCTACCTACGACATCCTGACGCTGGTGGCGCGCCGCCCTGAGCCGGAAGCCTGACCGCGCTATCTGCTCAGAGACATCGCAGACACCCCGCGGGCGCTCGTCTTCCTGACAGGGGCGAGCGCCCTTTTTTACAAGGTGCTTTTGTGAACCTTTTCCAAACATCAAAACCGGTATAAATCACAACAGCCTCACCAGCGCATCCTGACCGTCCTTCATCTGGCCCAATGGCCTACTCGGAGGCCGAACTCCTTGCCTTTCCCGTCGTAAGTTTTTGTGAAAACCTCCGGTCGCGATGCCTGAAGCTCTGGTCTTTGAAGACGAACGGGTACTCCGGCAACTTCGCCGACAAGTAGCCTGGACGGTGATTGTTGCCGCCGCCGGATTTGTGGGCGGGCTGGTGCTGTTGAGCCTTATGAGCCGGACCCAGATAGCGGACCTGTCGGTAGCCGGGGTGCTCTGCCTGGGATGGGGCGGGCTGACAGCCTGGGCTGCCCTACGACTCTATCGCCTGCAACAGCATATCTGGCGACTCCAGCTCTCTGCAACGGCACTGACCGGCTACGATTACGGCCGCCATGCCTGGCGGATCGACTGGGGTCTGCTTGATCATGTAGAGCTGACCGACCACGATCTGCGCCTGACTACCCGTGATGGACGTCGATTCATCATCCCCGGGCACCATACAGACTTCTCAGAGCTCGGACACGCCTTGGTCGAGCAGGCCGAACGCCTCGGATGCCCCCTCTATGTGAATGGCAGGCCTTTCGAAGCCATCGATATTCGGACGCTTCTGCCTCCCGATATCACGCTGCCAGCCAATTCTTCCGGTCAACCCTCACCGTGAATCCGCTCCCCCTACCACCAGCGAAACGCAGGCTTCGCCGCTGCGTAGGCATGGTCCCAGACGCTCCACCATCAGTTTCTGGCAACGCGATGCGGCTGCTACGACTCGGCAGTGGACTTCTCTGCACCGGTCTGGGATTTCTGGGCATCGTACTGCCTGTGCTGCCAGCCACCCCCTTTTTTCTGCTGGCTGCTTACTTCTTTGCCCGGAGCAGCCCACGCCTGGAACAGTGGCTGCTGAATCTGCCCCGCATCGGGCCATCGATCCGTGCCTACCGGGCCGGCCTGGGCATCCCACGTCGTACCAAGTGGTGGGCCACGCTGATCATCGTACTCTCGATCCTGCTGAGCGCCTGGCGCCTGCCTGTACTGTCTGCCAAGGTGCTGGTAATTGCGCTGGGCGCCATCGGCATCTGGTACATCCATCGACGGGTCCCCACCCGTGAAGACGTGCTGGCCCGACGCCCACCAGACCACCTGACGTGAGCCTTAATCACTCAATGCCAGGACTTAATCGCCGATTGTAGATCTACGATCAAAGCTCCCTGATTCTCGGCCTGCCGCAGTGTGTGTTCAAAGTGAGCGCCCCAATCGGGAAAATCGCGTTCATCCCAGAGCGTGTTGTGCCAGAGGGCTACGCACAGGCCGCCATACCGTCGGCATACGTTGAGCAGCACTTCTGTGGCGCGAGTGGCTGCGTCGAGCGTCAGTCCGCGTCGCACGAACAGCACCGACTCCATCACGGCCAGCGGCAGCTCCCAGAGCGGCAACGGTGCGTTGGCCTGCACGTCAAACAGTTGAAACGGCAGACAGGTACCCCGCCGAAACCCCTCGTGATCGGGCCAGCCCAGTGAACTGTCGATCCGAAAACCGGCCGCTGCCAACATCCGGGGCGTTGTCGGTTCTACCCAGCGAAGGTAGTGCGTGCGCACTGAAAGCGGCGGCCGCCCCAGCAATGCCGTCAGCCGATCGCGTTCACGCAGCAGATGCCCTAGATGCGTGGCCGCATGATAGCTCGGATGCAAGCCGATTTCCATGGCGGACGCCTGTAGCACACGAAACCATCGGCGCAGCAGGCGTCCCGGCCGATAGCGCACGTCATGCGGGCTGGTAGCCCCTGTTTTAAAGAAGAAGGTTCCGGCTCCTGATGCCCGGATCTGCTCCACAATACGCCAGAAAGCGGCACGAAACGGATCGCTGCGGCTCAGTATTTCGCCTGTTACGCCGATCAACCGCTTCAGGCGCGCGCTCAGAGGTTGTCGGAGAAGGTTTTGAACCGGATATTGGAAAAACTCTCGATAGAGAATACCCGGCCGCCACTTGCGCATGTAGTCGATGTCAATAGTAGGGCAGCAGGCCCAGGCACGATCGCGCCATCGGCGGAGGCGCACCCGCAGACCGCACCGCTCCAGCGCCCGAGCCAGCGCCGTGCGCGTTGCTTCGACAGGTGGCCGAGTTGCAATTCCCAGCGCCGCCTGAAGCGTGTCAGCATAGCGGACGCGCCCATGCTCGTCCCGCATACGCTGCGTATGTTCCTGCCAGCCGGAGAGCCAGAAAAACACGGAAGCAACCGGGTCGTCCGCGCTCCCATCCGGACTCCCAAAAAGCGCTGGCCAGGACTCTGTGCCGTTCCACCGCCAGCGCACACGTCCGGCTGCATAGGGACGCATGGCCGCGAAATAGGCCAGCGTTGTCTCGTGCAGTGGCAGGGACAGCACGCCTTCCGGCCATCCCCGGGCTTCTGGACCGTAATAGATCCCTGTGCCCAGTGCCTTTAGCGTGAGGCGATCGACCCAACGCGGCGTCCATCCCAGCGGCAGCAACAACATCCGAAGGGCATAGGCGGCTTTTGGCAGCCAAGCTGTCGGCCCTTCCACACAACAAGGCAGATAGCCAAGCGTCGGCGCGGGATCGACGGGTTCGGGGCCGGACATACCAGGGGACACTTAGTCAACCATTTGCTGGACCAGACGTGGCACTGCCTCAAGTGCCTCGTGGAGCCGCTCGGGCTGACGTCCCCCGGCCGTAGCCAACGTCGGGCGTCCTCCTCCGCCGCCCCCGACGATGCGGGCCACTTCGCCAACCAGCCGCCCGGCCTCCAAGCCACGCGCGACCACATCATCGGTCACGGCTGCGGCCAGATATACCTTGCGCTTTTCCGGATCGGTGGTGCCCAGCACGGCGACCCCTTCTCGGCCAAGCTGACTCCTGAGCGTTTGCACCAGTTCACGCAGCTCGTCCATCGAAAGGGCCTCCAGTTCGCCCGTCACCACACGCAACCCGTTCACCCGATGCGCCTGTTCGACCAGCGTAGCCAGACGAGCCTTCTGTTGCTCCCGTCGGAGTGCGGCCAGCTCCTTTTCCAACCGACGCTGTGCTTCCAGCAAGGCTGCGATCTCTTCATCAAGCGGACGCTGCAGACTCTTGAACTGCGCGCGTGCCTGCTCCAGCTCAGTGAGCTGTCGGTTGATCCAGTCGAGCGCGTCCTGACCGGCCAGGGCCTCCACCCGCCGGATGCCCGAAGCAACCGATCCTTCGGAGATGATCCGGAACACACCCAGCTCACCGGTCGCTGCCACGTGCGTGCCCCCACAGAGCTCCATGGAAAAGTTCGGATCGAAGGTAATCACACGCACACGGTCGCCGTACTTTTCACCGAAAAGCGCCATAGCCCCCCGTGCAATGGCCTCTTCGAAAGGCACATCACGCTCTTCGATACGGGGCACGTTGCGCTGAATAACCTCGTTGACGCGGGCTTCGATCTGACGCAACAGCTCGGGCGTTACACGTTCGAAGTGGCTGAAGTCAAACCGCAACCGATCGGGCGCCACCAGCGAACCCTTCTGCTGCACGTGCGCTCCCAGGATTTCACGCAGCGCAGCATGCAACAGATGGGTGGCAGTGTGGTGCTTTTCAATGCGTTTGCGACGCGCGGCATCTACCACCGCTTCGACCGGTGCATCCAGTTCCGCTGGCAGCCGATTCACGTAGTGGACGATGTGGTGGCCGAGCTTCTGCGTGTCGAGCACGCGAATCTCCTCATCCCCTACGCGCAACACCCCGGTGTCGCCCACCTGTCCGCCGCTCTCCGCATAGAACGGCGTCTGGTCGAGCACCAGTTCGTGCTGCGCGCCTTCAGACGTCTCGACCGTACGCACGGCCCGGATGTGCGCCTCCTCAACACGCGTCGTGTCGTAGCCCACAAAGACGGAGTCTTCGCCCTCGCTGATGCGCTGCCATCCGGACGCTTCCTCATCGGCCGTCAACACAACGGCGCCGAAGGTAGAGGCCGCCCGGGCCCGTTCGCGCTGGCGTTGCATCAGCTCCTCGTAACGCGCCATGTCGATGCCCAGTCCTTCTTCGCGGGCCATAAGCTGCGTCAGATCAATCGGAAAGCCGTAGGTGTCATGCAGCAGGAAGGCCACCTCACCGGGTACGTTCTTTTCTGCCGCACTTTTCAGAAAGGCCTCGACGATGGCGGTCCGATCAGACGTATCTACGTATGCCTTCTGCAACAGGTCGAGCGCCTGGCTGTCGCGCAACAGGTCGGCCCGGATGGCCTCAATCGGACGGCCCTCGGCAGCCGCCTTCAGATAGGGTAGTAGCCGCTCGAAGAAAGCCAGTCCGGTGCCCAGTGTGGCCAGGAAACTTTCCTCCTCGGCCCGGATGACGCGCTCTACATAGAAGCGATGCCGCTCAATCTCCGGGAAAACATGGCCCATTTTGTAGGACAGAGGCTCAACAAGTCGGTGAAGAAAAGGTTCGCGAAAGCCCAGGGTCTGATAGCCGTAACGCACGGCTCGCCGCAGGATGCGCCGGATAACGTAGCCACGGCCCGTGTTGCCCGGCACCACACCGTCGGCAATCGCAAAGGCAATAGCCCGAATGTGGTCGGCTACCACGCGCAGCGCCACCCGGATACGCTCCCGTTCCCGTTCATCTGAAACGCGAATGTCGTCGTAGCCGCGCACTTCATCACGCGGCGAGAGCTCGGCCGCGCGTTGCAGGATCGGGGCAAACAGGTCTGTGTCGTAGTTCGAAGTCTTTCCCTGAAGCACGGCCACGATGCGCTCCAGGCCCATGCCGGTATCGACATGCTTTGCCTTGAGCGGCTCCAGGCGCCCATCCGGCAGGGCGTTATACTGGATGAAAACAAGATTCCAGATCTCGATTACCCGTGGATCATCGGCGTTGACCAGCTCAATTCCCGGCACGCGCCGCCGCTCTTCATCAGGCCGCAGGTCGATATGAATTTCGCTGCAGGGACCGCACGGGCCCGTATCGCCCATCATCCAGAAGTTATCTTTGGTCGGACAGAACTTGATGTGCGAAGGATCAATGGACGTTTCCGACTTCCAGAGCTCGGCTGCTTCGGTGTCGGGCTCCAGTCCCAGCGTCTCATCCCCTTCGTGAACGGTCGCATAGAGCCGGTCGGGATCCAGGCCCCAGCGTTCGACAAGCAGCTCCCAGGCCCAGCGAATGGCCTCTCGCTTAAAGTAATCGCCAAAGCTCCAATTGCCCAGCATCTCGAAGAAGGTGTGGTGATAGGTGTCGTGCCCCACCTCTTCGAGATCGTTATGCTTGCCCGATACGCGCAGGCATTTCTGCGTATTGGCCGCCCGTTTATAGGGCCGGGTACCGGTGCCCAGAAACACATCTTTGAACTGATTCATCCCTGCATTCGTAAACAGCAGGGTGGGATCGTTCTGCGGCACCAGTGGGGCGCTCGGGACGATCTCGTGCCCCTTCTCTCGGAAGAAGTCCAGAAACGACTGCCGAATCTGTTCGGAGGATTTATAGGTGCTCATGGGTTCGTACGCAGCTCCTCGGATCGCAGTTATTCAAGCCGAAAGGAAACGCTATATCCTTCGACGAAGTGCCCGCTGCTATCACCTACGGCCATCTGCACCACATCAGCCCACCCACTTGCCCGATTACGGGTACCCGCTGCTCCTGAGGCATTACGAATCCTTTTTCATTCGGAGCCCCGCTGCAGCAGGATCAGCGCGTCCTCGTAGGCACGCGCCACGTGCATGACGAAAGTAGCCACGCGGTCACGGTCGTAGCACCAGACCTCCCTGCCTGAAATCGCCTCAAACTGCAGCAATGGGTGTGCCCCGTTGAGCACGACCAGATCAATAGCATCGACGCCGATGGCTTCCTGTAGGCTGGCTCGCAGCTCAGCCAACGTATCCCATGCCTGTGGATGCTTCACCAGCACTCCGATGTCCAGGTCACTGTCCGCACGCACCGTTCCTTCCCGAGCCGAACCAAATACCCAGCCAGCCAGCACATTTGGATCACGTGCCAGCACCTGTTCGATGGCCTTGAAATCAACCGGAGACATAGGCCTGTACTTCGCGAACGAACTGATGAAAATCGCCTAACCGCTGATTGACCAGATCAATCAGAGCAGATTGGGGCTTATCTCCTCATACGGATGCACCATAAAATCTCGAAATTGCACCGTGCGCCGGTAAGGATGTTCATTCGAAAGTACCCCCAGCTGCACGCAGCGCTTTATTGCCTTAGCCGCAGTCGATGCGGGTGTCTGGCCCTTCACGCTCAGAATGCGCTGGCAAATATCGATCATGGCTTCAATGGCAATCTGGAGATTTCGCTCCACCGCACACTGAATTTTCCAGTCGGCCTGCAATTGCTCGACCGAAAGCGGCACCAGCGATTGCAACTCGGCAATCACCTGTTCAATGACGCGCACTTTGCGAAGCAATATACCATTCAATACCATGCCAGCACTCCAAATGTCTCTGTATCCCTTCAAGTTATCAACCCGTATGTCTAAAACAAAGCGGGGCGAGCCAATAGCCCGCCCCGCTTCCGTACTACCAGATCTACCTCAGTAAATCCGAAAGCCTGGTGAGACGTAGTTGGGCGGCAGGTAGCTGAGGAAGAATGGCCCGTAGGCGATCACGATCAGAATAATGGCCACGATCACCCAGAAGCCGATCCGATCCAGGCGCATTGCCCAGCCATTTTTAGCGGGCTCGATCAGGGTTTCGGACCAGGGGATGTCTTTTGGTCCTTCGCCCGCTTTGCCTTTCCAGATGGTCATGATGATCACCACGAAGAATAGCGCGATGCCCACGAACATGAGCGTACCCCCCACGCCGGTCAGTACGCGCCCGACAAGCCAGTCAGGATCCATGTAGGGTGCCTGCACCAGGAACGTCCGACGCGGCATGCCCTCCAGACCGGCGGAGATCATCCCACGGGAAAAGATCAACAGACCAATTGTGTAGATCCAGTTCGAAGCCAGTGCCACCTTACGTCCCCAGAGCTTCTTGCCGGTCAGATAGGGCACCATCCAGTAGGCCACGCCCATGAAGGTCATGGCCACGGCACTTCCAACGGTCATGTGGAAGTGTCCCGGCACCCAGGTCGTGTTGTGAATGACCTGGTTCATCGTGAAGGAAGCATTAATCAGCCCTGTGATCCCGCCGAAGACGAACGTGATCATAGCCAGTAGCTGCGCCGACAACGATGGATCGCCCCAGGGCAGCTTCGGAATCCATCCCAGCAGGCCACGTCCACCATGCGCCCGCCCCCCCATCTCCAGCGAGGCCATCACGCTGAAGGCGGTGATCAGGCTCGGGAAAAAGACGCCAAAGGTCAAAATGGCATGGACGAACTTGAGTCCCTCATGGATGCCAGGGTCGGTGTACTGGTGATGGAAGCCCGTCGGAATCGACAGAAGCAGAAAGAGAATGAACACCAGGCGCGTCAGGGAATCGCTGATAACCTTACCCCCCGCCTGGCGCGGTACCAACGCATACCACGACACGTAGGCCGGCAGCAGCCAAGCATATACGATGGCATGGCCGGTGAACCAGAAGAGCGTGCGCGTCAAAAGCGGATCGGTCCGTTCCACCCATCCGAGTGACCAGGGAATCAGGAAGAAAAGGAACTCGACCGCAATAGGCAACGAGGCCAGAAACCACATCACATAGGAGACAATCGAGATGTGCGCCAGCAATGGCATCCGCACGCCTGGATGGTCACGCTTCCAGCCGCGCCAGATCAGCAGCATGTTCATCAGCGCCAGCCAGGTGCTGATCACGACAAAGACCAGTCCCACATAGTAGGTCCAGTGGGCCTGCAGCGGCGCATACGAAGTGTAGAGCACACTGGCCTTGTTCGTGACCACCGCGTAGATCACAAGCAGATTACCCAGTACCAATGTGCCGAAACTGGCCCACAGCAGCCGCTCGTCTAAGCGACGCGAGAGGGCCCGCGCCACCATGAGCGGCAAAAAAGCATTGGAAAAAGCAAAGGTAAAGATGATGGCATTAGCTACTCCATGAGCCGTCAGCCCCTGGTAGTAACTCCTCAGAGCCGGAAAGAAGCCCAGGATGTCAATACCGGCGTATGAAAGCGCCTGTGCCAGTCCGTGAAAGATACCGGCCGTTAAAGCGGCATAGCCCACATAAAGCGTCCAGCGCAGCACACGTTGCTGCGTCTCCGGTAGCGTAAACGGCGTTGGATCGGCCACGACCGGCGTGGAAGCTGCAATATGCTCTGCCATGGCTTATTCGACAATGATTTTTCCATACATGTTGTGATGCCCGGCGCCACAGTACTCGTGGCAGATAATCAAATATTCCCCCGGCTTCCGAAACCGATAGGTCAGCCGCGAAATCTGACCGGGGATGAGCATCATGTTGACGCGCGTTCCTTCAATGTGAAAGCCGTGAATCACGTCAAAAGTTGTTGCAATGAAGTTGAGCTCGGCGCCAACCGGCACGCGAATCTCCATTGGATGGAAACGCCAGGCCTGTCCGATAATGACCACATCATATTGATTGGGGCCCGTCTGATGGACGCCCGGATTGTCAAAGGGCGGTGTGGTGAAGACCTTGCCCGGCTCAATCTCGCCGGCACGCCCGGGCAGGTGAATGCCCATGGCGACCGTGGCATAGACGAGCGCGGCCATACACAGCACCAACAGCATACCGCCCAGCGTCATGAAAGCCCGTTCGTAAGTATGTACTTTCATGGCTTCAACGGTTTAACAGCAAATAGTAGACAATGACCCAGAACCCTACGACCATTGCCAGAAACAGCATGGTCAGAAAGAGAGTGCCTCGCACATCCGGTTCCTCTGGCGAAGCAGATTCAGGGTTTTTCTGTTGCAGTTCTGCCATAGCCCCTTCCAGGTTAAAGTTGGTGCAATGGATTTCAAGCTTCCACTTCCATCCAGCGCTGCGCCTGCCGGGCTACCCACCGCAACCACACAATGAAGACAACCAGCAGTGGTAATGAAATCAGCAGGCGTGTCGGATTCACATGCAGCGCCATGAGCTGGTTAAGCGTCTCCCACAGATAGGCTACCACAGGCATCCCCAGCAATACAACCAGCCCCATTTGAAGCATCACGCGCATAACCGATAACGACGTCCGCGTATCCTGCATCTTGCTTTCCTGATTAACCGCAAATGTGCTTCTCAAAAAAAGTGTTCTGTATCTTTAAATCAACAACCTGCCCCGAGAAAATTGTAACATTTGCATGAACAAAAAATAAAATAAGATGCAGTATTCTTTTATCCTAAAAAAGAAAAGACAAATGCAATGAACTCCTGTCAGATACAGCGGTGAAAACGCAAGAGACACCTACCTTGGTCGCCTGAGGGTAACAGTCTCCTGCCTCGCTTTCTATGGCCTTGTCCCGGGAAAGCAGAAAGACTCATCCTGTTTTTACCCGCACGTTGCTCTCGCCCTTTCACCTGCCCCCTGGCTCTACCGCACGTGAACTGTTCCATGTTCTCCGGGGCAATGCTTCACCAGCGTCTGCAAAAAGTCGCTGATTTCCAGTAGGCTTTTTCCCAGGCGTTCCCTATCCCTCCACCAGGCAAGGATACTGTCCAATGCTCCTGGCAAGCACACACCTTCCGCCGCTCTCCGCCAGCTCCTCCTTGCCCGGAAAGTGGATCTTCTAATTTCCGGGCCATAGTCGCCTCCAGCGGGGCCACCGAGTAGCAGGCCTATATCTCTAATGCCCTTTCCTCCAAGAAAGGCCCATAATTCAACTTTTATCGCCACCGTCCCGTACGTTGGCGCCTTGTCCGGGATAAAGGATCTCCTCAGGCCCGTTGAGCCAGCCCCCCTTGAGAGGGGAAGCAGATTTTCTGGTTCAGCAACGTAACGCGTATTTCGGCGTGACTGTCGGCCTTCTGGCAGCGTTTTTTCCTTGAGTTCCTACTTCCCATTGGGAGGGGGGGCGGATTTATTCTGGCCAAGCCGTGTGGATGGTAACGTGACAGCGTAGCTACCAGGCGAAACGGTCTTTACCAGGTCCCCCCTCCCCACCGGGGAGGGGGGACAGGGGGAGGGGCTAACCATCCCACCACGCCAACCCAAGCGCTGCGCTGCCACCGCAACGCTGCCTTCCAACTAACACCCCCTACATCCTTCAGACGACTCCCCCTCAAGGGGGAGCGGCTTTTCTGATTTCCGGACTATTTCAAATTTGGCAAAGCTGTCGAGTGCAGGTTCGCGTGTATCTCAAGGTTCCCCTCCCTACTGGAGAGGGGGACAGGAGGGGCAAACCCCATCATTGTGCTCGGCCTCTCCGCCAGCTTTTTGCCAGCGGCAACATGCTGCGTAGCCACCGACTTACAGGCACCTGATCCGGCAAAGTAGCCGGGTTTCCACTTCGATGAATTCAGCGCACAACGGCGCCGGGTTCGCTTTCAGCGGTGACAGGTACCAACCGGCCTTCCCGGTCTTCGGCCATGAGTAGCATGCCCTGGCTCTCGAGCCCCATCATCTTGCGCGGCTTCAGGTTGGCCACCACCACGACCCGTCGCCCTTCCAGCTCTTCGGGGGTCATCTGCTCGGCCACGCCGGCCAGAATCTGCCGCCTTTCAAAGCCCAGGTCTACTTCCAACCGCAGTAGTTTTTTAGATTTTGGTACCCGTTCGGCCTTTCGCACCAGCCCGATCCTGAGGTCCAACCGATCGAAGTCATCGTAGAGGATCTCTGGTTTGAGCGGGGCGTAGGGTGGACCATCGGTCTGCGCGGCTGCCTGCTGTGCCCGTGCTTCAAGTCGGGCTATTTGCTGCGCAATCACTGTGTCCTCGATCTTGGTAAACAGAATTTCTGGCTGGCCGATCTGGTGGCCCTCGGGTAGCAGCGGTCGGGTGGCGTCGTCCCATCCCAGCGAGCCCTCCCCGCCCGGCGTGCTGGGACGCACGCCTTCGAGCCGCAACATCTCACGCAGCCGGGCCGCGGCAAACGGCAGCACCGGCTCCATCAGAATACTCAGGGCTGCGCAGATCTGCAGCGAGATATGGATCGTATTGGCACAGGCCTGCGGATCGGTTTTGCGCGTATGCCAGGGCTCGGTGTCGTTGAAGTATTTGTTGCCCAGCCGTGCCAGGTTCATCGTCTCCTGCACAGCTTCGCGGAAACGAAACTGTTCGTAGGCCGCACCGATGCGCTCCGGGAAAGTGGCCAGCTCCCGCAGCACTTCTTCATCCACGGGCCGAAGATTACGAAGTGGCGGCACCTGCCCATCAGCAAAACGCCGGGCAAAGGTCAGCGTGCGGTGCACGAAGTTGCCCAGAATGTCGGCCAGCTCTGCATTGACGCGCTGCTGAAATTCCTTCCAGCTAAAGTCGGCATCACGTGTTTCGGGCAGCATTGTCGCCAGCGCGTAGCGAAGCAGGTCGGGCGGGAATTCCTCCAGGTATTCATGAAGCCAGACGGCCCATCCCCTACTGGTCGAGAGTTTCTGGCCTTCGAGATTCAGGAATTCGTTGGCGGGCACGTTGTCGGGCAGAACGAATTCGCCATGTGCCATGAGCATGGCGGGAAACATCAGGCAGTGAAAGACGATGTTATCCTTCCCGATAAAATGAATCAGCCGCGTGCGCTTATCCTGCCAGTAGCGTCGCCAGGCTTCTGGATCGCCCTGCTGCTGCGCCCATTCGCGGGTAGCCGAGATGTAGCCGATGGGAGCATCAAACCAGACGTAGAGCACCTTGCCTTCGGCCGAGATGCCATGTCGCCGAGCGACATCTTCCGGCACCGGGACGCCCCAGGGAATGTCGCGTGTGACGGCCCGATCGTGCAGCCCCTGCTGGAGCCAGCTCCGCACCTGTCCCAGTACGTTGGGTTTCCATTCCGGATGCGTGGCGATCCAGGCTTCGAGTCGGGGCTGAAACTCGCCCAGCGGCAGGTACCAGTGCGTAGTCTCCCGGAACTCAGGCGTAGCGTTAGAGAGCACGCTGCGCGGGTTGATCAGGTCGGCCGGGCTCAACGACGAGCCGCAGCGTTCGCACTGATCGCCGTAGGCATCTTCGTAGCCACAGATCGGACAGGTGCCCCGCACAAACCGGTCGGCCAGAAAAATACCGGCCTCTGGATCGTAAAGCTGCTGTTCGGTTTTCAGCTTGAATACGCCTTTTTCGTCCAGTCGCCGGAAGAAGTCCTGGCTTGTTTCAAAATGCACGGGTGAAGTCGTTCGACCATAGTAATCGAAGCTCATCCCAAAGCGGGCGAAGCTATCTCGGATCATGGGATGGTAGCGATCCACGATGGCCTGCGGTGTCGTGCCCTCTTCGAGGGCCCGCATCAGGATGGCCACGCCCAGCTCGTCCGATCCACAGATAAACAACACATCACGTCCTTTCAGGCGCTGGTAGCGGCAGTACAGATCGGCCGGCAGGTAGGCCCCGGCCAGGTGCCCGATGTGGATGGGGCCGTTGGCATACGGCAGGGCTGCTGTTACCAGAATACGGTTGAATTGGGTTTCGTCCATACGAAATTTCGTTTTTTGAGAAAATCGCCGAATTCCCGGATATACGGTAGCGCAGCGCTCCAAACTTTAAGAAATTTGGGGAGCCCGTTTGATAGCGGGCAAACAGTGCGTAGCGGAACGCTCGAATCAGCCCTTCGGTTCGATGGATGCCGCACCTACTTTTACGCCCCGTACGGCTTCCCGACGCCGCACTACCGGCGAAACCGACGTTGAGGTCTCCCTCACGCTTGACGGAACGGGCCGTGCGGACTGTCAGAGCGGCGTTGGCTTTTTAGATCACATGCTGACGCTGTGGGCACGCCACGGCGGCTTCGATCTGATGGTTCGGTGCCGGGGTGATCTGCACGTGGACGAGCATCATTCGGTTGAAGATGTCGCGATCACGCTGGGCCAGACTTTTGCCGAGGCCCTGGGCGACAAGGCTTACATCGCCCGCTACGGCTACGCCTACGTGCCAATGGACGAGACGCTGGCCCGGGTCGTTGTGGATCTCTCTGGCCGTTTCTATTTCGTGTTTGCCGCCGATTTTGATCGACCGACGGTCGGTGACTTGGCCACCGAGCTGGTGCCGCACTTCTGGTATACCTTCGCAGAGCAGGTACGCTGCAACCTCCACATTCAGGTGCTTTACGGTCGAAACACGCATCACAAGATTGAGGCCATCTTCAAAGCTGTTGCGCGGGCATTGCGTGAAGCTGTGCAACGCGACGTACGCTTTGGTCCGATACTTTCAACCAAAGGCATCCTATGAGTACGGCCCTGCAACTGGCCCATCAGACCATTGCTATCATTGGTGCTGGCAATATTGGACGTGCCCTGATCGGGGGACTGCTGCGCGGTCATGAGCTGGCCCCCGAGCAGATCCGGGCCACGCGGCGCAACCCGGCTGCCCTTGAGGCCCTCCGGGAAGAGTTTCCGGGCATCCAGACTACCACGGACAATCTGCTGGCTGTGCGCGATGCCTCGCTGATAGTGCTGGCTGTCAAGCCCCAGAACGCCCGGGCAGTAATCGAAGAAATTCGGGCGCATGTGCAGTCCGAGGTGCTGATTCTTTCGGTGCTGGCCGGCGTGACCATGGCCACCATTGAACGGCTTTTAGGGCGCCCCCTGCCGGTGGTGCGGGCCATGCCCAACACACCGGCCCTGGTCGATGAGGGGGCCACGGCGCTGGCTGCCGGTGCCCATGCCCGGCCGGACCATCTGGAACTGTGCCGGCAGATCTTTGAAGCTGTTGGTACCGTCGAGATTGTACCCGAGTATCTGATGGATGCGGTCACGGGCCTTTCCGGAAGTGGTCCGGCCTATGTGTACATGTTTATTGAAGCACTGACCGATGCTGGCGTGAAGCAAGGACTGCCCCGGCCGGTGGCCCTCCGGCTGGCCGCACAGACCGTCTACGGCGCAGCCAAGCTGGTGTTGGAGACCGGCCGTCATCCAGCCATCCTACGCGACGAAGTGACTACACCGGGCGGCACAGCCATTGCGGCGGTCGCCGAGCTTGAAGCACATGGCCTGCGGACCATGCTGATCAACGCGGTCGCTACGGCCACGCGCCGCTCGCAGGAGTTAAGTCAGCTTAACCATCACGACTGAGCCACTCTATGGTCACCCTCATCGACTATGGAATTGGCAACCTACGCTCGCTGGAAAAGGCGTTCCAGGCCATCGGCGCCGAAGTGCTGCGCACCGATCAGCCCGAGGACCTGTTGCAGGCGCGCCGACTGGTACTGCCCGGCGTTGGTGCTTTCGGAGCCTGCATGAACGAACTCCGCCGCCGCGGACTTATCACACCAATCCACGAAGCGGTTCGCCGAGGCATCCCGCTGCTGGGTGTATGCGCCGGGCTTCAGCTACTCTTCGAGGAAAGCGAAGAGCACGGCCGGCACGAAGGACTCGGCCTGCTACCGGGACGTGTTGTACGCTTTCCTGATACCACACCGGATGGTCAACGTCTGAAGGTGCCCCATATGGGTTGGAACACGATCACCTATGAGCAGCCCGCTCCTCTGCTTAAAGGCATCCCGGAGGGCGCCTATTTTTACTTTGTACACTCGTACCATGCCGTCGCCGCCAACGCCGACGACGTACTGGCCACTACCACCTACGGTGGCATCTCCTTTCCCGCTATTGTCGGACGCGCCCATGTCTTCGGCGTACAGTTTCATCCCGAAAAAAGCCAGCAGCATGGCCTCCAGATCTTAAAAAATTTTCTGGATCTATCTGAATGAACAGGCTTTACAAACCATAACCCGAAACGCACTCAGGATCTGGACCATGCTTCTGGTCATTCCGGCCATCGACATCCGCGGCGGGCGTTGCGTGCGCCTTTATCAGGGGTCGTATGAACGGGAGATGATCTACTTCGACGATCCGGTCAAAATGGCCCGCCTGTGGCGGGTACAGAACGCCCGGGTCCTTCATGTCGTGGATCTGGATGCAGCGCGCGGCCAGGGACATAATCGTGAAGTAATCGGTGCGATCTGTCGTGCGCTGGACATTCCGATCCAGGTGGGAGGTGGTATCCGAACGCTCGACGACATCGAAAGCTTGTTGCAGCAGGGGGTCTACCGGGTGGTGCTGGGCACGGTGGCCGTCCGTGAGCCGGATATGGTCTCAGAGGCGATTGCGCGCTACGGATGCAGCCGCGTTGTGGTAGGTATCGATGCTCGCGACGGCGAAGTGCGCGTGCAGGGCTGGACTGAGGGCACGGGCGTCGATGCCATCGAGCTGGCACTCGACATGGAGCGGCGTGGCGTGCGGCGCTTTGTCTATACAGACATCAGCCGCGATGGTACCCTTGAAGGCCCTAACGTTGACATGTACCGCACACTGGGCCTGCACCTGCAGAAAGCACGGATCACCGCATCGGGAGGGGTGGGCGGCTACCGCGACCTGATGCGATTGCAGGAACTGGAGCCCTACCGGGTTGATTCGGTCATCATCGGCCGAGCTCTCTATGAAAATCGATTCCCCTGCCAGCAGTTCTGGTGCTGGCACGAGAAGGAACAAGTAGATCTGAGTCGTTTTTCAACGGCTCCCCTGAAGCGCAAAATTAAGCTGCCAACCACGGAGTAGCGTACATGCCGCTGGCTCGCCGCCTCATCCCCTGTCTGGACGTCGACCGGGGCCGTGTGGTCAAAGGGGTAAACTTTGTGGACCTTGTCGATGCTGGCGACCCGGTCGAACAGGCCCGTTTTTATGATCGAGCCGGTGCTGATGAGCTGGTCTTTCTGGATATTACGGCGACCCATGAAGGCCGGGCAATCATGCACGAGGTAGTGCGGCGCACAGCCGACCAGGTGTTCATTCCGCTGACCGTAGGCGGTGGCCTACGGACGCTTGAAGACATGCGGGCTATGCTCCAGGCAGGTGCTGATAAGGTGTCGATCAATTCGGCCGCCATTCGCTCACCTGAGCTGATTACAGCAGGCGCTGAAGCTTTTGGCAGCCAGTGTATTGTGGTAGCTATCGATGCCCGGCGCGTCTCGAATAATCCTCCGCGCTGGGAAGTCTATACGCACGGCGGGCGCCATCCTACCGGGATCGACGCTGTTGCGTGGGCGCAGGAAGCCGAGGCACGTGGCGCCGGCGAACTCCTGGTTACTTCGATGGATCGAGACGGCACAAAAAATGGCTATGATCTGGAGCTGCTACGGGCCATCAGCACGCGCGTCTCGATCCCGGTCATTGCTTCCGGCGGCGCCGGGACGCTGGAGCACCTGCGCCAGGCGTTCGTCGAAGGCCAGGCCGATGCCGTCCTGGCCGCCTCCATCTTTCACTTCCGCCTCTATACGATCCAGGAGGCTAAAGCTTACCTGCATCGTGCCGGGATTCCTGTACGCCTGACCGAACCCATCGATGTCCTCGCCTGAAGTACGCCAGACCATACGCCTGCTTCGCGGCGCTGCCCTGCTATTCGGGGTGCTCGGACTGGGCATTGCCCTCTGGCTGGCCGACAAGGCGATCCGCTATCCCCACATTCTGGCACGTCAGGGCGATGCGCAGGCACCGCTCTGGATTCCCATGCTGGTGTTCGTGCTGCTGTGCACGGGAGCCAGCATTTTCCTGTTCCTGCGGGCAGCCCGGCGTGTGGCCCGTGGCGAAGCGCTTGGCAGCCAGTGGCCCCATTATCGCCGCTCTGCACGCGCCGCTAACGAGCGAAACAGCGCGACCAGCACCTCATAGGCCTGGCGATAAATACCGGCTGCCTGGCTTTCGCGCGGCCCGGCCACGTTGAGCACGCGAATCTTTTCCGTCTCAAGCCAGCGACGAATCTCCGCGACCAGCTCCGAAACGGGACGATCCAGCGTCAGCACCAGACAGGGCTTTCCCAGTTGCTGTGCAGCCCCTTCGGTCTGTGCTGTGCCACCTCGAAGCGGACCACCTGGATGTAGGATGAGCGTACCATCGCTGTCGCGCACGTTCCATTGCGTGCGGACGATTGGATCTGGCGACGGCGTCTCCCGAAGTGGATAGCTATCGGGAATCGGGCCATCCTCGGCCCATCTTCCTCGAGGACACCAGCCGCCGATGGGAACCCCGGACGCCCGCGCAGCGTCGAGCGCCGCACGATCGACCCCGGTTTGCCCACCGGAAACGACGCGCTCAAGCTTCCAGCTTTCCATGTTGCGTCTTTTTATTGCCCTGGACCTTCCCGAAGATCATCGGCACCAGCTCTATACCCTGCGCAATCCTTCCTGGAAGGCGCGCTGGGCAACGCCCAACCAGTTTCACCTGACCTTGCGTTTCTTAGGGCCCGTCGAAGAAGCACGGCTGCCCGAACTGATCCAAACGCTGGCCCGAATCGAAGCACCGGCGTTTGAGCTGACTCCCCGGGGACTGATTGCGTTGCCTTCGCCAGCGCGTCCGCGCGTGCTGGCCGCAGCGGTCGATCCGATTCCGGAATTGCACACGCTTCAGGCCGAAATCGAACGGCATGTGGTCGATCTGGGCTTTACACCCGAGGCCCGTCCCTTCCGCCCGCATATTACCCTGGCTCGCCTGAAGCAAGTTCCGGCCACTGCAGTGCGCGCATTTCTTCAACGACATCGCAATTTTTCGCTGGCGCCGTTTCCGGTCCAGGCCTTCTATCTCTACGAAAGCCATCTGCATCCTGACGGAGCACGCTATGAAATACTTCACCGGTTTCCTCTGCAACGCTAAGCGGTGGGCATGGCTTTGGGTCTGCTTCAGCTTCTGGGGCACGCGGGCCCAGGCACAGAATACAGCCCACCAGCTCATGGAGCAACTGCGCGCACGGTATCAGCAGATCGAAGCGCTGCAGGCTTCGTTCGTGCAACTCTTGCAAACGCCCTACGCCGAACAACCCGACACGCTGCAGGGCAGAATCTGGCTACAGGGCGACCGCTACCGCATCGAAACCCCCCAGCAGACCATCGTTACCGACGGCCGTACCACCTGGGTATACCTGCACGACACCCGCCAGGTGCTTATCAACGACTATATACCTGACGAAACCGCCTTTTCGCTGAACGAATTTCTGCTGCACTACCGCAAGCGTTATGAAGTAAGCGGTGGCGAAACGGTGCAACGGGCAGACGCGACTTATTACCGATTGCACCTGCAGCCGCTTCGCCCTGATGCCCCCTTTCAGGAAGTAGTACTCTGGGTGCGTGCGCAGGACCTGCTGGTTACCCGGGTCGAAGTGCGCGACGTCAATGATACGCGCATGACTTTTGTATTATCCGATCTGGTGGTCAACCCCACCCTCTCCGCCGACATGTTCACATTCCACCCCCCTGACGGGGTTGAGGTGGTAGATCTCCGTCAGTAATTCATGTACCGTACTGCCAGGATTCGAACGCTACTTTTTCGGCTGGGCAGTTTTGCCCTCGGGGGCCTTTTACTGTATCTGGCTCTGCGCGGCGTTGATCTGAGGGAAGTGTGGCACAAGTTGGAGCAAGCCGATTACCGATGGCTCGCCCCCCTTGTTGCCCTGACGCTGCTGAGTCACCTGGTCCGTGCCTGGCGATGGTGCCTGTTACTGGAGGCGCTGCCCGATACAGCCGGTCAACATAGCCCTACCATCGCCCAGGCCTTTCGTGCGTTAATGATAGGCTATATGGTCAACTATGCGGCGCCTCGATTGGGAGAACTGGCCCGTGCAGCCAGTCTGAGCCGTACCGCTGGCCTACGCCTCAGTAGTGTGCTGGGCACGGTCGTAGCCGAACGACTCCTGGACCTGCTGGTGCTGGGATTGGCGCTGCTCAGCGTACTGGCCCTCCTCCTGGATCGCTGGGTCGAGCTTCACCAACTGCTTGTAAAGCCCCTGCTGCAGCAGGGCACGCTGAAAGGGTTAAGCCTGGGCGGCCTGCTCTTCCTGGTGCTGACCGGGATTGGCCTTTATCTGAAACGACAGAGCCGTCTGTGGCAGCGCCTCAGCGAGCGGATACGTGCGCCGCTTCAGGCGTTCAAACACGGACTATTTACTGTGCACCGTACCCATCGACCCATCGCCCTGCTTTTCAGCACGCTGCTGATGTGGGCCTGTTACTGGGGCATGGCCTATCTGCCGTTGCGCCTGTTACACCTGGAGACCCCCTATGGCCTGGGATGGACAGAAGCCTGGATTTTACTTGTGCTGGGAGCCGTTGGCGTAGCGCTTCCTGCTCCTGGTGGGCTGGGATCTTATCACTACATTACTGTGCAGGTCATGGTACACCTGTTTGCCGTGCCTCAGGAGCCGGCTGCGACGTATGCGGTGTTAACCCATGCAGCCCAGATGGTGCTGTATACGGCTGTCGGCTTCCTCTGCCTGCTGCTTCAAGGGGGACACTGGCGTCCACCGGATGATACTGATTTAGAAGCGCTTCCGGCCACATTTCGAGCCCCTTCTACGTCTCCTTAAACGACGGATCAGGAGCGTCTCCTTTCCATTGATTCCAGAAATTTGACCGTTCAGCCAGTTGGTTCTGCGGAGTACCTCGTTTTCATATACACTTTGGATAGTCGCGCAGCCATACGTGCCCGGGTTTTCTTTAACCATTTTAACAGCCGGACCTATGGAAGCCCTGGTCAAACACCACAACCCGCTCTCTGATCTGATCAGTGACGAAGTGTATCAGTTGCTTGTCGAGCACAACTTGCTGGATGCCAGAAGCGTACGTGACTATCAGATTCGCAGGCGATTTCGTCAATTACGTGCGCAGAACGTACCAGCTTATGACGCCATTGAACGCATCCAGGAAGAGTATCCCTATCTGCAATTTGATACCATTCGGAAGATCGTCTACCGGGGCAACGGCGCGCGTCAGTGACGTGAGCGGGTGGCGGCAAACAGAAGAATGCCAGCCGCTACGGAGACGTTGAGCGATTGAACGGGTCCGTGTAGCGGGATCGACACAAGCAGATCACACGTCCGCGCTACACGGGGGCGAAGTCCGCGTCCTTCGTTGCCCAGCACGAGTACGAGTGGCCGGCGCCAGTCCATCTCCCACACCGATGTTGTGCCGGAAGGGCTGGCGCCGGCTATCCAGAATCCGTGCACTTTGAGCGTCTCCAGTGCCTGTGCCAGGTTGGTCACGCGGGCGATAGGTATCCGCAAAGCCGCACCGGCGCTCGCTTTCAACGCAACAGCATTTAAAGGGGCCATGTGATGCCGGGGTACCAGCACGCCGGCCACGCCGGCTGCTACGGCGGTCCGCAAGATAGCGCCGTAGTTGTGAGGATCTTCGATCTGGTCCAACGCCACCAGCAGCGGCTGCCGCGCCTGGACCACTTCAGGTGAAGGCGCTACCTCTTCTAACAGCGTCTCCAGCATCCAGTAGGCGACCGGTGCCACAAATGCCACCACGCCTTGATGTGCTGCCCCCTGCGCCAGCCGATCCAGACGGGCTCTGGGTACCGTATGTACCGGAATGCCACGAGCACGCGCTGCCTGCCGTATCGCTTCGATCGCCGTTCCCCGCGTGCCCTCTTGCAGAAAAATTTTTTCTACCCGTGTTTCCGGCCTCTCCAGTGCTTCACGCACCGGATTACGCCCCACCAGCCGATCAACCGTGTCGCTCATATTCATGTAAGCGTTCGAACACGATGGACCAGCTGTTGCAACCGCTGATGTAGATGCGGTATGTAGGTCTCGTGCTCTGGCTTCATCAGGACACTTCGAAGCACGCGAACTTCCGGTCGGTCTGGTTGTAGCGCCGGCCATTGGTGGCGCAGTGCTTCGGTGCGCAACCGCAACACGCTAAGAAACACCGGATCTTCGGCATCCTGCATGGCCTCCTGAAACAGCCGTTGGCTGGCCTCGTCGACGGCGGAAGCCCGGGGCGTCTCCGGCACGGGATAGAACGTCAGAATGTCCAGCTCAGGCGGTTGCACTGGCCGGAGCGTTTCGGTTTCTTGCATGAGATCAGCCCACCGACGAGCTGCCCGCAGACAGGCCGCCAGGATGGGTCCCAGCCCCCGATCGGCTGCCAGCGGCAGCACCTGCAACGTGAGCCACAGCGCACCGGCCGCTGCTCCTGCGCGTGAGCATTCCAGACTGATCTCTCCCAGATGCAGCGCATCTGAGGTGAAATAGGTATATGGAGAATCGTGGCGGTAAAAGCGGCCGACGGACGGATCCCGGAAAAGAATGGCCCCGCAGCCATACGGCTGCAGCCCGTGTTTGTGTGGATCAATGGCTACTGAATCACAGGCAGCAATGGCAGTCAGATGGCGCCGGGTTGTTTCGCTCAGTTCCGGCGCCCCGGCATGGGCCAGCAGCGCAAAGAAGCCGCCATAGGCGGCATCAACATGGACCCGACAGCCATACGCTCGGCAAAGCGGCAGTGCATCGGCAATCGGATCGACCACCCCGCGTCCCGTCGTGCCGGCGGTCAGCACGACGGTCCCGATGCGGCCCGTCTGCAACACTGCTTCGAGCGCCTCCAGGTCCATGCGTCCTTCGGGATCGGTAGGCACCTCCACCGCTTCAAGTTGCAGCACAGCGCTCATGCGAGCGTGTGTGTAGTGCGCCTCCCGTGAAAACGCCACCCCACGATCTGGATGCAGACAGCGCGCCACCCAGAGGGCCTCCAGGTTGGCCATGGTTCCCCCGCCGGTAAGGTGACCGAGCGTGGTTTCTGGCAGATGCAGCATGGCCGCCAGCATCCGCACCACCTCTTTTTCCATTTCGCCCGTAGGCGGCCCCCCATCCAGTGCGTGATTGTTGGGATTGATTAGCTGCGCAGCCAGGTAGCCAATTACAGCCACTGGATGCGGCGGCTTCAACATCTGACCCGCATAGCGTGGATGGAAGAAGGGATAGTTGCCACGCAGGCGTTCCAGGTAACGCACCAGCGCAGCCTCCAGCGCGGTCGGATGTACCTGCCCGGCGGGATGTGGCTCGAAGGATCCCCAGGATGCTTCCCAGGCCCGAATGGCGTGGACCACGCGTTCAAGCCACGAGGTCAGCTCCATGATGTGCTGTCGGTTAGTTCAGACTTCCGGTGCCCGCAGGGCCGGATCGCCCCGTCGACGCAGCAGCCGGTTCCACCAGGCCACGCCCACTGCAAAGAAGACTCCTCCTACCAGGCTCATAATCGCCTGAATCAGGGCCATGCGCCACTGAGTCTGGACCAGCTCCACAATCACCACATCTTCGGGGTTCTCCGGCCGGATCCGTACTTCGATAGAATCACGTCCACGCAACAAAGGTGCGAGCGTATGCGGCAAACTCAGTTGCTTGCGCTCAACTACCCGTCCATCGGGTAGTCGAATCCGCAGATTGACATAGTCATAGGTCACGTCCACCCGCGCCGAAATCTCCAGGGCTGTGATTTCCGCGATGGCCGGAATGCCTTCCTGCCAGACATGGTATAATCGATAGGCCGACCATCCCAGATATACCCCCAGCGCAAACAATAGCCCGGGCGCCAGCCAGAGCAACCGGGCAACCCATACCAAAAGTGATTGCTTTGCCAAGACAGCCCTTCTCGTTTGGATTCGCAGGGATAAGAGCCAAACGCCCCAACGCTTTCCCGGTTTTTGACCTTACGGATTCTTTGCAGGCAGACCGTCGTTATGCCATAAACAGATAGGGCTTCCAGGCCTCATCGACCGTGCCTACAAATTCCCGGATAAACATAATATGGCTGGGGCGAAACGGCCGTGCCCGTAACTTCATTCCTGCCTCTTCGGGCGTCCGGTTCCCTTTGCGATTGTTGCAGCGCGTACAAGCCGTCACCAGGTTTTCCCAGGTGTCGCGCCCGCCTCGCGAGCGGGGAATAACATGGTCGACCGTCAGGTCTTCCCGCCTCCCACAGTACTGACAGCGGTAGCCATCCCGACGCAAAATGTTCTTCCGATTCAACATAATATGCTTGTAAGGAACCCGCACGTACCACTTGAGCCGCACGACGCTGGGCCAGGGTATCTGCAAACTGGGCGAACGCACAAAGCGCCCGGGATGGGCAGCCACCACCTCTGCCTTATGCAGCAGGACCAGAATAACCGCACGTTCTACACTACAAACAGTAAGCACACTGTAATCCTGGTTTAGAACCAGTACTCGCCCTTTCATGGCACCCACCGACAAGCTGAAATGCACAGAACTACCAGACTCGCCTTGCTATACCCGCAGGCGCCTGCCGCAAGCTGTAACCCTATGTGCGTGTTGTAGTACGGGAAGGTTTCTTAGGATTGCAATAACGG
>JALSJJ010000197.1 GCA_026989375.1 Rhodothermus sp.
CCGCTTCCTCTTCGGCCGTGCCGCCAATCTCCCCGATGAGTACCACCGCCTCGGTTTCCGGATCGTCCTGAAACAGCCGGAGCACATCCGTGAAGCGAAGGCCGATAATCGGGTCGCCCCCAATCCCCACAGCCGTACTCTGTCCCAGTCCCAGGCGCGTGAGCTGATCGACCGCTTCGTAGGTAAGCGTGCCCGAGCGCGACACGACCCCAATCGGTCCGGCTTTAAAGATGGTGCCCGGCATGATGCCCACTTTGGCCTGTCCGGGCGTAATGACGCCAGGGCAGTTGGGACCGATCAGCTTGACCCCTTTCTGTTTTACATAGTGATAAACGGGAATCATGTCGCGCACCGGGATACCCTCGGTGATGCAGACAATGACTTCAATGCCGGCATCGGCCGCTTCCAGGATGGCATCGGCAGCAAAGGCCGGGGGTACGAAAATGATCGAGGTGTTGGCCCCTTCTTTTTCGACGGCCTCGGCTACGGTGTTAAAGACGGGACGATCCAAGTGCTTCTGGCCTCCTTTGCCCGGCGTGACGCCGGCTACCACGTTCGTCCCGTAGGCGATCATCTGCTCGGTGTGAAAGGTCCCTTCCTTGCCGGTAATGCCCTGTACCACCAGGCGTGTATGGCGATCGACCAGAATACTCATGGGTCTTTTGGCTGGCTGGTGACAGACGATTCGTTTCAGGAATAACGAAAAACGATTATGTTCTGGCCGCGGTACCGCTTACCTCCATCAGGGCCTGCCCCACCTGCAGGAGCGTCGCTTCGTCGAAGTGGCGTCCCAGCAACTGCGCGCCTACCGGGAATCCACTCGAATGCGTTCCGATCGGCACCACCAGTCCCGGAATACCGGCCAGGTTGGCGGTTACCGTATAGATGTCGTTCAGGTACATCTCAAGCGGATCGGCCAGCTTGCTTCCCAGCGGGAAAGGTGGTGTCGGGGTGGCCGGAGTGAGCAGCACGTCGACCTGTTCGAAGGCCCGATCGAAGTCCTGGCGAATCAGCCGCCGCACGCGCTGCGCCTTGGCATAGTAGGCCTCGTAGTAGCCGGCCGAGAGCACGTAGGTGCCCAGCATGATCCGACGCTTGACCTCGGTACCGAAGCCCTCGCTTCGCGAACGCACGTAGAGCTGATAGATCACAGAGTCGTCGCGGTCGCTTTCGGCCAGCTCGCGCCGGATCTGCTGCACATCGGCCCGGTACCCGTACCGAATACCGTCGTAGCGCGCCAGGTTGCTGGAAGCCTCGGCCGTAGCGAGAATGTAGTACGTGGCGATGCCATATTCGGTGTGGGGCAGCGACACCTCTTCCACGATTGCCCCGGCTGCTTCGAGTTGGGCGGCCCGTTGTTCAATAAGCTGGCGGAATTCCGGATCGAGCCCCTCTGCAAAGTATTCACGCGGCAATCCAATGCGAAGCCCTTTAATTGGCCGCGCGAGTGCTTCCAGATAATTCGGAACGTCGACCGGCGCGCTCGTCGAGTCCCAGCGGTCCACGCCCGCGATCACCTGGAGGATGCGGGCCGCGTCTTCGACCGTATGCGTCATGGGGCCAATGGTATCGAACGACGAGGCATAAGCCACCAGCCCGTAGCGACTGACGCGTCCATAGGTGGGCTTCAGCCCCACGATGCCGCAGAAAGCGGACGGCTGACGGATGGAGCCGCCTGTATCACTTCCAAGCGCAGCCTGGCACATCCGCGCAGCCACGGCCACCGCTGAACCGCCCGACGAGCCGCCCGGCACATAATCCGGATTGATCGGGTTGCGGGCGGGGCCGAAATACGAAGTTTCGTTCGACGACCCCATGGCAAACTCGTCACAGTTCGCCTTCCCGATAAAAATGGCACCGGCCGCCCGCAGCCGTTCGATTACGGTCGCATCGTAAAGCGAGACAAAGTTTGCCAGCATGCGCGAGCCACAGGTGACCCGCTGATCCTTAATGCAGATCACGTCTTTGACGGCCAATACCAGGCCTCCCAGTGGGGGGAGCGGCTCGCCACGGGCCAGGCGTGTGTCCAGCGCCCGCGCCTGCACCAGCGCCCCCTCGGCATCGACCGAGATGAACGCGTTCAGACGCGGGTTGTCGGCCTCGATGCGTTCCAAAAAAGACGAGACCAGCGCTTCACAACTGGTCTCGCCCTGCTCCAGCGCCCGTCGGGCGTCGGCATAGGTCAGATACTCCATACGGGCCGTTGCCTGTCAGCTCTGGGTGGGTTCCGACGTCTGCGACGAACCGGCCGCCGGCTGCTGCGTCGGCGTCGCCGTAGTCCGTGCCGTCGGCGCTCCTTGATGCGGCGCCCGAATCTGCGGCGTTTCGTCTACATCCACCGAAATCTCTCGAGAAATTTCTCGCGTGGCTTCCTTGAACTCCCGAATTCCACGGCCCAACCCCCGGGCAATTTCAGGGATGCGCTTGGCGCCAAAGACCAGGAGCACGACCAAGAAAATCAGCAGTAGCTCGGGCGCTCCAATGTTCCCAAACATGGCTTCACCTCAGACGGCATATGATGATACAATGCTATCCCCTTCTCCAGCATGCAGCCGACCGCCTAAAGTTAAGCGTTGCGCGGCCTCCTGTGCAGGAAAATCCCGCGAAAGCTGCATGCCCGGGACACTTGCGAAACGACTGCCTGAAATTGGGGTTCCGTATTCGAAACTCTGCGCAATGGTAGCCGTTTCTTTTTGGTAAAAAGCCCATCATGGAAGTCCCGACTACGCTCTCTCGCAACGCGATTCTGGCCTGGCCCAAGGCTGAATTGCACTGCCACCTGGATGGATCGCTACGACTGAAGACGCTGTTGGAGCTGGCCACTCAACAGGGAAAGCGCAATTTGCTGCCGGCCGACAGCCTTGAAGGGCTGGAAGAAGTGCTGCACCAGGTGGATACCTCAAGCTCACTGGAGGCCTATCTGGCCTGGTTTCGCTACACAGTGCCGGTCATGCAGACACGTGAAGCGCTGCGCCGCATTGCCTATGAACTGGCCGAAGATGCCGCCCGCGAAAATGTTCGCTACCTGGAAGTGCGCTACGCCCCGGTGCTGCATGCCGAAGAAGGGCTGACCCTCGAGCAGATCAACGATGCGGTGATTGACGGCCTGCGGGCAGCCGAACGCGACCTTGGCATCCGCACCGGACTGATCCTTTGCGGCCTGCGCCATCAGCCCGAGAGTGTCTCTATGCGCACAGCCGAGCTGGCCGTGGCCTACCGCAAGCGGGGGGTGGTCGCGTTCGACCTGGCCGGGGGCGAAGCCGGTCATCCCCCCAAACACCATCTGCATGCCTTTTATCTGGCCCGCAACCACCTGTTGAACCTGACCGTCCATGCCGGGGAATCCTGGGGGCCCGATTCCATCCATCAGGCGCTTTTCTACTGTGGGGCGCACCGCATTGGCCACGGGGTCACGCTCTATCAAGATCCAGACTTGCTCCAGTATGTCATTGACCACCAGATTCCGCTGGAGGTCTGTCCGACCAGCAACGTACAGACCAAAGCGGTCGCCGACTATGCTTCCCATCCGCTCCGGCAGTATGTGGCGCGTTCGGTACCTGTCACCATCAACACGGATAATCGGCTTTTCAGCCGTACTACCATGACCGACGAACTCTGGCGCGTGCACCACTACTGTGGCCTGAACGTGCAACAACTCCGCGAAGTGGTGCTCAACGGATTCCGCCACGCTTTCCTGCACTGGGAAGAGAAACAGGAACTGCTACGCGATGTGGAAGCGGAGCTCGACCAGTTGCTGGCCGGCCTTTCACAGCCATCGCCGACCCCGTGAAAATCGGTATCGTCCATGATACGCCGCGTGTTGCAAGCCCGCAGCCTGCTGGGTGTTGTGGAAGTTCCCCCGGACAAGTCCATTGCCCACCGGGCCGCGCTGCTGGCCGCGCTGGCCGACGGCACCTCGCGCCTGGTGAATTATTCGCCGGCCGCCGACCCCCAGTCCACGCTTTCGTGTCTGCGTCAGCTGGGCGTCTCCATTACAGAAGACGCGCATGGTATTTTGATTGTTGAGGGTCGTGGCCTGGAAGGCCTGCAGGCACCGGATCGCCCGCTCGACTGTGGCAACTCGGGCACCACGATGCGCCTGCTGGCAGGCATTCTGGCCGGTCAACCTTTCGACAGCACGCTGGTGGGCGACGCTTCGCTTAGCCGCCGCCCGATGGAGCGCATTGCCGCCCCGCTCCGCCAGATGGGAGCCACGTTGACACTCACCGACGGCCATGCGCCCATCCATATTCGAGGAGGCCGCAAGCTGCAGGGCATTACCTACCGACTGCCTGTCCCCTCCGCACAGGTCAAATCGTGCGTGCTGCTGGCCGGTCTCTTTGCCGAAGGCGAAACGACCGTCATCGAGCCGATCCTCTCCCGGGACCACACCGAGCGCATGCTGGGGCTGAGCGTCGTCGAAATCAATGGCGAGCGCTACCTGACAATTCAGGGTGGCCTGCGCATTCCACCCCGCACCTGGACCATTCCGCGCGATTTTTCGGCAGCCGCCTTTTTCCTGGTGGCCGGTACGATCGTGCCCGACAGCGAAATCCGCCTGCCTGGCGTAGGTCTCAATCCGTCCCGCGCCGCCCTGCTTGACGTGCTACGGGCCATGGGCGCCAAGATTACCGTCGAGAACGAACGCACCTACGGCGGTGAGCCTATCGCTGACCTGATCGTGCGCAGCAGCACACTGCACGGCGTACAAGTGGGCGGCGCCCTCATTCCTAACCTGATCGACGAGATTCCGGTGCTGGCCGTAGCGGCTGCCTGCGCTACCGGCCGCACCGAAATTCGGGATGCCGCTGAACTGCGGGTCAAGGAAACCGACCGCATCGCCGCCATGGCCGAAAACCTGCAGGCCCTGGGCGCGCGCGTCGAAGTCTTCGACGACGGTCTGGCGATCGAAGGAGGCCGTCGGCTCCGCGGCACCACCGTCCGCAGCTTCGGCGATCACCGCATCGCGATGGCCATGGGCGTGGCGGGGCTGGTGGCCGAAGGCGAAACCCTCATCGAAGGGGCCGACTGCGCTCGCATTTCGTTCCCCGGCTTCTGGGACGTGCTCGACCGCCTGGCCGGCCATTCGGTAGCGGCCGGTGCATAAAGAAAATTCTGCCGTACCGTCGAGAGAGGCAGTGAGGTCGGGCAATATTACACTGAACACCGACAACGGTCAGCCCGTTCTTCGGGTGGTCGTCCCGTCCTGATCGGAGCGCCCAGGGTCGTCTTCATCCTGTCCGGGAATCCACAGGTGGCGGGAAAGATCGACGCGGCCATCTTCCGTAAAAGTGACCCCTTCGCTACGCAGGCGCTCTTCCATGACGAAAGGCCCCTCGAAGTGCATGCGGCCGGTCAGCTCTCCTCGACGATTGACCACTCGGTGGCAGGGTAAATCCGAGCCCGCTGCCGCGTTCAACGCCCAGCCGACTGTTCGGGCAGCGCTTCGCGTTCCCAGGTATTCGGCGATATGTCCATAGGTAGTCACTCGGCCGGGCGGAATGCGGGCCACTACTTCCCATACCCGGGCGAAAAAATCCTTTCGAGCAGCGTTTTCCTGGTGATCGTCGCGTTGCCTTTCGGCCATGCTCAGGAACGCACTTCAAAGGCAATAGTACGGGCCACTTCCTGTCCGGAAATCAGATCGCGGACCCGTACCACGACTTCCACGGAGCGAGCCTTTTCCCAGTCCTGCAGATCCAGCACGATATACTCCCGGGCGGTTCGATCGGTGCCTTCGTAAACGGTACGCGACGTAGTCTGCACTTCCCGGTCCCGTCGCAGCAGCCCACCTTCTTCCCGTCGTCGGACTTCGTAAGACACCTCGTAGTGCGTGCGGTCGTCCGCTCCGAAGGTCAGGTGATAGATCTCAAAGTACAGGGCCAGCGGCACATCGCGCATCAGACGTACAAACGGATACGGACGTCCGGGCAGGGTATCGCTCAGCGCCGGATCATACCACAGCGGTAATAGATCACTCATCTCCAGCACGGATGGGTCTGCATTGAGGGCTTGCAGGGAGTCAAAACGAATGGAGGTGATCTTTAGTAGTGGGCCGGGACGCGGGGGCTGCGTGGCGCGATTCAGCGCAAACTGAGAAACTTGCAGCACCAAGTGATAAAGGCCGGTATCTCCCCGGGCCTCCAGCAGCATCGGATCTGCGACTCCCTCAGTGTTCAGATCGGTCTGCCACACCTGCTGCCGACGCACATGCAGGGTGCGCGTCCGATAGGCCTCATCGCGCTGGGCCAGCGTAGCGGTAACCAGAAAATCGGCGCCAATCATACCCGTCTCCCGGAGCCGTTTCTGGGCCAGCTTACCGGGTTGGAAGGCTTTGTTGGAAGCAGACCAGTAGAGGCGCGTTCGGGTTGTGCCATCTGCATCTAAGAAGCGCGCCAGCCGAACTGCAACCGGAAGGGGTTCAACTTCCTCAAAAAGATTGCTGTACACGCGGGGTACGTGCTCTTCTCGCCGCATGATAGCCTCATCCTCTTCGATTTTGCCCTCCTGAATCATGCGGAGAGCAAAAAGATGTGGGGGCTGATCCGCAAGCCCCAGGCCCGGGTAACGCATCCCCCCCATAACCGGAACGCCCATCATTTCAGCCATATTGAGCCGGCGCTGCGTTTCGGGATCCAGCTCATCGGGTATATCGGTTACCTGAGAACGCAGCCGGACCCAGTTGGCGGTTTCTTCAGCCAGTTCCAGTTCATCTAACCAGAGGGCGTACGTAGCCAGATCCTGATAGCGCAATCCAAAAAGCGGATGATTGGTGGCCAGTTGCCCGTACAGTTCGGCCAGAATGCGGATGGCAGCCCGGGCCTTCTCCTGCCCTCGGGTGGTCGCCCCGATGCCGCTGAGCAGCCTTGAAGGCAGCAGATCAAATGAAGTGCCGAGCCGGTATGGTTTATTATCTCGACTTACGAAGACGTACTGGGCATCCCCATTGATGTGGCGATAGACCCAGAATTCGCCACGGGGCATCTGGATTTCCATAAGCGTCGGCATGCGCGCGAATACCTTGCGGCGAAGCCATGGATTGCTCACGGTAAGCCGCACCCGACGCCAGGGGGGGCCCAGGCGCACATAGATGCGCGCGCGATCATCGAATCCTTCGTCTGGATCCACGAAGTGGGTAAGGGCATAGCCCACGCGTTCCAGGTGCTCCTCCAACCGTTCATTGCGACGGGTTACGGGAAGCGGATCCTGGCTGCGCCACCAGGCCAACAACAACTGCCCCACACCGGGTCGTGTGACTCGTTTTTGTTGGATCAGTCCGGCTAAATCGGCGCGCGCCGCAATAGCAGGCGGCACAATCCAGGAAAGCGCCTCAAGATGCGGCAGGAGTAGCTGCAATGTCTCCGTATCCAGCGCCGGGTCATCCAGAAGTGCCAGCAGTTGCTGATAGACCTGCGCGCCACGAGCATAACGAGTTCGATCTTGCACCATGAAAACCCGCCGCACATAGGCATCTGCTATCCTTACATCTACCCATCCGCGCTGTTGCAGTAGTGCCAGTCCCCGTTCCCACAGCGTCAGTGCTTCCTCCTGTCGATCCAGTAACCACAGGCTTTGCCCTAACCAGAAAAGTGCAGCTCCATGGCGGGGGGAAATGTAGGTCGAATCTATCTGCACCACCTGCACGAAGACGGTAGCTGCTTGCGCAGGATGCTCTGGAAGAAGCGCAACGCCTTGCTGGACCCACTGCTCCAGCGAATCAACCGCCGGGTTGACGCTGCTCAGCCAGAGCCCAAGGAGAAGTCCCCACATGGCAGTTTTTTCAGCAGATACGCCCTTTACAGGTTGCACGCACAACGGCTTCAAGAGTTCTGAAAAAAAGCGGGCCGCTCGTCCGGATTGCCGAGCGGCCCGCTTTCTCAGAGGGTCCGACGCGGAATTACAGATTCGGGTTGGCGTTCCGTTCGTTTTGCGTAATGGGCAAATACATCCACCGACCTGGCGGCAGGTGCCACCGGTTGAAGCGCCGCTGATCCGGCAACCGGGCTCCCTGCACAAACAGCTCTTTATCCCGCTCCTCCACAATCAGGTCCTCATCCACCGTAGTGCCTGCGGGCAGCAGCGTAACGCCGTGGCTCTGCCGCACCTCGTTGATGAGCGTCAGCGGATCCAACCCTCCGATGTCCTGACCGCGCAAGGCGGCCAGTTCGGCCAGCATCAGGTGATTTTCCTGCCAGGTCATGAAGGGAATGGGAGAATCCTGACTCAAGTACTTGCCCTGAATGTAGTAAATGGTGATCCCATCATTCCCCACCTTGGTCCATAGCGGGACCCGCGCTGCTTCAGAAGGATCATCCTCGACGTACTGCGCAAACCGCCAGTCCGGCACAAACTGGGTCCGCCCGGGACCACCCCCAAAATAGAAGTCGTTTGGAGCTTCCACGCTGAAAAGTGCCAGGAACGGTGGATCACCCGGCTGCATGCCATTCAGGGCCGCCTGGGTGGCCGCCGCATAGTCTCCTTTGTACAGATGAACCCGAGCGATCACAGAGTTCACGACCCGCCGCAGTTGCTCCTGCGTGAAGGTGGTCTCCCCGATTTGCAGTTCCTGCGGCAGGTTCTGGAGGGCGGCGTTCAGTTTTTCCAGAGCCAGGTCGTACATCTGGTTGGAGGGGATGAACGGCCCGGCATCAATCACCCCGCCACCCTGATCCGGATTCAGGCCAAAGTAGGTAGCGTAAAAGTACCGGGCCACTCCTCCATAGAAGTATCCAACAAAGCGTCCCAATGTTGCCAAGTCGGCCGGCACATCTTCCATATTGTCGATGCGCTCGACCAGGTTATCGGCCAGGAAACGCAGTTCTCCGACGTCATTATAGACGCCATCGACGGAGTTGTTATCCAGCAGGATATCGCCCTGGTCGATTTCCCGGTACGAGGGGAATGTGGCGCCGGGTACATTCTGGTCGAAAAAGAGCTCATCGGAAAGCCCACCCCCCAGCAGGGCCAGCCCCCCATAAGTATCCGCAAAGCGAGCATGCACTCCCAGCACCAAGAAAGGGATCTGGTCCGGATCGTTCAGCCGTTCATCTGGAATGGTGTCAATCGGAGGATCCACATCTTCGACAAAGGTGTCGCAGCCGGCCAGCAACCCGACCAGTAACAGCAGGCTGCCACTTACCAGCGTGAGATAGCGTTTCATGGCGTAATTCCACATGGTTGGTTGCACAAACGGATTTAGTGCAGGAGGGGGGTGGGAAAGCTTCCCACCCCCGGTTGGTTATAGCGTTACCATAATTGTGGCGTAGATCACCCGTGGAATCGGCAGTGTCAGGAAGTCCTGTCCACGGATCAGCCCCCGACCACCGGCAAAGTTCAGCTCGGGATCCATACCGCTATACTTTGTGAACAGCGCCACATTCTGGGCCGAAATAGCCACGCTCAGGCCGCGAATATGGCGTCCCATTGCTGAACGCCGGAGCAGGTCCGTGAAGTCGTAGCGGAGGCTGAGTTCACGAATCCGCAGGAAGTCTCCGTCTTCTATAAAGTTGCCATCGTAGTTGCCGTCCAGGGCGGCGTGTCGCTCGGCAGCTTCACGATACTCGGGTGTGCCTGGCTCCAGCGGGGTAATGCCTTTGGTGTACTCGAAGGTGTCTGGATCCAACAGCCCCAGCTTGGCTGCCAGGATGTTCCGCTCTTTGTTGCCGCCGAAGCGGACCTGGAACAGCTTGGTCAGATTGAACACGTTCAGTCCCAGTTGCCAGTCGGCCAGCGCATAGAAGGTGAAGTTCCGGAGGAAGCGGAAGGTTACCGAAAACGACCCGCTGTGCTCCGGATAGGGCGTGCCCAAGTAGAAGCGCTTGGCCTCGCCGTTTTCATCTTTGATTACTTCCGAACCCAGATATTCGCCGGTATTCGGATCAAAGACAGCCTTGGAGCGGAACGTGTAGAAAGCCGAACGTGGCAGCCCTTCTTTGATGACATTGACATCAAAGGGGTCAAAGATCGGCTGCGCCCCGCCCAAGTCCTTCACCTCGTTCCGGCTCCAGTTCCAGATGAAGGTAAAGTCCAAGCTGTAGTTCCGCGTACGCCAGACGTTGGCCGTCAGGGCCGATTCGATGCCCCAGCCCTGCGATTCACCAACGTTAAAGGGCACCGCCGAAGCAATCAGCCCGGTGGACGGCGGATTCCGGAAATCAATGATCGAATTGGTGGCCCACTGCCGATAGTAGGTGAACTCGATCCCGATGCGGTTGTACAGCTCGGCGTCGAAGCCCACCTCCAGCTCCCGCACGCGCTCGGGCTCAATTTCCGGATTGCCGATCTGGTCAGGCGTTGCTCCGGCGCCGTAGCCTGAGGGCTCTGCGCCGAACAGCAGCGCAAAGCCATCTAAGGGACCCGGCAACACACCAGTCTCGCCATAGGCTATCCGAGGCTTCAGCAGCGTGAAGAAGTCCGGCGTGAAGTCAAACTGATCCAGCCGGAGCGCCATGCTGGCCTTTGGATAGAAAATGCTGGGCGCCTTTCGACCCACGGCACTGGCATAATCCCGCCGCAATCCCAGCGAGACAAACAGCCGGTTGGCATAGGCGAACTCCTGCTGCACATAGATGCCGGCTTCTCGGCTGTGGGCAAATCCTTCATCGCCGTTGATGAAGTCCGATCCTGCGCCGATGTTGGAAATCAATTCGCTGACAAAATTCTCCTTCTGCATAAAGAAGGTGCGCAGGATCCGGTTGAACGCCTGTCCGCCCGCAATGGTGGTTGCTTCCAAATTGGGCAGAATGTTATAGGTATAGCGTGCGTTGAAATCGTAAGTGTACTGCTGATTGCGCCGAATGAAAATCGAGCGGCGCCCATTGGTCGTGACATTAATGCCCCGCGGCAAGGTCCGATCTTCCCGGAAGTCCGAGCCCTGGTATCCGATTGCGGCCCGCACTTCCATGTTGTCCATGGGTGTGTAGGTTATCTCGACCGACCCCAGAAATTCGGTAATCCGCGAGCGGTCGGTTACGTCCACCAAGTCCGTGCTGTCCTCGAAGAGGAAGGGACGGTTAGCCAGCAACGTGTTGCCCAGAAAGCCCAGGATGTTGTTATCGTTCTGAGGCAGATCCATTTCGTTATAGGTATAGCCTGCGCTCGCACGGACCGTAATCTTATCATTGGGAAAGGCATCAAAGTTGGCCTGGAAGGTCTGCCGGTCCATGGCATTGTTCAGGATGTGGCCCTCCTCCTTGCGCCGGTCATAGGAGGTGTAGTAGCGCACATTGGCCGTTCCTCCACTGATTGAAATGGTGTGCTGGCTGATGACTCCATCTCGGAAAAAGCCATTCGCCACATCCGGTGTGGGTGAGGTGTCAAGGGTATACTTCTTAAGCTGCTGGTTGGCCCCAATTACGCGCTTGTACTGCACGCGGAAGTCCCCCGTC
>JALSJJ010000198.1 GCA_026989375.1 Rhodothermus sp.
TGTCGTTGCGTTCGACGATGGCCCGCGGCCGAAACAATTCTTCCAGCAGATCCAGCAGCAACTCCCGGCGTTGCTCCATGCCGTAGCAGAGGCAGGTCCAGGTGAGCACGTCTCCATAGCGGTCGATGATGGTGCCGGGCAGGCCGTCGCTTTCGCCAAAAACAAGCCGGTAGTGCGTGCTGTCGCCAAAGGCCGCCTGTCGAAGCGCGAGGGCCCGCTCCAGCCGCCTCCGGAAAAAATCTGCGTCGATCTGCGCGTTGGGATCCGACGTTAGAAAGCGCACGGCGATCTGCGAGTGTTCATGATAGAAGCCCAGGCCATACACGGTGCCGTCGGCCGCGGCGATCTCGACCACGTCGCCAGTTCGCGGTCGGCCTTCGATGCGATGAAGCTGGTTGGCAAACACCCAGGGATAGCCGCGACGCAGCAGCTTGTCTTTTCCGGGTTTGAGGATGACGCGCATAGGCCACCGCAGCATGTCGGAGGGAACGGGGGGAGGGTCAGCCGGTTGGATTTTTGTTATAAGAGTAACTTTACAGGCCGATACCGTGGTCGTTTGTTACAGCAAGCCACAATCAACGCAGAGCTGCTACGCATGTTCGTTACAGGAAAACGGGCGGCCCTCTGGCTGCTGATCGGGTGGAGCTGGCTGGGGCTTCCGGCGGTTGGCCAGCGGATTGCCAAGTACGGGGCCGACTTTCTGGCCGGTGGCGTCGGTGGACGGGCGCTCGGGATGGGAGGGGCTTACGTGGCGCTGGCCACCGATGTAGATGCCACCTACTGGAATCCGGCCGGCTTGAGCGGGTTGGTCTATCCAGAGGTGGCCTACATGCATGCCGAGCGTTTTGCCGGGATCGTGTCGTTCGACTACGCAGCGCTGGCCTGGCCCCTCAGTGCCTCGTCGACGCTGGGCATCGCATTCTTCCGGAGCGGGGTCAATGACATTAAAAACACGTTGAATGCCTGGGACCCGGTGCGCAATCGACCCAGACCGCAGGCTGAGTCGTTCATCGAAACGTTCTCGGCAGCCGACTATGCCTTTTATTTCAGCTATGCCCGGTTGCTGGGCGAGGATCTGGCACTGGGTGTGTCGGCCAAGGTAGTGCGTCGAGCGATCGGCGACTTTGCCGAGGCCTGGGGCTACAGCGTGGATGCCGGTGCCCGCTACCGGCTGGGCCGCTTCTGGCTGGGCGTGAACGTGCAGGATCTTTCGACGATGCTCCAGAGCTGGAGTATCAATGCCGATGCGTTCGCGCTCGAGACGATCAATCCGGAAACCGGCCAGCCCTATACCTTTGAGGAAGCGTTCGGTCAGGAGCTGCCCAAAGGGGGTACCTATCTGGTGCTGCCGGTACTTCGGACAGGCGTCGCTTACGAACAGCCACTGGGCCTGCATCGGCTGGTGCTGGCACTTGACATAGACGTAGCCTTCGATGGTCAGCAGGCCTATGCCTTTAATGTGGGGGACGTGTCGCTGCATCCCCGGCTGGGCGCTGAGTTCTGGTATCGGGAGGTGGTAGCACTTCGAGGCGGGGTCAATCGGTTGGCCTACTCCGACCGCTTTGGACTGGAACTGACCCCGACCGTAGGCGCCGGCATACGCCTTCGGTATCTGACCGTCGATTACAGCTTTGGCGACTTTGCCGGGCTGGCATCCGAACTGGGCTTTGCGCATCGGCTGGCCGTGCGTTTCGTACTGGCCCGGGATAGCTGGCACCGCCCGGACGTTTGAACCGACTGAAAAAGTAGTAAAGCGATGATTCCACCGCTGTACTGGAACGACGAAGCGTTTCGCGTGGACCTGCTGGACCAGACGCGGCTGCCCGTTGAAGAGCGCTGGATTCCTGTTGAGACGCCCGAGCAGATGGCTGAGGCGATTCGGAAGCTTCGCGTGCGAGGGGCTCCGGCCATTGGCATTGCGGCCGCTTACGGCGTGGTGCTCGCGCTGCGCGAACCTGGAGCGGGTCCCGAGAGGGTAAAACAGGCCCTTGAGCAGCTCCGGCAGACGCGTCCCACGGCCGTGAACCTGTTCGGCGCGCTTCAACGCGTGGAAGCGGTGCTGAAGGCCTACGGGCAGGCAGATCGGGAGACGCTTAAAGCACGGCTGCTGGCCGAAGCCCGGGCGATCGAAGAAGAAGATCGCGAGGCCGGTCGGCGACTGGGCGCCTACGGGTTGGAGTTGCTCAAAGACGGCATGCGCGTGCTCACGCACTGCCACACCGGTGGCGTTGCTACGTCCGGCTATGGAACGGCGCTGGCCCCATTCATTCTGGGGAAAGAGCGAGGCGTGCGGCTCGAAGCCTGGGTGGACGAGACACGTCCGCTGCTGCAGGGCAGCCGCATCACGGCCTGGGAGCTGTTGAAAGCGGGAGTACCAGCCACGCTGATCACGGATTCGATGGCCGCGCACGTGATGCAGCAGGGGTGGGTCGATGCCGTGATCGTCGGCGCCGACCGCATCGCAGCCAACGGCGACGTGGCGAACAAGATCGGCACGTATGGACTGGCCGTGCTGGCCCGGGCGCATGGCATCCCGTTCTACGTGTCGGCACCGGTTTCTACCATCGATTTTGAAACGCCGTCCGGGCAGGCGATTGTTATTGAAGAACGGGATCCGCGCGAGATCACGCATGGTTTCGGCCGACAGACGGCCCCCGACGGCGTCCGGGTCTATAATCCAGCCTTCGACGTAACACCGGCCGAGCTGATTACGGCCATCATTACGGATCGAGGCATTTTGCGGCCTCCGTACGACGAAGCGCTGGCTGCGCTGCGGGCGCAACTGGAAGCGGAGATGCCTGCGACGAGCATCACCTGACCGACCATGAAACGGAACGACTGGATCGGACTGCTGACCAGCCTGGCCGTGCACGCGCTGGTGCTGCTTCTGCTGGCCTTCACGCAGGTGGAACTGACCCAGGCGCCACCGCTGGGCTTTATTGAAGTGGAGCTGGGACCCTGGGCAGAAGGACGGCCCGTGCAGCAGTCCGAGCAACCCCGGCCCAACGAGGCCACGCCGGAGTCCCCTTCCGAGACACCTCCGGAAGAAGCCGCTGCCCTTCCAGAAAAGACGCGTCCGGTCGATTTGCCCCAGACGCAGCCGGTCGAAGACGAGCAGCAGATCAACGAGCCCGAAGAAACGCGCGTTGCGCCGGAGCCGCAGAACAATCCGGCCGAGATCGAAAAGCCGGAGCCCGACGAGGCGGCACAGCCGGTTCAGCCCCGGGACGGGGGGCAGGCCGACGGCTCGGCGGGCGCGGCCACCGGCAACGAAGGCGAGGGACAGGAAGACCAGCGCAGTGCGCCCTACCTGATCGAAGGGCTGGATCGTACGCTCGTGCAGGCGCCGTTGCCCGTCTATGCCGAGAAGGTCAATGCCATCATTCGGGTACGCATTGTGGTTGATCCGCAGGGACGCGTCGTGCAGGCCATTCCACTGCTTAAGGGCAACCCGGCGCTGGAGCGGGCTGTGCTGGAAGCTCTGCGGCGCTGGCGTTTCAATCCGCTGCCTCCCGGCGTGCCTCCGGAAAACCAGACCGGCGTGATTACCTTCCGTTTCCGTTTAGAATAGTGGGGCGCCTCCTGAGCTGTCCTGTCATAGTGATAGGGAATAACGTGCTCAAGTTCAGCGATTTGACATTTTTGAAACGATTGGACGGGCGCCGCTTGTTTGCGTAAGTAGAAAGCCTATCTTGCTGAAAAAAACAAGGGCTATGGCTTCGGACGCCGCATCGGGTCTATCCATTCGTCTGGGGCGGCTGCTGGCTGAGGAAGTAGGGCGGCCGTTTATTTTCATTGCCCTTCCGAAGCAGGCCGTCACGGTAGCACAGTTGCGGCGGCTGATCGCGGAGCAGTATCCCCGCTTGCAGTCCTGGATGGATCACGTGCTGGTCGTTGCCGAAGGGCGCGTTTTGGATAGCTCGGAAGCGATTCCGGTCGGGCGGCAGGTGGTGTTGTTACCGCCACAGGCCGGTGGTTGATCCTTATTCACCAAAACGGTAGGAGGGGCCATGCAGGTTGCTGAAACGCCAAAAGCGGCGGTTAAGGAGGCGCGCCGCACGGTGATGGTCAACGAGTTTACCAACGGCATCTTGGATCCGGAGGCGCCGATGCTGGGGCCGGTTGTCAATGGGGGCACCATTATCGCCAACACGGCACCGGGTTGCTGGGGACCGATGATCACGCCGCGTTTGCGCGGTGCCCATGAGGTGACACGTCCGGTCTATGTCGAAGGGGCAGAACCGGGGGATGCATTGGTCATTCGCATTCGGGACATTACAGTCACTTCCATGGCTACAGCTTCGGGGCATGACCGGTGGGTAGAAGGGTATTATCTGGGAGATCCCTACGTGGCTGCGCGATGCCCGCAGTGTGGGGAGCTGTACCCTGAGACGGTTGTTGAGGGGATCGGTCCGGAAGCGGTACGGTGTGCCCGATGCGGCACGCCGGTTACTCCGTTTCAGTTTGTGCACGGCTACACGGTAGTATTTGACGAGACGCGCCAGGTGGGCGTAACGGTTGGACGCGAGAGGGCCGAGCAGTTGGCGCAACAGGCGGCACAGGTTATGGCGGTGCCAGACCAATCGGTACAGCATCCCATCGTGCTGTATGCGCCCCATGATCTGGTGGGCGTGGCCGTACGTCTCCGGCCTTTTCTGGGACAACTGGGCACGACGCCGGCCGTGCGTATGCCCGATTCACACAACGCAGGGGATTTCGGAGCGGCTCTGATAGGAGCACCGCATGAGTATGCGCTGACAGCCGAGGAGCTGGAGCAGCGAACCGATGGGCACATGGACATCGATGCCGTACGGGCTGGTGCGATCCTGCTGGCCCCGGTCAAGGTACCGGGCGCTGGCGTTTACCTGGGGGATATGCATGCGCTGCAGGGTGATGGTGAGATTGCGGGGCACACCATGGACGTGTCGGGTACGGTAACGCTGGAGGTTGAGGTGCTGAAAGGCCGCACGCTGGAGGGGCCGGTGCTCTTTCCATTGCCGGAGGATCTGCCGCCACTGGCGCGGCCACTTACTGAGGAGGAGAAAGCTCGGGCGCGTGCGCTGGCGCGTCGGTGGGGTCTGGCCGACGTGGAAGAGAGTGCGCCTATCTCAGTAATCGGGACGGGGCCGGATTTGAATACGGCCACCGAGGTGGGATTGCAACGGGCGGCTCGTCTGCTGGACATGAGCGTGGCCGAAGTGCGCAACCGCGCGACCATTACCGGGGCCATTGAAATCGGGCGGCATCCCGGTGTGATCCAGGTAACGTTCCTGGCGCCCCTGTCGAAGCTGGAAGCCGCCGGGCTGCTTCCCTTTGTCCGTGAGCAGTACGGAATCGGCTGAGTGTGCTTCCTGCGTGTTGGCAGAGAGGCCGGCCTCTTTTCCGGGGTCGGCCTTTTCTGTTTTTCAATAAAACCAGGGCCCCTTCATTAGCAGTCGGGGGTGCGGGCGGCGGCGGTCCAGCCGGTGCAGGCCCAGTTCGGCGGCGATGTGGAGCGCTTCGGCAAATTCGTCGGAGCTCAGGCGCTGGTTGAGCTCAGGGAAAGTGGTGCTGTTGACGCGTCCGGCCGGGTAGTACTGATCCATCAGGTTGACATAGGTGTTGGGTCCCAGTTCACGCACGATCCATTCCAGAATGGCCCGCGTTTCGTCCAGGCAGCCGGGCATGACCAGGTGCCGGATGAGCAGGCCGCGACGCGCCAGCCCTTCATCGTCCAGCTCCAGGTCTCCGACCTGCCGGTGCATTTCCTTGATGGCTGCGCGGGCGTGTTCGGGATAGTCGGCGGCCTTCATATAGCGCTGGCTACGCTCCGGGCTCCAGAACTTGAAGTCCGGCATGTAGATGTCCACAATGCCGTCGAGCAGGCGCAGGCTTTCGAGGCTGTCGTAGGCACTCGTGTTGTAGACGATAGGCAGGCGCAGGCCGTGTTCGACGGCAATGGCCAGGGCTTCGATGATTTGTGGGACGACGTGCTCGGGCGTCACTAGGTTGATGTTGTGGCAGCCAAGCTCCTGCAACTCCAGCATCATAGCCGCAATGGCTTCAGGAGGATGCCCGGGCGGCGCTTTGTGCGGCTTGATGGCCTGGCTGATGTCGTAGTTCTGGCAGTTGCCCACGGCAACGAACGGGGCCGCGTATGTGTGCTCCGAGTCGGCCACTTCCAGATTATAGACAGGGCCTTCGTAGGGCTGGTGCGTAATGCGATGGATGGGGACCAGGTAGGCCTCAGATGTTTCTTTCCAGCGTTGACGTGGCCGGCCGGTCTGCGGATGGTCTTTGGGAAATTTGACATAATAGAGGGTGGATCGCCGAACCGTGCGCCCTTCGATCTTTTTGGGAGAAGCTGGCGTCCACTGGTGAAAGCTGGGAAGTTGGCCAAGCAGCAGGCCCAGTTCAAACAGACCGTAAGCCAGTTTCTCGGAGACGGTGTGGATCACGTAGTGAGAACCACGGTCGCATCCATCCCCGGCCAGATATCCTTCCAGAAAAGCCTGCAATACGGTTGGGCGTGCCCGGAATAGGCAGGGCGGTATCTGCTTATCGCGCGCTCTGGTGCCGCACAACGCTTGAAAAAACAGTGCCAGGGAGGTTTTCCCCGCCTCTACGGTGAGGGTTGTGCGGCGTTGGTGGAGCGAGACCTGCACGCCAAAGCGTTCCTGCAACAGGTGCTGAACATGGCGGGCCTGTTCGAGCTCCCGGTGGGCGAACGAAAAGACAAGGCGTCGTGCAAAAGGGCGATGCGGCGAGCGCGTCACGTGGCCTTTGGCACAGTAAAATCCAAGCAACCGGGCAAGGGACTCGTCCAGGAAGAGTTGTTGAGGGATGCCGGGGCGGCGTTCGGTTTTGAGGCGTACACGCCCATTTTCAATCACCACGCTGTTGGGAGTCATCCCATTGTCGTTGAGCTGACCGCGACGCCATCTGCTGCGTAGGGTGCGTATATATCCCGGATGGTAACCGGTACGACGGGCGATTTCGTAGGAGGTGAGCCCTTCCTGAAAGAGCGCCTGCAACTGCGCGACAGGCGTTTGTTTACTTTTGCGGAACGCAGGCTGCGGAAGTATCTGCCGGAGTAAATCCGGCACGTCCAGCTTTACGTCTTCTTCGCGGGGGCGACGCTTGGGAACGATCAGATAGTAGTCGCGGGTGAGCATGCAGGCCGGTACCTTTAGCCGGCAATCAGGAGCCTGTTTGGGAACGACGGGCACCTGATGTTCGGGCGTTAGCCATACAGGAGGTGCGTTGAACGGCTTGACACAGAGCAGATCGCCCCGGTAGGGATGCTGGAACAGGCGAAGCACCGGTACCCACGTACCTCGCCCCGAAAGGGCCTGTACAGGTCGGGGCAGGTGCCGAACGTGGAGGTCGGGGGTCGGAGCAGCCTGTTTGAAGAGGCCTGCCAGGTCGCACTGCCCTTCCGCTGTAGTGATACGGGCTGCTGGCGGTAAGCAGAACACGCAGCGCAGATTGCAATGGGCGAAGAAGATCGTACCCGAGCCGTTCCAGCCGCGCAGGCAGTCTTCTTCCCCGAAGTGTGGAAAGTAGCTGCTCACCAGCGCGTAGCGGCCTGTCTTACAGGCCGCGTAGCGATCTTCCAGCCGGTTGACGCCGCAGTCGCGGGGACAGGCCCGGCAGTCGGCCAGCATGGCGCGGGCCTGCTCGACGCGACGCTGCCATTCGTCACGGCTCAGGGCCAGATAAGCGGGCCAGGAGCGCGACATGAGCGTGTATTTTGGCGGTTTCTTTTGTATATTGAATTACGAAAACAAACCCAAGTCGTAACCGGATCAGAGCCTCTTAACGGCGCGCAGTTTGTTACCACATCTGTTTGCTTAAAATCAATGGTTTAACCCATAGCGCGTTCCCGTGTCGCGCCGTATTGAACTGGCTGCCCTGCTGGCGATCGATGCCCTGATGTTCAGCCTGGCCTATGTGCTGTTGTACCTGGCCCGGTTCGAGTGGCAGTGGTTTGGACCGCCCCGGCTGTATCCTGTGGTATTGTGGTTACCTATGCTGCTGATGACCGTCTACTGGATGTTACTGTTCGCCTTCTCAGGCATGTACCGGGAGCGGTATGCTGAAAGTCGTTTTGACGAGCTGGTCTCGCTGTTCAAGGTGGTGACGGTCGGGGTTTTGATCCTGGTGTTTGCCATCTTTATTGACACATTGGAGCCCAGCACAAGCCGGGAAGCCATCTTTTTCTACTGGGCGTCGGTCTATGGACTGGTATCGCTGGGAAGGGTCGGGGTGCGCACGGTGCAGAAGGCCCTGTTGCTGCGTGGCTATGGGGTGCACAAGGCGCTGGTGGTGGGTTGGAGTGACAAAGTGGAGCAGCTCTACCAGGAGGTGGCCCGCTATCCGGAGGCCGGGCTGAAGATTGTAGGGGCTATCCGGCTGGCTCGTCCTGGCGAACAGCCTGAAACCTCGGAGAACGCGGGAGACGGAGCAGCCGTTGCCGTTGCGTCGATCGGCACCTCAGCCTGCACGATCGAAGCCCTGCCACGGTTAATCGACGAGCTCGGCGTGCAGGATGTCCTGATTGCGCTGGATGGACGTGACCACGACGCGTTGCTCGAAGTACTCCGGTTGTGTGATGGCAAGCCGGTGAAGCTCAAGTTGGTGCCCGACTTTTACACGCTCATTGGCGGTATGGCGCGTACGGAGCACATGTACGGGTTGCCCCTCATTGAAGTGCTGCCCGAGCCCATGCCCGCCTGGGAGCAGAGCATGAAACGGGTGATCGATGTGACCGTCTCGCTGGTCGTGCTGGGGCTGGGACTCCCGCTCTGGATGGCCATTGGCCTGCTGATCCGCCTGACTTCGCCCGGTCCGGCCATCTACAAGCAACAACGGGTAGGTCAGCACGGACGTATCTTTACGCTGTACAAGTTTCGCACCATGTACGTCGATGCCGAAGCACATACCGGGCCCGTCTGGGCCGTCAGAGATGACCCGCGGGTAACGCCGGTTGGCCGCTGGTTGCGGCGCTGGCGGCTGGACGAAGTGCCGCAGTTCTGGAACGTCCTCAAGGGCGACATGAGTCTGGTGGGGCCGCGGCCCGAGCGCCCCCACTTTGTAGCGCAATTGTCTCGGGAGATTCCCCTCTATAACCGACGTCACCGCGTCAAACCCGGCATTACCGGATGGGCTCAGGTGCGCTGGAAGTATGATAGCAGCCTTGATGATGTACGCCAGAAGGTCAAATTCGACCTGTTCTACATTGAGAACATGAGCCTGCGCATGGACATGAAGATCATTTTACGCACGCTTTATACCATGCTGGCCGGTAAAGGACAGTAGGAAAACTTTTCCTGAAATACACAGCCGCGTAGCAAGCCTCTCCATTTTATATAACCCCTTAGAAAAACGAAAGCTGAGCACAGGATTACAGCCTGGTATGCTTTTAGATATCGCTTCCTGCAGTAAAACTTCAACGAAACCAACCACAAAACTGCAGGAAGCTTCCTATGCCCCTTGTACGCAAGACGTCTTCGGAATCTAATGGGACCGAGGAGATGTCGCGTCCGGCATCTCGGGAAGCCGCGCAGCAGCGCCGCCGGGCGCGTACGATGGCCCGTCGGCAACAACTGGCCGAACGTATCGCCGCGGCTGCTGTCCAGCTTGCCTCAGGAATCAGTGAGGCTGCTTCGGCAGCCCAGGAGCTGAAGAGTGCGGCCGATCAGATTGCGGCGGGTGCTGTAGAGGCTTCAGGTGCCACGCAGGAGTCGCTGGCAGCATTTCGAGAGGTCGGCAAGGCCGTGGAACGTCAGCGCATAGCTGCACAACAGGCCGAGGAAAAAAGCAAAGCCCTTCAAGCGCTGGCGGAGCAGGTTCGGGAACAGGTCGAGCACCTGATTGGCAACGTCGTGACGGCGGCCGAGCGTCAGCAGCGTTCGGTAGCCCGGGTGGCCGAGCTGGAAAAGCAGGCCTCGCAGATCAGCGAAGTCATTCAGACGGTAAGTCGCATTGCGAATCAGACCAATCTACTGGCGCTTAACGCTGCCATTGAGGCTGCTCGGGCCGGCAAGCATGGAAAAGGATTCGCCGTGGTGGCTGGCGAAGTGCGCACGCTGGCTGAGACCTCTGAGAAGAGTGCCCGTCAGATTCAGGAACTGATTACGCAGATTCAGGCCGACGTGCAACAGGTAGTGCAGAGCATCACGGCAGCGGCTGAGGCGATTCAAGAGGAAGCGCAGAAAGGGCAGCAGATTGGCGAAGAGTTAAAGTGCATCGGCGAGGGATTTCAACGTATTGTCCAGCGTGCACAGCAGATCGCTGAGGGAGCTGTACGTTCAGAAGAGGCGGTACGTGAGGCGTTACGTGGCTTCGATGAAATTGCAGCAGCCGCCGAAGAGCAGTCGGCGGCGGTTGAAGAGTGGAGTCGTACGGTGAGCGAGCAGGTGCAGGTGCTGGCCGAATGTGAGCAATCTGCTGAAAACCTCTCAGAGCTGGCCGAAGATCTGAAGCTTTCGACGGATCTCAGCAAAAGCGCTAATGATGTGGCAGCAGCCGCCGAGGAGCTGTCGGCCGCCCTGGATGAAATGACCCGATCGGCTGCTCAGATTTCAGCCGCTATCGATCAGATCCGGAAGGGCGCGCAGATACAGGCAAGTGCTACCGAAGAATCGGCTGCGGCGATTGCAGAGATTGAAAAGGGCCTGGAAGTGTCGCAGCAGCAGGCCCGGGAGGGGCAGGAGCAGATGGAGGCGCAGCAACAGCAGTTGATGCAAAATCGCAGCGCTGTTGAGGCGCTGATCGCCAGCATCGAACAGGCGGTCGGACGAGTAGAGCAGAGCCTGGAACGCATCAAGCAGTTAGAGCTCCGCTCGCGTCGTATCGACAAGATCGTCGATGCGATCACGATGGTAGCCATTCAAACCAGTATGCTGGCGGTCAGCGGGGCCATTGAAGCAGCGCGTGCCGGTGAGTTCGGCAAAGGTTTTGCCGTTGTGGCCGCCGACATTCGCAATCTGGCCCACGACTCAGCCGACAATGCCGATCGCATTAAAGACACGCTGCGGACGATTCAGGACCATATCCAGACCGTGGCCCGCGATGTCGAAGAGCTGATGGCCCGAACGATTGCAGAGGCCGAAAAGGCGCAGCAGGTCACGCATAGCCTGCAACGACTGGATCAGGAGATGGCGCAGGTGCATGCGGGGGCCGAGGCTATTCTGCGTGAAGCTGAGCGCATTGCGACCGCCGTCACGCAGGTTCGTACAGGAGTCGAGCAGATCGCAGCCGCTGCGCAGGAAGCGGAGCAGGCTACCAGTGAAGCCGCCAGTGCCGCACAGGAGCAGGCTCAGGGAATGGAATCGCTGGCTGCCGCAGTGGAAGAGATTGCGGTGCTGGCCGATGAACTCCAGAGTCATTGAACCGGAT
>JALSJJ010000199.1 GCA_026989375.1 Rhodothermus sp.
TTACGGCTCCCCGCGTCACCTGGCCGGGCAACACCTGCATCAGGGTTGCCGTGGACGTGTTGAACCCCAGCGGTACAGCCAACAGGTAAAAAGCGCCCAGCAGTAGCGTAACCCCCCCCAGAGCCGGCCACCATCCGGACTGCAACAGGCGAGGCGTCCGATGAAAGCGGGCCACCAGTACCAGCCAGTAGGCCCAGAGCAACGTCAGCGCTCGAAAGCTCAACAACCCCGGCCGTAACGCCAGCGCTTCATCATAGAGCGGCCCGAGCACGCCTCCGAAGACGTGATTGTACGTATAGAGCTGCGGATACAGCAGCAGATCGTAGGCTACTGGAAGCACACACAATCCCAATCCGATCCCCACCAGCCAGCGACGACCATGCCGTACTTCTATACTCCGCAACGCATCGGCCAACGCAACAGCCAGCACGACACTCACCGGAGGAAACAGCAGAAAAAACACTACGCCTTGCCCGTAGTCGCAATTGGGCCGCCAGAGCAACGTCAGCGTAAGCAACCCCCATGGGATCAGCAGCAATAAGAGCTGAAGGCGCAGGGCATCTGACAGTCGTCCCCCCTGGTGCAGAAACCGCCAAGTCCATCCGCCTGCCACAAAAAACGCCACCAGCGCTACCAGTGCCGCCGACTCCACATGTAACAGCCCGATCAGCGGCACGGGCCAGAGCACCAGCCCCAGTCCCCCATAGATAAGCCCACAGCCAGCCAGCCCGGCTGTCCGTCTGCGCGGCATTTATTCAGAGCAACTTGATCGTCACTCCCAGCGAAAATACTTCTTTGAGCTGCACCTCCTGGCTTACATCCCGGTCATAAAGCGCCACCACTTCCAGACTGGTGCCCAACCAGCTATTCACCTGCATCTCCAGCAAATTCTCCCAGAGCATATCGGGCAGATCCGGCTTGTTGAAGGCCAAAAAAAGCCCCAGACGCGACCGCAGATGCACGTTTTCAAACAGCTTCCGATCAAACTCCGTGCGCGATTCAATACCTACCTCAAACCGCACAGCCTGATCGGGAGCCAGTCCGTAAAGTACACGAAGCCGCTGAATCATTACAATGGTCTCCTTGGCCCCTACTCCTAACCGCTGCCGGAACCAGTCATCCGGCTGATAGGTGAGCCCCAGAGCCTGATTGACAATAGCCGGTGCCAACAGATCCGACACCTTGACCGGCGGCTGTCGTCCATCCCCAAATGGGTTCTTGGTGTAGTTGTAACCCGGCGCGAACTGCGTGCGCAGATCGACCGACATGGTCGGATTAAACAGGCTGAAAAAGCCATCCCCCCGGTATTGCCACGAAGCAGTTAGTCGGATCAGATCCTCCGCCTTTCGTACTTCCAGTGTGTCCTGCTTGACCACCCCCAGCGTCAGCCGCACATCGTAACGCTGACGCCAGCTTGGCGAAATACGCTCAAATGTTCCATTAACCACACCCGAAAGCGCCAGCGCGTTTAATCCACCTTCAGCCCAGTTACTAAATGCAGCCTGCGTACCCGACAACCGCGCACTCAGACTTTTTTTCCAGACCACCCGACTCGTATCGGCCGCTTGCGCCTGCGCCTTCCCCACGCCTCCGTTTATGCCTCCAACCAAAACAAAAATTATAATACTGATTTTCAAAAACTTAAACATAAGATCTATACATATTTATCAGAAATAAAAAAGGCTATGCACTGTACGCATAGCCTTTTACGAAGCGTCGAAATCAAAGACACCAACTGAACGTTACATCTGCTTCTTTTTCTCCTGAATTTCTACGCGAATCTCCTGAGCCAGCTTCTTCAGCTCCTGCATGGCCTTACGGACGCGCGTACCAGCAGCCTTGTTGCCTTTTTCATAGAACTTTTTAAAATCCTGCTCCAGGCCTAAGACGAGATCACGGAGTTGTTCGAAGCGGTTCATAGGTAACCTCCCTGTTTGTTTGGTTCCATGGATTCCGGGTACCTGTAGCAAATGCGTACCCTTTTATTTGTCTACCAACTTAACACACCGCACGGGTAGTGTCAAGCATTAAGCCCACGAGAAGATGTAAAAATATCGGTTTTCAGCGCGTCTGGTAGGTCTTCCAGTCGTCCTTCCCATAGGTTCAGGCCGGCCTGTCGGCAGGCAGCCGCCACCTCCGGCGCGGCTACTTCCCCCTGTGTTTTGCAGAGTAGCAGCATCTGTATTATACCCGGCGGCCAGGCCTGCGCCAGGGCGATTAGTATTTCGGCTGCAGGTGCCTCGACCGGTGGGCCTCCGGGATCGACCAACGTCGAGAGCACGGGCCAGACGCCCTGCCGGAGTAATTGCTCCAGCCATACTACCTGCCCTACCTGAAGCGCGCCGTTACCCGACCTTTTCAACAGACCGCGGTCGCTTCCCTGTATGCCCACGGCTGGAATCAGCAATTCGTTCAGTCCGGCTACCAGCCGTTGATTGGTTTCGCGAATGCCTCGCTCAATAAGGGCTCGTTCTCGGTCGTCCCGGGCCACCAGCACGCCCTGCCGTCGCTCAGGTACGTAGCCCTCAGCCTCCAGTAACTGTTCTGCCCGCCCACCACTGCCGTGCACCAGCACCAACGGCGCTGGCAGTTGCTTCAGCACGCGGGCCAGCCGCTGCACCAGCAATAGATCCTCCAGATGTCGATCGTCAAGATACAGCAGGCCAATGTGCATAAAACCGTTCGCTTAGATGGATCCGGGCTGTCCCAACGTTCTCATCTGCCTGAAAGATTCTTTACCCGTGTCTTGCATTCCAGGGCCAGGCTTTGTTCTTTACGCAAAGCTGGTAGCTGATCATCTGTCAACCCGGTACTCAAAGTCGCCCATGTGTCGTTTCAGCCACCTGCACTGCCACACCCAGTATTCGCTACTCGACGGTGCCGCCCGCATTCAGACCCTGCTGGAACGTGCGGCTGCCTACGAAATCGAAGCGGTTGCTATTACCGACCATGGCAATCTGTTCGGTGTACCGGAGTTCTATCGCACGGCTGAAAAGATTGGCATCCAACCCATTATCGGCTGTGAGTTCTACCTGACCCCTTCCGGCCGCCATGATCGCACCGACCGAACGCGCTACCATCAAGTGTTGCTGGCTAAAAACGAAACCGGCTACCACAATCTGATCAAGCTGTCCTCGCTTTCCTACCTGGAAGGCTACTACTACAAACCCCGTATCGACCACGAACTGCTGACCCAATACCACGAAGGTCTGATCGCCACCACCTGCTGTCTCCAAGGGGAAATTCCTCAGACCCTGCTGCACAAAGGGGAAGAGGCGGCTCGGAAGATTTTCGAGTGGTATCTGGAGCTGTTCGGCGACGACTATTACATCGAAATCCAGGATCACGGCCTGCCCGACCAGAAAAAAGTCAATGCCACTCTACTACGATGGGCCCGAGAATACGGCGTCAAGGTCATCGCCACCAATGATGTCCACTACGTCGATCGTACCGACGCCGAGCCGCACGACGTGCTCCTTTGCTTGCAGACCGGCAAGGATTTATCGGATCCCAACCGACTGCGCTTCGACAATGATCAGTTTTACCTGAAGAGCCCGGCCGAAATGCGCCAGGCGCTTCTGGCCGATATCGAGCCGCGCCTGGTAGACGAAATGATGGCCACCACGGGCGAAGTCGCTGACAAATGCCGTTTCCGGTTGCCAACCGGGAAACTTCTGATGCCCCACTATCCGATCCCGCCCGAATACAACGGCGACATGGACGCCTACCTGCGGGATCTGGTCTTCGAAGGGGCCCGGCGTCGCTACGGCGATCCGTTACCGCACGACGTAACCGAGCGCCTGGAACATGAGCTGGCCATCATCAAAAAAATGGGCTTTGCCAGCTATTTCCTGATCGTGCAGGATTTTACCTCGGCCGCCCGTCGGCTTGGCGTGCGCGTCGGTCCCGGACGCGGCTCGGCCGCCGGCAGTGCCGTGGCCTACTGCCTGGGCATCACGAATATTGACCCGCTCAAGTATGATCTGCTCTTCGAGCGCTTCTTGAACCCGGAGCGCGTCTCCATGCCCGATATCGACATCGACTTCGACGACCGGGGCCGCGGGAAGGTCATTGACTACGTCGTGCAGAAATACGGCCGGGAAAATGTCTGCCAGATCATTACCTTCGGAACCATGGGGGCCAAAATGGCCATTCGCGACGTCGCCCGCGTGCTGGGCATCCCACTGGCCGAAGCCGACCGCATCGCCAAGCTCATCCCCGAGGGCCCCAAGGTGACCCTTGCCACAGCCTACGAAGAAGTACCCGAACTCCGAGCCCTCAAAGAAAGCAACGATCCGCAGATCCGTAAACTGCTCCACTACGCCGAGGTGCTTGAAGGCTCCGTGCGGCATACCGGCGTGCACGCCGCTGGCGTCATCATCGCGCCGGGCCGGGTGCACGACTACGTGCCCGTAGCCATTGCCAAAGGCAAAGACAACGACACGGTCACCACCCAGTACGACGGCAGGTGGATCGAGGAGTTTGGTCTCCTCAAGATGGACTTTCTCGGGCTGAAAACGCTCACCATCCTTAACGACGCGCTTCAGCTCATTAAAGAAAATCACGGCATCGAGATCGACCTGGACAAGATTCCCCTTGACGATCCCAAAACATTCGCCCTGTTTCAGCGGGGCGAAACGGTAGCCATCTTCCAGTTTGAATCGGAGGGCATGCGCGAGTGGCTACGCAAGCTCAAGCCGACCTCCATTGACGACCTGATCGCCATGAACGCCCTCTACCGACCGGGGCCCATGGATCTGATTCCCAATTACATTGCCCGAAAACATGGCCTCGAACCGGTCGAATATCCCCATCCCCTGCTCGAACCCGTCCTGAAAAACACCTATGGTATACCGGTTTATCAGGAGCAGGTCATGGAAATGGCCCGTGTTATTGCGGGCTATAGCCTGGGCCAGGCCGACTTGCTCAGACGGGCCATGGGAAAAAAGAAAGTGGAGGAGATGCAGCGGCAGCGCGAAATCTTTCGCGAAGGGGCGGCACGCCTGCATGGCATTCCTACTGAAAAGGCGGATGAGATCTTCGACATGATGGAAAAGTTCGCCGGGTACGGGTTCAACAAATCGCACTCGGCGGCCTATTCCATCGTGGCCTATCAGACCGCCTACCTGAAAGCCAACTACCCGGCCGAATTCATGGCGGCGGCATTGACCAGCGAAATGGGCGATACGAAGAAGCTGGCCGTAGTGCTTGAGGAAGCCCGCCGCATGGGGCTGGAGCTGCTGCCCCCGTCCATCAATCGCAGTCAGGCGCATTTCACCGTCGAAGACGGCCGTATTCGTTTCGGTCTGGGCGCCATCAAAGGCGTTGGCCTGGGCGCCATCGAGGCCATTCTCAAAGCCCGGGAAAAGCACGGGCCGTTCCGCACGATCTTCGACCTGGTGCGCTATCTGGACCTGCGCGTCGTCAACAAGAAAGTGCTGGAATCGCTGGCGCGCGCAGGCGCGCTTGATGATCTGGAAGGACATCGAGCACAGCTCGTCGAAGCAATCGACCTGGCCGTACAATACGCGCAAAAAGTACAGGCCGACCGAATGGCCGGCCAGGCCTCGCTTTTCGGCGGAAGCGACACGCGCACCGCCCTTCCTCCACCTAACCTGCCGGTTGTGCAACCCTGGTCCCGTGCTCGCTGCCTGAAAGAAGAGCGCGAACTGATCGGTTTTTATGTAACCGGACATCCCCTCGAAGCCTATCGCGCAGAAGTCAACGCCTTTGCCACCGCTACGCTGGCTGAATTGTCGCGTACCCTTGAAGATGCGGACGTCGCTCGGCCCCAGGGTCCGAGCGAGGGCAACGGATATGCTTCCCGCCCGACGCGTCCCCGCCATTGCATCTGCGGTATCATTACGGAAGTGCAGCGGCGTACAGGCCGCAATGGCCGACCGCTTGCCTTTGCAACCATCGAGGATTTTACCGGCCAGGGTGAACTGGTCATCTTTGCCGCAGTGCTGGAGCGCATCATGCCTTACCTGGAAGTCGATGCCGTCGTACTGGCCGAAGGGCAGGTTGAAGTACGGGGCGGCAGTGTCAAAATGCTGGTCGATGAGCTATGGCCCATGTGGAAGGTGCGCGAAGAGCTGGTCGATGCCCTCGTAGTACAACTCGACCTGGAGCAGGTGCGCCCTGAGCAGATCGATCACTTCCATACCCTCTGCCGCGCGCACACAGGGCGTTGCAAACTGTACTTTGATCTTGTCAGCCCCGATCTTCCAGGAGGCCGCCAGCGCCTGCTGAGCCGGCGATGCCTGATTGCCCTTGATGATGCACTGATGCAACAGACGTTGCAACTGTTCGGCCCGGAGGCTGTGCGTCTGGAAAGCCGCCGTCTGGCGCCGCCCACCAGTCTTAACGGCCGCCGGTAAGTGCAGCCCCTTCTGTTGGCCTTTTCAGGAGAATATTGGCGTGGCATTCAACGGCGGACAGGATGCGCTTATTTAACGATCTGCATGTTTCGTTTAATAAGATCCCACCTTATTTAGCGATCGCTAAATAAGCCCCAGCAGATGAAACGGGACCCGACCAGACGTTATCCCGTATGCTGGAGGAAAGCAAGTGCGGACCTTTCATCCCCTATCCGCTGCCTCCTGCTCTTCCCCTTGAACTGAACCATGAACGGCAGCGCTTACTGGAGCGTGCTACGTTGACCCGGGGACATGACGTCTGGACAGCATCACCCTGCTTTTACCCTCTTCCTCTACAGCCATATCCGGCGTGAGGCGGTGCGAGATCGAGGGCGCCCGATCCGCGCTGGTACGGCGGCTCTGCTTCGAGCTGGCGCAATAGGAATGACGGCAAACTTCTACCTGTAAAAAAGCGGGGCTGCCCGTGGCAGCCCCGCTTCGGGGTTGCGGGGGTGTGTCAGGGCGCGCTTAGAACTCCATATCGTTGGGGCTCGGCGTCTGCGCCTTCTCCTTCTCAGGCTTTTCAGCCACGACGGCCTCTGTGGTCAGCAGCAGGCTGGCCACCGAGGCAGCATTCTCCAGCGCCGTGCGTGTAACCTTTGTCGGATCGATCACGCCCTGCTTCAACAGGTTGCCGAACTCCTCGGTCTGGGCGTTGAAGCCAAAGTCATCCTGCCCCTCCTTGACCCGCTGTACCACGATCGAGCCTTCCCAGCCCGCGTTCTCAGCAATCTGCCGGAGCGGCTCTTCCAGCGCCCGCTGGACAATCTGCACACCGATCTTCTGATCTTCGTTCTCGACCTCTACCTTGTCAAGCGCTGGAATGGCCCGGATGTAGGCGACACCACCACCCGGCACGATGCCTTCCTCGACGGCCGCACGCGTAGCATGCAGCGCGTCTTCGACACGGGCCTTCTTCTCTTTCATTTCAGGCTCGGTGGCCGCACCGATCTTCAGCACCGCCACACCACCGGCCAGCTTCGCCAGCCGTTCCTGCAGCTTTTCGCGATCGTAGTCGCTGGTGGTCTCCTCGATCTGCTGCCGGATCTGATTGGCGCGGGCCTTGATCTGCTCCGGATCACCTTTACCGCCGACGATCGTCGTGTTGTCCTTATCGACAATGACCCGCTCAGCCCGGCCCAGATAGTCCAGCGTGGCGTTCTCCAGCCGATAGCCTTTTTCTTCGGAGACCACCGTACCGCCGGTCAGGATGGCGATATCCTCCAGCATGGCCTTACGGCGATCGCCGAAGCCCGGGGCCTTGACGGCCGCCACCTTCAGCACGCCGCGCAGCTTGTTAACGACCAGGGTTGCCAGCGCCTCGCCCTCCACATCCTCGGCGATGATCAAAAGCGGCTTGCCGGTCTGGACCACCTTCTCCAGAATCGGCAGCAGATCCTTCATCGCCGAGATCTTCTTGTCATGAATGAGAATGTAGGCCTCCTCCAGGACGGCCTCCATCGTGTCGGGGTTCGTCACAAAGTAGGGCGAGAGGTAACCCCGGTCGAACTGCATACCTTCGACGACCTCCAGCGTCGTCTCGGTGCCCTTAGCTTCCTCGACCGTAATGACACCATCCTTACCGACCTTCTCGAAGGCATCGGCGATGAGTTGGCCGATCGCCTTATCTCCGTTGGCCGAGATCGTGGCCACCTGCGCAATCCGGTCCTTGTCCTTCACTTCTTGGCTTTGCTTGCGCAGCTCGGCCACCACAACCTCCACCGCCTTGTCGATGCCCCGCTTCAGGTCCATCGGGTTCGCACCGGCCGTCACACTCTTCAGGCCAGCCGTCAGAATGGCCTGGGCCAAGACGGTCGCCGTCGTCGTACCGTCACCCGCCACATCGCTCGTCTTCGAGGCGACCTCCTTGACCATCTGGGCGCCGACGTTCTCCAGCTTGTCCTCCAGCTCAATTTCCTTGGCAACCGTTACCCCATCCTTCGTAACGGTCGGGGCGCCGAACTTCTTCTCAATGATTACGTTGCGGCCCTTGGGCCCCAGCGTAACCTTGACCGCATCGGCCAGCTTATCGACGCCCCGCTTCAGCGCCATACGCGCATCCGCATCAAACGTAATCTGCTTCGCAGCCATCGTTTTCCTCCACCTTGGTTTTGTTAACACACGAATTCTCCGGACAACGGATCACGAAAAAAGCGCCACGAATACGTCGCAGCGCTTACTTCTCCTCTTCGATAACACCCAGGATGTCTGTCTCCCGCATAATGAGGTACTCCTCGCCGTCGATCGTAATTTCAGTGCCTGCATACTTACCATACAGCACCTTGTCCCCCTCCTTCACGCTCATTTCAATCTTGGTCCCATTTTCCACACGGCCGGGACCGACGGCGATAACGGTACCCCGCTGCGGCTTTTCTTTCGCCGTGTCCGGAATATACAGGCCGCTTTCCGTCTTCTCTTCCGGTGGCTCCGGCTTGATCACTACCCGGTCGCTCAGCGGCTTAATCTTAACCTTTGCCATACCGCGCACCTCCATTGTGGTTTGTGGGTGAATGATGCAACCCCGTTCTTTGTGAAGATTCGTTCAGGATATGTTAGCACTCTCACCTTGAGAGTGCTAAGCCTTCAACCGCCCGTTGCTCACCGGAGTTCCTGTTTCGGGTGAAGAAACGTCAAAACAAGCTGGCATCCAACGCGCAAAATGTATAGCTTTAAAAAGAGGAATATCCACAGACTGCATTTTATTACCATGGCGTTACAACCCCTCCGTGGAAGCCTGCTGGCCCCCACCGTTACCGGTCTGCTGTGGCTGATGGTTTCACTCCCACCGTTTGTTCCGCCATCCATACGGATGGGACTTATGGCGGCCTTTGCGCCGGTATGCCATCAGCTTCCAGATCGGTCGTTCTGGATCGACGGTGTCCAGCTGGCCGTATGCCATCGGTGCTATGGCATCTACGCCGGACTTTTCCTGGGGACCCTGCTCCTGACCTTCATCGGCACGCATGCATCCCGGCTATATCGCAAGGCCCGCTGGCTACTTATAGTAGGACTGTTGCCTCCAGCACTGGACTGGGGGTTGCAACTTGTCCATCTATGGCAGAACACTCCGCTTAGCCGTGTGCTTACCGGTTTGTGGTTTGGACTCGTGGCCGGCCTTCTCCTGGCGGCCACACTCCGCCACACTTCCCGCGCGGTTTCCCCCCAACCCGCGTAATCGTTGAGCGTTCCGGAAATCATTCTGATCATCCTAAAACCAACCCGCCAGTGCACATGCAAAACAAGACACCTTCTATCCTGCTGGGCGGTGCTGTCGTGGGCATCGCCAATGTGCTGCTCTCCCGTATTCCGGTCGTCGGTGGATGTCTGGCCTGCCTGCTATACATAGGCGCCGGCATGCTGACCGTTTGGCACTACACCAATACCTACAAGATAACACTCCCCGGTGGCCCGGGCGCTGTGATGGGCTTGCTGTCAGGCATTGCGGCCGCGCTCATAAACGGCCTGCTAAGCATACTGTTGATTCAAATTGGTGTGCTGCCTGACCCGATTGCCATGCTGGAAGCCACGGGTCAGTTGAGCACAATGCCGCCGGAACAGGCCGAAATGGCTGTCCGCATCACACGCGCGCTTTACGGCCCGCTCGGGCTGGTTATCGGCGCGGCCATCGGGGGGCTCCTCGGGCTGCTGGGCGGTGTGATCGGGGCCGCCACCTTCAAGCAGGGGCCGGACGAAAGCGAGACTTCGTCCGAATCAAGCGTGATCTAAGCCGACGAGGACCGCCACGGACCCCGCACCCGTGGCGGTCCCTGCCTCGGCCAGCACGATGGCTTCGCGCACCCGTTTACGCGGCCGCAGGCTGTTAATCCGAAGGACGTTGGCTACGTCGCCAGCAAGCATGACTACAGACGAAACAGCACGGCCGCAAACGCCCTGATCTTTCTGCTCAGAACAGCGGCTTTCATTGCGCCAGAAGGCTCAGGATGGTTCATCACCTGCTGCCTTATGTGCAAAAAGATCGGGCTGCTGGCGGAGCTGTTTGATGCGTTCGATCAAGCGTCGATTGGCCCGGGGAAAGGCATAGCGATCCAGCTCGTCCAACGGTACCCAGCGCAGCGGCAGTCCGGTCCGGGAGCAGGGCTCACCGGACTTCAACGTACATCGAAAAGCGTACAGCGTAACGCGAAAGTGCGTGTAGGCGTGGCGCACTTTGGCCAGGCAGGGACCCACTGCCACCTGCACCCCCAGCTCTTCGTAAAGCTCCCGGGCACAGGCAGCTTCCAACGATTCACCCGGTTCACGCTTACCTCCGGGGAATTCCCAGAGCCCGCCCAGAAGCCCGTGCTCGGGCCGCCGTTGAATGAGCACGGCCTCGGCTTCGTTAAACAGGATCCCCAGAGCCACCTCATAGTGTGGCACCGATGGCCGAGGTGCCTGTACTGGAAAGTCTGTCGGGCTGCCCAGAGCATGTGCTCGGCATACCGTCCGCAGGGGGCAGTCGCTGCAGCGTGGCCGCGCTGGAGTGCAGACGGTGGCGCCCAGCTCCATCAGGGCCTGGTTGAACGTCCCAGGAGCTTCAGCCGGAATCAGTATCTCGGCTACTTCCTGCAATGCGCTTCGGGTGGCGGAGCTGCGGATATCGTCTGAAATGGCCAGCACACGCGTCAACACCCGTAACACATTGCCATCCAGCACAGCACGCGGTTCTCCAAAGGCAATGGAAGCCACGGCAGCCGCTGTGTACGGGCCGATACCGGGCAGCCGACGCAGGGCCTCATATGTCTCTGGTAGACGACTGCCATGTTGCGCGACAATCTGACGAGCTGCCTGGTGCAGGTTGCGCGCCCGTGCATAGTAGCCCAGTCCCTCCCAGTAACGCAGTACGTCGTCCAGCGAGGCTGCTGCCAATGCT
>JALSJJ010000200.1 GCA_026989375.1 Rhodothermus sp.
ATATATCATAGAATCATTATACATATTATTTGTAGAAATAAAAACAGATGAACTATCTACACAAATTCCACCAGAAGCTATTCGAGGTAACAAGATGGTTCTTCTGTATATATAAGCATTTTCGTCCGGGGCAAAAACTTCAACTTTCATCTGTGCACGATCTGCCACATAGACCGTATCCCATGGATCCACTGCGATCCATTCCGGATACATAAAAGATCCGGGCCCCTCCCCTTTTTCTCCTATTGTAAACAGAAATGCTCCGTTTTCATTGAACACTCTTATCTCAGCATATTGATTATCCAACACAAAAACACGATCCTTACGATCTCTGGCAACAGAAGTTATTCTTCCAAATATCTCCCAGGAATTGATGCTGTTCATACTTCCTACACGCCATTCCAGTTGCATCAACTGCAGTCGTTTAGCAAAATGTGCCAACTCTTCCGATACACGATCTGCTTGATGACCATGCTTAATCAGATAAAAGTTATCTCTCGATGCCATCCAGTTTAGATCAGGATGCTGTTTATATACTCCAGGGTATTTCCTTTTATTCTCACAGGATAATATTGGAAATACAAAAACTATGCTTACAAGCAATAAAGTGCCTCTATCAACACTTATTTTCAAAAGCGACATAATTAACGCTAAATGTCAGATATATCTGTAATTCTCGACAATTCGAAACGGAAAGACCTCCTTCTCCCTGGAGGTCCTCCGCACTCGACGCTACTCCTTCTCCCCTTCCCTAAGCGTCCTGCCTCAGAAGCATGGATCACATGCCGTTCTTATTCTATCCCACAACTTTCCGTCATGCATTCACCAGGCGCAATCATATCACAGTAAACAAACCCTTTAACTGGAATACAACGGTCACTTTCCCAGAAATATTCACCCCGTTCACACTCATCGCGCTCGCAAGGCACCGCATTCACTTCTGGCGTCGAAGGCCACATAAGCGCGCCTCCCAGAAATATCAGGGAGAAAGCCAGGAATCCAACAGCTCGCTTCATGGCATCCTCCGCGTTTGGTTATGAAATTGAACTGAATGACCTGAAGGGTTTGCTTTAAATCTCTCTCTCCAGTCAAGTCTATCAATGTGAAATACTCGTGAACTATTTTAGCTACTCGCTCCTTCTGTGTTGCTTCCTTCCGCAGAAATTCAAGCCACAAAACGCCAGGCCGGGCGTTTTTGCGGCGTTCGTTCGTGGATCAGGGCAACCCGATGGGATGACCTTGGCAGCACCGGCGACGCTCGGCCTCTCCCGCGGACTGCGCTACATGATCGGCTCGGCCTTCATGTTCAGCCTGATGGGGCTGTTCGTGAAAGTGGCCGGTCGCCATCTGCCCAGCCAGGAAATCGTCCTCATCCGCAGTGTAGTCACGCTTTTTTACAGTTATCTGCTGCTTCGCTGGCAACAGGTTTCGTGGCGCGGGCAGCGGCCGGGCCTGCTGATTCTGCGGGGGGTGGTGGGTTTTCTGTCGCTGAGCTGCCTCTATTTTGCGCTGACGCGTCTTCCGCTGGCCGATACGCTGGTGCTTCAGCATACCAGCCCGGTCTTTACCACGCTGCTGGCTGCCCTGTTGCTGAAGGAGCCCATCGGCCGCCGGGAGCTGATCGGCATCCTACTTAGCCTGGTTGGCGTGGTGCTGGTCGCGCGTCCCGGCTTTCTGTTCGGCATCCGAACGGCCGGACTGGATCCGCTGGGCGTTGCGGCCGCCATGGGAGCCGCCGTCTTCAGTGCGGGTGCTTACGTGCTTGTGCGTGAGCTCCGACGCACCGAGCATCCGCTGACCATTGTATTCTACTTTCCCCTGGTCTCTACGCTGGGCTCGCTCCCTATGGCCCTGCCCTCGGCCGTCTGGCCTTCGCCCATTGACTGGCTGGTCGTGGTAGGCGGCGTGGGCCTGAGCGCCCAGATCGCGCAGGTCTGGATGACCCGCGGCCTGGCCGAAGAGCAGGCCGGCCGGGCCGTCGCCATGAACTATCTGCAGGTGGTCTTTGGCGTCCTCTGGGGGCTGCTCTTCTTTCAGGAAGTGCCCGTTCCGCTCAGTCTACTGGGCATGGGATTGATCTTTGCCGGCACCTGGCTGGTCGCCCGTGTACGGGCCTGACTATACGTCGAGTGCCTCGGCATCCACCTGCGCCGCATTTTCCATGATGAACCGAAAGCGGGCCGATACGTCCCTTCCCATCAGCTCCGTGATGGTCTGTTCGGTCAGCAGCCGGGCTTCCTCTGGAATTTCCACGCGAAGCAGGCGGCGCTTCTGGGGATCCAGCGTGGTCTCTCGGAGCGTGTCGGGCATCATCTCGCCCAGGCCCTTGAAGCGTTGAATTTCCACCTGGAGATTCTGGCGCTTTTGGCGAAGCATCTGTAGAATGCGGTCCCGGTCGGCGTCGTCCAGCGCCCAGTAGGTTTCCCGTCCTGCATCGATCCGGTACAGGGGTGGCTGCGCGATATACACGTGCCCGTTCTCAATGAGCGGACGCATGTAGCGGTAGAAGAACGTCAGCAGCAGCGTCGTGATGTGATGGCCATCCGAGTCGGCATCCATCAGCAGGATGACTTTATGATAGCGCAGGCGCGACAGGTCCAGTTTATCGCCAATCCCGCAGCCCAGTGCCTGCACAATGTTGGACAGCTCCTTGTTCGCTTCGACCTTACGGAGTGAGGCCTGCTCGGCATTCAACACCTTCCCCCGCAGGGGCAGCACCGCCTGGAAGCGTCGGTCACGGGCCTGCTTGGCACTGCCGCCGGCCGAATCGCCCTCCACGATGAACAGCTCACACTCCTCCGGATTCGTTGAGGTGCAGTCGGCGAGTTTGCCCGGCAGGTTGAGCCGGTGGCTGACCGACGTCTGACGGCGGGCGGAGCGAGCGGCAGCCCGGCTGGCCAGCCGGGCTTTGGCCGCCTGAATGATACGGGCCACGATGGCTTCGGCCATCGTCGGATGCGCGTTCAGGAATTGCTCCAGATCCAGCCGCACGGCCCCCACCACGAGCGAGCGGGCTTCCGGATTGTTCAGCTTTTCCTTGGTCTGTCCCTGGAACTGCGGCTCTACCATGAACAGGTTGACAATCGCCACCAGTCCTTCGCGGATGTCGTCGGCCGTCACCTCCAGATTGCGGGGTAGCAGATCGTGCGTCTCCATGTAGGCCCGCACGGCGCTCCGCACCGCTTCTTTGAAGCCCTGCTCGTGCGTGCCGCCTTCGGTCGTGGGAATGCCGTTGACAAACGACTTGATCAGCTCACGCGGCGCCTCGGTCCACTGCAGCGCCACCTCCAGGCGGGCGCCGTCGCGCAGCGCCTCCTGAATCAACACGAACGGCTCAGGATGCACGACGCGCGCTCCCTGCGCCTCGACCAGCCGGGCCAGATATTCGACAATCCCCCCTTCGTGCTGAAATTCGTACCGCGCTCCACTTGTCTCATCCCTGAAAAGGATCTTCAGATTGCGGTTCAGGTATGTCTTGATCTCCAGATGCTCCCGGATCCAGGCCGGATCGAATTCGGTGGTTTCAAAAATCTCCGGATCCGGACGAAAGTAGATGCTGGTGCCGGTGCCGCGCGTGTTGCGGGCAATCACTTTGAGCTTCGTCTTCGGCTTGCCGCGCGCGAAGCGCTGCTGGTAGGTTTTGCCGTCCCGCCGTACCGTGGCAATCAGCTCCTCCGAGAGCGCGTTCACGACCGAAGCGCCCACGCCGTGCAGCCCCCCCGACGTGATGTAATTCTTTCGGTCAAATTTTCCACCGGCGTGCAGTGTGGTCAGAATCAACTCCAGCGTGGGGATTTTCTTGACGGGGTGGGGATCGACGGGAATGCCACGGCCGTTGTCCGTTACGGTAACGCTGCGGCCGTCGGCATGCAACGTCACCTCGATCAGCGAGGCAAAGCCATTGACCGCCTCGTCCACCGCGTTATCGACAATCTCCCAGAGCAGGTGATGGAGCCCGGGCTTGCCCGTGCCGCCAATGTACATGCCCGGCCGCTTACGCACGGGCTCCAGCCCCTCCAGAACCTGAATATCTTTGCCTGTGTAGGTCGCTGTAACCTCCGCCATAGGTCTGCTGGCTTATCCCTGTCCATTCAGTCGCATTTCTACAGGCGCCGGGATGACCCGCACCAGGTGTCCCCGCCGAATGATCTGTCGGCCACGGTTCCCCCGACGCGATACCTCAAACTTGGTGGTGCGGACGATCTCACGCCGGCCTCGACTGGTTTCCACTTCCAGTCCCTGGCGGGCTGCCGAGGCCAGCGTAAAACCCAGCACCTCGTCGCCTTTGCCCAGTCGCATGGCGATCACCCCTTTGGCCGCCGATTTCACCGGCGGGATCTGGTGCACGGGGAAGATGAGCACATAGCCATTGCGCGAGGCCAGGCAGACATTCTCATTGCCGCCCGAGATCTCAACCCCCAGCACTTCATCCCCCTTTTCCAACCGCATGAAAAGGCGGCCGTTTTTGGTAGAAGGCTCCTGAAAACCTTCAATGGGAATGCGCAGCGTCTGTCCTTTACGCGTGACGGCCACCGCATGCACCCGGGGCGTTGCCTCTTCGCCGTTCTCGAACAGGACCGGCTCTGTTGCTGGCTCCGGAACCGGGCGCGGCAGCGCCCGCTCATCAAAGACCACCACACCGACCACCCGCTCCCGGTCTGAAAAGTCAAACAGTTTCTGGACCGGATCTCCGTAGCCGGTGGTGCTGGGCAGGGCCTCGATCCGCGTGGTGTAGCAGCGGCCGTAGTTGGTAAAAAAGCCCACCGTGGCCCGCGTCGAGCCCGGCAGCACCCACCCTACCGCATCTCCTTCGCGGACGCGAATGCTCTGCACGTCGGTGTAGGAGCGCTGGCGCTTGACCCATCCGTCCCGGGTAACGATAACGTACACATCCTCATCCACGATATACGCTTCGTGGTTGTAGGTAAAGCCCTCGTCCGGTCCGGCAATGACGGTGCGTCGCGCGTCGGCAAATTGCTTTTTGATCGCTTTGAGCTCTTCGCGAATGAGCCGCCAGCGAGCTGCTTCGTCGGCCAAGAGCCTTCGGAGCTCGGCGGCCTGCTGCTCTTTTTCTTCCAGTTCGCGACGGATGGCCTCAATCTCCAGCCGCGAAAGTTTGTACAGCTTCGTTTCCAGAATGGCATCGGCCTGCGCTTCGTCAAGCTGGAAGCGGTGCATCAGGCGCTGGGCCGCATCGGCTTTGTTGCGTGCCGCGCGGATAATCCGCAGCGCTTCGTCCAGCGCGCCGAAGATTTTCTCGAATCCTCGCAGGATATGAATGCGGCGTTCCAGTTGCTCCAGGTCGTAACGCAACCGCCGCACCACCACCTCCATGCGGAATTCGAGAAATGCCCGGAGCATAGTCAGTAGATCGACCTTGCGGGGAGCGGCCACCTCCGGATGGGCAGTGGGCACCAGACAGGTCAGGTTCACGTGAAAGCGCGTCTGGAGCGGCGTGTGCCGGAACAGATAGGCCATGGCGGCTTTTGGATCGGCACCGCGGCGCAGCTCCAGAACGATGCGGACCTCGTCGGTCGATTCATCGCGCACATCCGAGAGCTGTGGCACCTTGCCGGCTGCAATGTGCTCGGCGATTTTTTCGACCAGATCGGCTTTGGCCACCCCGTAGGGAATCGAGGTAATAACGAGGCGGGTCTTGCCTTCCTGTTTGTACTCGCCGCGCAGCTCGATGGGGCCTTCTCCTGTGCGGTAAATTTCCAAAAGCTCTTCGCGCGTGTTGAGCACACGGCCGCCGGTCGGGAAGTCCGGTCCCTGAATGAATCGTTCCAGAATCGTCTCCAGCGGGGCATTGGGTACGTCGATCAGATAGAGCAGCGCATCGATCACCTCGCCGAGATGATGCGGCGGGATATTGGTCGCCATGCCGACGGCAATCCCACTGGCGCCGTTGACGAGCAGGTTCGGGAAGCGAGCCGGCAGCACCACCGGTTCGAAAAGCGTTCCGTCGAAGTTAGGGCGCAGCGGGACGGTCTGGCGCCGGAGTTCCTCCAGGAGTTGCATGGCCAGCGGCCGCAGGCGGGCTTCCGTGTAACGCATGGCCGCCGCTGCATCACCGTCGATCGAACCAAAGTTGCCATGCCCGTCCACCAGGGGATAGCGCAGCGAGAAGTCCTGCGCCATGCGCACCATGGCCTCATAGATGGCTGCATCGCCGTGCGGGTGGTATTTTCCCATCACCTCGCCCACGATGGTCGCGCTTTTGCGGTATCGCGCGTCCGGATACAGGCGCAGGTGCTGAAACATTGCATAGAGAATGCGGCGCTGGACGGGCTTGAGGCCGTCCCGGATGTCCGGCAGGGCACGGCTTGTAATAACGGACAACGCAAAGTTCAAATAGCGCTCCCGTGTTGTCTCATGCAGGGGAATGACGTCTACAACCGGCATTTTTGCGTTGCAATAACAGATTTACCGGATGATCACTCAGCCAAAGATACGGATTCTGGCCGGATATTGTACCCGCCGCAGTCTATACGCTTTCAGTGACAGGTGTCTGTCACCAGCTCAGGCCGTGGAAGGCGAATCGCTATAGGCCAGCGTGAAATAGTCGTGCGGTTCGTCAGGGTGCAGTCGGAGCACGTTGGCTTCGGTCAGCAGCACCAGCGTCCGCGAGGCCTGGCGGCGTGACAGATTGGCCAGTTGAGCGAATTGCTGCACGGTAATGCGGCCGTAGTGTTCCAGGTAGCGCATCAGCAGCAATTCCTTTTCACCAAACGTAAACACCACGTTGCGCGGGTGCTTTTCGGCACGCATGAGCGCCAGCACTTCCGGGCTGGCTTCGATGCTCCGATCCTCCACGCGGATATAAGCCTGCCGGTGGCGTCCGTTACGCAAGAAATGGGGTTTGCGGGCGCTTTCTTCAATCGTGACCACGATCACCTCCCGGCGGTGCTCTACCGCAATGCGTTCCATGGTAAAGGCAATGGGCGGGGTGGCGCAGCGGCGCAGCGCCTGACGCAGTGCAAAGACCTCTTCGTCGGGATCGCGTACGCCCACGATGGTCCCGCTGTCGTCCACGCCCAGCAAAAGGCGTCCTCCTCGCGTATTGGCAAAGGCGATGACTTCTTTGGCAATGCGCTCGGGTCGAGGAACGCGGCGCTTGAATTCCAGCGTGAGCCCTTCTCCCAGGGCCACCAGCTGGTTCAATTCCTGGAGCGTCATGGCGGGACCGCGTCGGGCTAACGAGAGGGTGTCGTTTCTGGAGCCACCTGGCCGTTGGGTCGTGCCGTGTCCGCAGCCGAGTAAGGCAACCAGTCTTCGTATTTGGCCTCGCGCGTCATCAGGTCCCGGACTGCATCGTGGGGTTTTTTGCCGGCAAACAGGATCTGATAGACGGCCTCGGTGATCGGCATCTCGACGTCCAGCTCCTGGGCCAGTTGGTAAACAGCAGCAGTGGTTGGAACGCCTTCGGCGACCATCTGCATTTCTTGCTGCACTTCCTCGAGCGTGCGTCCACGACCGATCTGCTCACCCAGGTAGCGATTGCGGCTGTGACGGCTCATGCAGGTAACCACCAGATCCCCAATGCCTGCCAGTCCAGCAAAGGTAGCCGGGTCGGCCCCCATCCGGACGCCCAGCCGCTGCATTTCGGCCAGTCCTCGCGTAATCAAGGCAGCTTTTGCGTTGTCCCCAAACCCTACCCCATCGCTCATGCCCGCCGCCAGCGCCAGCACGTTCTTGACCGAGCCCGCAATTTCAACGCCGATCAGGTCGGGATTGACGTACACCCGAAAGGTCGGTGCCATGAACAGTGCCTGAATCTGCTCGGCCACCGCACAGGAGGGCGCTGAAGCGACCACGGTGGTTGGCATGCCGGCCGCCACTTCCTCGGCATGGCTGGGGCCGTAGAGCACGCCGATATGTTCTCGGGGTACTTCCGACAGGACTTCGCCCAGTACCTGTGTGGTTGTCTTTCGCGTGGCAATCTCCAGGCCTTTGGCTACCGACACAACGATCAGCTCCGGATGTGCCCAGCAACGCAATTGCTCGGCCAGCGAACGCACAGCCTGCGCCGGTGTGGCAATCACCCAGACTTCTCGCCCTGTGGCAGCTTCCTCCAGATCAGCCGTTACATAAACCGAGCAGGGCAGTTCTATGTTGGGCAAATAGGTCGGGTTGTGACGCGTTCGACGGATATGCGCAGCCACTTCAGGGCGTCGCGCCCATAGCGTTACGCGATGTCCATTCGACGCCAGCAGCAGGGCCAGTGCCGTTCCCCAACTTCCTGCTCCAAATACCGTTACCTTCCGCCCGGCTGGCTGTCGGGCCTGGCTGGCGTGTGCCTTCATGGCCCTATCAGGTCATTGACCGAAGCATTCGTTACGTTCTGGGGGGCTTTAACTCACCCCGTCCGAGCATACCACGAGCTGGCCGGAATGCACGCACGCGATTCTCTGTGCCGTGCAGCAACCGTCGGATATTCGAGCGGTGCGCCCAGATCACAATCGCGGCCAGTACAATGCCGAACACCAGCAAGCTGGCGTCCAGCGATTCAATACCAAACACATACTTACGAATCGCTACCGTCGATGGAAAAGCAATAGCCGCCACCATGGAAGCCAGCGACACATAACGTGAAATCAGCAACACAACGACAAAGACGGCTGCCGTGATCAGCGTCGTAACCGGCGTCAGGGCCAGCAGTACACCGGCCGACGTGTTGACCCCCTTACCACCTCGAAAGCCGGCCCAGAGGGGAAACATGTGCCCCAGCACCGCAGCAATACCGGCCATCAGCCGAACCACAGTCTCAATATGCCAGTGGGCAAAACCTGACGGGAGATCGTCGATACGCAGCGTGGCAATCACGCCCGCGGCCAGTAATCCTTTCCCCAGATCCACAATCGTGGCCAGAATACCGGCCTTCCACCCCAGTACACGAAAAACATTGGTGGCACCGGCATTGCCACTGCCATACTGACGCACGTCAATGCCGTACATCAACTGCCCCACCCACACGCTTCCTGGAATAGAGCCTACCAGATAGCTAAGGACCAGAATAGCAATCAGCGACAACATGGCAACCTTGGGTGCATTGGAATACAGTTTAAGTGTAAACGGAATTTCCGGGATTTCAGGTTTCCATGCAACAGCTTTTCTCTACCCCAAAGCACCTTACAGAATCAGGCCGCCCCTATGCGTCCAATTTCAATCGGTCGCTCGCCCAGTGCCTCCAGCCTCTGGAGGGCTACCGTTTTTTGATCAGCCGGCACAATGGCAATGAGGCCGATCCCCAGATTAAATGTGCGTCGCATATCGTCCTCAGGCACCTCGCCCAGCTCCTGAATCAGTCGAAAGATGGGCGGCCGTTCCCAGGCATCATAGTCCACCTCAAAACGCAGCCCTTCCGGCACCACACGGACCATATTTCCAGGAATCCCTCCACCGGTCACATGCACCAGGGCATGGACGCAATCGGCTTCGATCAGCGCCCGGATAGGCCGCAGATACGAGCGATGCACCGCAAGCAGGGCTTCGCCTACAGACTGACCACCCAGCTCAGGCGGCCGGTCCTGCACGGAGAACCGCTCCAGCAATACTTTGCGCGCCAGCGAGTAGCCGTTCGTGTGCAGACCGGTCGAGGGCAACCCGATCAACACGTCGCCGGCCTGTACCCGGCGTCCATCCAGGATAGCATCCCGCTCTACCACCCCCACGATCATGCCGGCCAAGTCATATTCGTCAGCCGCGTAAAAGTCGGGCATTTCAGCCGTCTCCCCTCCAATAAGTGCGCAGCCGTTCTCCTGGCATGCTACCGCAAATCCCCGAACGATCTGCTCCGCCACATCTGGCCTGAGTCGTCCGGCAGCCAGGTAGTCCAGAAAAAACAGGGGCCGAGCGCCGCAGACTGCGATGTCGTTCACGCAGTGGTTGACCAGGTCCTGTCCTACCGTATCATGCCGCTGCATCAGAAAGGCAACTTTCAGTTTCGTTCCCACACCATCTACCGAAGACACGAGCACAGGATGCCGGTACCCTGAAAAATCTGGCTCAAAAAAAGCGCCAAAAGCACCGATATCGGTCAACACACCCGGTGTGAAGGTCTCGCGCACCAGCGGTTTGATGCGTCGTAGCAGCTCTTCGGCCGCATCAACATCCACTCCTGCTTCTCGATACGTCGTCATGGTCGGTAGGATACTGTATCATCCACCGTTTGATGAGATCCAACGCCTGATCCATGCAATATAAACGGCCTCTATGTGAAAAACCTTTCAAAGATACCTGGGCCAAAAACCAGGGCCGGCGCTGCGGCAGCGCCGGCCCGTCGCAAAACACAAACACCGCGCGTGGTACGTGGATTGTACCGTCACTCTCGCTCCGGCATCATCAACGGTTTCTCAAACGTTGGAATCCATTCCAGTTGCAGTGCTTCCACCTGCGCCTGGAACGGTGGCAGCTCTTCTGCGAAGAAGCGATTGACCTGCTCCAGAATCTCCTCCAGGCGTCTCTCGGCAATTTCCAAGTACTTCATTTGCGCAGGCGTAGGCGCATCCCAGGAAGACTGGAGCGAACGGTACACATAGCCCAGCTGGGCTGAAAGCACACGCGGATCCCGCAGCAGTCCCTGTACCTCTCTGGGTACGATCTGGTACCGTAACGAGTCCAGCCGTTGCTGGAGTCGACGCGCCTCTTGCCGGACTTCCCGGGCCAGCGTGTCCTTCCGCTCTCGAATCTTCTCCAGTAGCTGCTGCAAGGCCTGCCGGGTCTTGCGCAGCCGTTTCATGGCCTCGGCCGCCGTCTCAATGCTACGCTCCACCCGCATCAGCGCGGCGAATTTTGCCCGGCGATCTGCCTCTGTGGCCGGCAGACGTGGATCCGGTCGCACCTGCACTTCCGCCGAATCGGCCCGGCCTTCCAGCTTCAACCGCACTCTGTAGGTACCCGGCAACACTATGACTCCGGGTCGCTCCCGCTCCGGCCGACGACGCGGCGCCTCCAGCGAAGGGAACTCTGGCCCTTTTTTCCGTAGATCCCATACCACCCGATTGATCCCGGGCTTGGCCGGTCCCCGAAGCCGTCGGATTACCTTGCCTTCCGCATCCACGATTTCTACCGTGACCCGCACGCTATCCGGATCCCCTCGGGGAATGACCTGATAGGTAATCAGCGCACCTATCGGTCGGTTTTCTCCTCGAAAGATGCCATGGCCGGGAAAACGCGATCCGTCGGCATACTTCAGCGTAACTG
>JALSJJ010000201.1 GCA_026989375.1 Rhodothermus sp.
GTACTGGTTCGATCCTCGCAACGGCGGCGCCCTGCAGCAGACGGACCTGCGTCAGATTGCAGGGGGACAGTCGGTGACGCTTGTACCGCCGGAAGCAGAGGGACAGGATTGGGCGGTGCTGCTGGTTCGTACTGAAACAAACGGCGACACGGGGATACTGGAGGCAGATCCAGCCTCGCTGGATTTTGGTAAGGTGGCAGTAGACACGTTTGTGGATCGGACGTTGAGGTTGTGGAACGCGGGAGCAGCTTCTCTGACGCTGGCGGCCATGAGCATAAAGGGGGCCGGGGCGGAGGCTTTTACGGTGCGGGACATACCGTCTTTCCCTCTGGAGCTTTCTGCGGGTCAGGAGGTGGTGTTGACGGTTCGATTTACACCCGGGAGTGCTACAACGTACGCGGCCCGGCTGGAGATGCTGGGAAGCGAGGGGGCCACACTGCATACCGTACCGCTTCAGGGGGAGGGGCTCCAGCCAACCAGCGAACAACCTGCGGTGACGGGACTGGTGCTGGTGGATGCGGAGACCGATACCGATCTGTTTGTACTTCGTCCTGATACAGTACTGCCGGAAGAGGACCTGCCCCCGGCCATCAATATTCGGGCAGAGGTGCAGGGGCCGATAGGCAGCGTGGTGTTCTGGCTGAACGAGGTACCGGTGCGGACGGAGAACGTGGCGCCATATGCGCTGGCGGGCGATGACCAGGGCGATTACCGGGCATGGAACTACGAGCCAGGTACCTACACGATTCGGGCCGTTCCGTATACAGAGTCTGGCGGAAAAGGCGTTGCTGGGGCAGCGTTTACGCTGAGCTTTTCAATTCGCCAGGCATCCCTGGTTGCCACTGAAGTGTCCCGGATAGCAGAAACATCCCCGCTGGAGATTTTTCCCCATCCGGTGCAGATGCAGGCCCGTGTGCAGGTTACGCTGCCGTCAGCACAACCAGTGCATCTGGCCCTCTACGATCTGCTGGGGCGGCCGGTACGGATACTGTATGCCGGATACCTGCCCGGAGGCACCCATACTTTCTGGTTGAAGGCAGACGGACTGGCTGCTGGGCGTTACCTGTGCCGCTTACGGGTGCCCGGGGCCAGCTATGAGCGTACGGTTATGATCTTACCGTAATGGCTGAAAGCTGATGGCGCATCTTTCTTTCAGAACATGCGCTGGTCGACGCGTTCTTTTTTATCCATAGGTAACTATCCATTCTATCCAGAAACTGGTGGGATGAAGCCATGCCTCAGTTAACTATGAACCTGCAGCTACTTTTCAGAACAAAGCGCGGCCGGTGCTATGGAAAAGCAAGTCGGTGCTACACGCCTGTTTATTCTTTTACTATGCCTCAGTCTGGGGTTAGGAATTAGCCGAGCATATAGTCAGACCATTAGCTTTAGCGCAGCCGATCTTCAGGGCATTTCATTGCAGAATCCTACTTCTTTACAATTTGGACCGGATGGGCGGCTTTACGTGGCCCAGCAGAACGGGTTGATTCTGGTGCTGACCGTAGAACGTACCGGTCCAGCTACCTATCAAGTAACCAATCAGGAAAGCATTACACTCATTCAGAATATTCCGAATCATGATGACGACGGTACACTGAATCCTGCGATAACAAACCGTCAGGTAACCGGGCTATTGGTGACCGGTACGGCTGCCAATCCGGTGATCTATGTGACTTCAAGTGATCCACGTATCGGTGCAGGAGGAGGAGCCGAAGACCTGAATCTGGATACCAACTCAGGCATTCTGTCACGGCTCACCTGGATGGGAAGCAGCCGGGACGATCCGGCCGGTTACTGGGATAAGGTCGACCTGGTGCGGGGACTGCCGCGTAGTGAAGAGAATCATTCGCCCAATGGAATCGCTTATGATCCCGTTACCCATACCCTTTACATTGCCATAGGAGGGCATACGAACGCCGGAGCGCCGTCGAACAATTTTGGACTTACCATAGAATATGCCCTTTCTGCGGCTATTCTGTCGGTGGATCTGAATGCCCTGGAGGCGATGCCGATACAGGGCAGTGGAAATAACAAATATGTTTATGATCTGCCGACGTTGGATGACCCTACCCGACCCAATGCCAATGGCATTGAGGATCCAAACGATCCCAACTATGACGGCATCGATATAAACGATCCCTTCGGGGGCAACGATGGATTGAATCAGGCCAAATGGGACCCGACCGGCCCCGTCCAGGTCTATGCTTCGGGTCTTCGGAATGCCTACGATCTGGTGCTTACGAGCACCGGGCGAATGTATGCCGTCGACAATGGAGCTAACGGAGGATGGGGAGGGCATCCGGACGGCGAGGCCGACTACCCGGCTGAGACAATGGTCGGGCAATGTACCAACAAGTATCTGGCCGGCGAACCGGGATCGACCGGTCCCGGACCCGGGGGCGATCCCAAGGTGAACAATCTGGACAATTTGCACTTCATCCGTGAACTGGAGCCCGGCGATCCTAATTATGTGCAACCCGGCGAGCGGTACTATGCCGGGCATCCCAACCCGATTCGTGGTAATCCGCTTGGTGCTGGTCTGTTTAAGGATTCGGTCTGGTATGCACCAGGCGATCCGCGTTTGCCTGTCGACTGGCCGCCGGTACCTGACTCGCTTGCTTATGCTGCCGAGTGCGATTATCGGCAGCCGGGAGAAGCCGACGGCGCGCTGACGACCTTTTCATCTTCTACAAATGGAATTGCCGAATATACTGCTTCCAACTTTGGAGGGGCGATGCAGGGAAACTTGTTGGTCGTTTCTTTTAACGGTAACTTGTATCGTATAGTCCTCAGCGCAGATGGGAAGCAGGTGCTGACAAAGGAAGTGCTGGCTTCGGGCTTTGGCTCCATTCCGCTGGATGTAACGACGCTTGGGGATAGTGATCCTTTCCCTGGGACGATCTGGGTAGCCAATTATCAATCCAATACCATCACAGTTTTTGAGCCAAACGACTTTTTGATCTGCTCGGGCGCCTACGATGCGACGCTGGATGAAGACGGCGATGGTTACAACAACGCAGATGAAATCGATAACGGAACCGACCCCTGCTCCGGTGCCAGCAAGCCGGCCGATGCCGATGGCGACCTGGTTTCGGACCTGAATGACCCGGACGATGACAATGATACGCTGCTTGATACGGTCGATCCGTTTGCCATCGATGCGACCAACGGTTTCGGGCTCACCCCGCCTGTTTTCTACAACTTCTTCAACAACGATCCGGGTACAGGTTTTTTTGGCGTGGGCATGACCGGGCTGATGACGAACGAGACGGATGACTATCGCCTGCTGTATGACCCGGACAACATGGTGGTGGGGGGAACGTCCGGATTGCTGACCATTGTCGCTGTACCACCTGGTGACGCCGAAGGGACAGCGAATACGCAGCAGTATGCCTTCCAGTTTGGCGTGGCCGTCAGTAGCAGTACGGCTCCGTTTGTGGTGGAAGGGCAGATCAACGGCCCGTTTTTTGGCGGGGCGCCGCAGGTCGGCCAGTCACAGGGCATTTTCATCGGAACAGGTACTCAGCGCGACTTTCTGTACATCGGACTGGTGGTTGACGGAAGTGGGGAGGGGATTGAGGTGGTCCACGAGATAAACGACGTAGCGACCCGTCAATTCGTCCCGGTAGCAGGAGCGTTGAGCAGCACCCATGTTCAGCTCTTTCTGGAAGTTAATCCGCAGACCGGAACTGTTCAGCCTCGCTATGCCCTGGACGATGGGGTACTGCAGGATGTGGGTATGCCGCTGACACTTACGGGGAATTTGCTGGCCGTCGTGCAGGGTGCTTATGAGGCAGCGCCGGGTATACCATCGGCCTTGGCGGTGGGGGTGTTAGCTCGTCAGGGGAGTTCGGCCACGCCGTTCGAGGCGACCTGGGACTACCTGCGGGTGCAGGAAACGCTGCAGACCAGTCAGGCTATCGTGGAGGTAACACCGGGAGGCGGCCTTAATGCCAGTACGTATGCCAATGGTTCGTTTGTGATTCAGAACACTTCGACCGGTGGGGAGCAGATCACGACGGTTCGATTCAGGCTGGCCAGCAGTCTGCTGCCGGATATGATTTTTGATCCGGATGGCGTGGCCGGGGATAATGTGGCCAAACCATTTACGCCTAATAGTGGGGCTACTGAGACCGGTCTGCTGGGCCATACACTGATAGATCCACACAATGGCGTAGATGGAAACGACGGATACGAAACGCTGGAGATTCAATTCAATCATTTTGACCCGGGTGAAGTGTTTACCTTTTCCATAGACGTCGACCCCAACAGCATTAAGGGAACGGCACAACCCGGGCCAGGCGGGTCTGGGAGTGTTTCAGGGTTGGAGCTGGTAGGGAGCGAGGTAGAGATAACTTTCAGCAATGGGCTGACGCATCGGGTTCCCCTGTTTCGCCATCCAGATGGTAGTCTGGGAGGCGCTCGGGCCTGGGTACGCAGTGCTGCGCCTGCTCGTCCCACGCTGGAGGTAGTTGGGCTCGCCAGCCTGCCGGCCACTGTAAGCAATGCAAATCAGACGTTTCGGGTATATGGGCCGGTAGGCGCGACGGTGAAGCTGCTGGTCGTCGAAGCAGCCCTATTCGAACCGGCGGGAGGGGGGTACAACGTTGAGCCGTATGATGCCAACAGCGTGTTGCAGGTGCAGGATTTCACAGCTACGCTGGACGTGTCAGGTACGGCTGATATTCCCGTAACGCTGACGAAGTCCGATCCGGCTGGCGGTATTCATTATGCCGTGGCCGTGGTGGAAGACCCCGATGGCATGACAGGCCCAACCTCTAACGTGGTGGTGCTGGTTTACAATCCTGATATGCCGCCACCTCCTACAGAAGCTCTGATCCGCATCAATGCCGGAGGACCTGAAGTGACGACCGGCGGGGTGGTCTGGGCAGCCGATGCCTTCTACTCAGGGCCTACCAAGACGTACAAAAACACAACACCTATAGAAGGTACCGAAGACGATATTATCTACCAGACCGAACGCTTTTCCAATTTTACCAGTGAGCCCATGATATACGAGATCCCACTGGAAAACGGGGTCTATGACGTGCGGCTGCACTTTGCGGAGATATGGTGGGGGGTACAAAAGCCGGGAGGGATCGGCTCACGGGTGTTTCATGTGGATGTGGAAAACGGCCAGTATGTGCTGAACAACTTCGATATTATTGCCGAAGCTGGATCTCCGGCTACAGCCCTGATCAAATTTTTTGACGACGTAAGTGTTACGGATGGGGCATTAACCATAGTGTTTACGCCGGTCGTTAACAATGCAAAAATTTCTGCTATTGAAGTGCTGCCGGGCACTCAGGCACCTCGGGGTATTCTTGCCGTCTCTCCCGCCAGTGTGGACTTCGGGCAGCAGGTGGTGGGGACGACAACCAGCCAGACGTTGACCCTGACCAATCAGGGCACGGCCGATCTGACTGAAATCCTGCTGCTCATAAGCGGTCCGCAGGGTAGCGAGTTCTCGGTGAGTACGAACTGTGGGACGCTACCCCCTGGAGCTTCCTGTACTGCTACGGTTACCTACAACCCGGTTACCATTGGGCCGGTCAGCGCTTCTGTAAACATCCACTACCATGACGGAACGGGGATCCATCAGGAGAAAAATATCCCAATAACCGGCGAGGGACTCAGTGCGCCCACCTACACCATTACCATTACAACGGTAGGAAACGGAACCGTTACGAAAGATCCAGATCTGGCGACCTATGAGGCAGGAACGGTGGTACAGTTGACGGCCGTACCTGCCACCGGCTGGGTATTCAGCAACTGGGGAGGCGACCTGAGCGGGAGTGAGAATCCGGTCAGCGTGACAGTGAACGCTGACATGAACATCACCGCTACGTTCATTGAATTGCCTGCAGCCGATAATTTTGTGGCCATATTAACCGTCACAGATGCGACCGATCAGACGCGGCTGCTTGCATTTGGGACAGATCCCGGCGCTACTGATGGCTATGATGCCGCTTATGATCAGAAGGCGCCACCGTTACCACCGCCTGGCGCCTTTGAAGCCCGGCTGCTCAATGGAGGGGAAGCCTTTTACAGAGATGTACGGGCCTCGGTGGTAGAAGGCACAGAAGTACTCTGGATGCTGGAATTTCAGCCGGCAACCGGAGGCTGGCCCGTCGTTATCGCCTGGAATCCGCTGACGCTGCCGCCCGGGAGCTTTCGGCTGCAGGATACAGGCGGGGGCACGCAGGTGGATGTCAACATGAAGACACAACATCGGTATGTGGCCGAAAATGGTACCCCGACGACGCTGCTGATTCGTTATGTGGCGCCGACGACCGCTTCGTTCACCAATGCTTCTGTGAATCTGGAAACCGGTTGGAATCTGGTCGGGTTGCCATTGGATGTAGCCGATGGCGCGCTGGGCAGCATATTCCCGTCGGCTGAAGCCGACGCGCTTTTCACGTTTGCCGGCACCTATGAACCGGCCACACATCTGGTGCCCGGACGGGGCTACTGGTTGAGCTCGACGCAGACCGTATCGCAGGCTATCCAGGGGTATCCCATAGATAATCCGACGTACTGGCTGGAAGCCGGATGGAATTTGCTGGCCGTGCCTTCCTGTACGATCACCTTGCCTCTTGATGCCACCGAGGACCCAGATGGGCTGGTGACCACGGTCTATGAGTATGGCGGGATAGCTACCGGCTATCAGGTGGCCACGGCCCTATCGCCAGGCAAGGGATACTGGGTACAGGCGGCGACCGCCGGCATGATTCGTCCGGGGTGCGATGTTCCGGCTAAGCAGACGCCGGCTTCGACGCCACCAGCGCTTGCTGCCGCTGCCGACGCAGCCGTTATTCAGGTGGAAAATGCCAGTGGTGGTGCACGTACGCTGTTTCTGACTACCCGGCAGGTCGACCCGGCGGAGCAGCTTCCTTTCCTGCTGCCACCACGGCCGCCTGGAGGCGCCTTTGACGTACGCTTTGAACAGGGGGGGCGACTGGCAGGCGGCGGAGAAGCTGTGCTGCAGATTCAGGCGGCTTCGGAGCTCTTCCCCTTGCGTCTATCGCTGGTAGACGCTCCGGGAGAGGGAACGCTGACCATTCAGGAGATGCTGGGAGGGGAGACGCCCGGCCGCACGTATGCGCTGACCCCCGGGCAGACTTTGCAGCTCAAGCAAGCACAGGTAACGGCACTCCGAATGGTCTGGCAACCGGCTGCTGTGACCTTACCAGAAGCCTTCCGGCTGTATCCTAACTATCCCAATCCATTTCAAACCGAAACTTATCTGATGCTGGATCTACCAGAGCCTGGCGAAGTCCTGATCGAAGTCTTCGATCTGCTGGGCCGCCGGGTGTACCGAAAGGCGCAGGCAATGGCAGCCGGGTATCAGAAACGGATCCGGTTGGATCTGCAGCAAGAACCATCAGGCACATACCTCTATCGGGTCACCGTGCGTACCGTTTCGGAGACCTATACCCACGTAGGACGAATGGTGCGGATTCGGTAACGGACATGCACGGACGACGAAAGGGGCGGACCGGACCATCAGGCCGTCCCTTTGTTTGTGCTCCGGCAGGGCGATGCGTGCAAAGGCGCACGTTGGATGCGCCAGAATGACCTATATCCTGCCGAAAAAATGCGTGCGCCATGAGGATACTGAGGTGGTAAACTATAGCTGCGAATCCTGAAAACAGTAGCAGATGATTTTATGGCGATTCGGCGGGTTTTTATCACGGGAGGAGCCGGGTTTATCGGACGCTGGGTGGTCGCGCAGTGTCTCGAACAGGGCGATCAGGTGGCCGTCTACGATAACCTGCAGGCCGGCTCGATGGATCACCTGCTGGATTTTGCCGGCGCCATCGACTTCTACGAAGCCGACATTCTGGATTGGGAGGCGTTGCTGACGGCCATGGAAGAAGTGCGACCGGCGGTGGTGTTCCATCTGGCAGCCCTCCATTTCATTCCCTACTGCAATGCGCATCCGCAAGAAACGCTGCGGGTAAACGTCGAGGGGACCTACAATGTACTGGAGGCCGCCGCTCGCGTAGGCGTCCGCACGACCGTTGTGGCCTCCAGCGGCGCCATCTATCCCAGCGTGGAAGGGCTGATCCCCGAGACGCTCCCTCCTGCTCCGGTCGATATTTACGGACTGAGCAAGCTGTTGGCCGAACAGGTAGCTGAACAGTTCGCCCGCACCACTGAAATGGCCTGTGTGTCGGCCCGGCTGTTCAACACCTACGGGCCGTTTGAGACAAATCCGCATCTGATCCCCCATATCATCGCGTCGCTTCAGCAGGGGCCGATGGTCGAGCTGGGTAACATTCACACCAGACGCGACTACATCTACGTCGAAGACGTCGCCCGGCTGCTGGTGGCGCTGGGCGAACGCGTTACGAAGGGATACGAGGTGGTTAACGTGGGCACAGGAGAGGAATATTCGGCCGCCGACATCGTGGAGATACTGCAAGAGCTGATGGGGCAACCCATTGAAATACGGATTGATCCGAGCCGGGTGCGGAAGGTGGATAAACTGCACCAGCAGGCCGACATAACGCGGCTGTATAAGCTGACAGGAATGCGGCCTGAGGTGTCGTTGCGTGAGGGACTGGCACGCCTGCTGCAGCACGAAGGCTTGCCGGTGCGCTCGTGAATAATGTTCGCCATTGCTTTCTCGGAGACGGGAAGCAGTGGCGTGGTATCTGACTCGGGTATCAATGTTCTTCGACATACTGGGTGATCGGGAGGGGGACCCCCTCAGTCCTTCGGACAGCTCCCCCTGGGAGGGGGAGCGGAAGGTTTTGGTTTACAGCCTGTGGTCAGATATGGCGAGGTTGTCGGGTAGCAGGTTGGTGTGTATTTCAGAGTTCCCCCTCTCCGCTGGGGAGGGGGACAGGGGGAGGGGCCCTACGCTACCGTCATCGCTTTGAGCGCTGGTGCTCTGTCTGGGAAGAAATACCCCCTCAGTCCTTCGGACAGCTCCCCCTGGGAGGGGGAGCAAAAGGGAAAAGAGGCCGGGCGTTGTTGCTAAGGGCTATGTACTGGCGCCTTGATGCTTGAAGCCCCCCTCCGTCACTGCGCGACAGCTCCCTTTGAAAGGGGAAGCGGAAAAACTGAGGTTATTGCTTGAAATTCTGAGCAGGTTGAAGTCCTGGTCGAGGGCGGCGTTCAGGCCCTCCAGGCCGGTTTGCTCTGGAAGAGAGCGCGAAAAAGAAGAGGGGCCCGAGTTGAAAACAACGCTGGCTTCCTTTTTGATGCAATAGATAACCACACATGCCTTTCAGGGAAGGAAATAGACTGGTATGGCCGAGGCTGTACCCCGGGGGGACGTTCCAGCCATGAAGCGAGCGACAGCAGACAGGCAGGCTACGCTGATCTGCATGACGCCCGTGCGCAACGAGGCGTGGATTCTGGAGCGCTTCCTGCAATGTGCCTCCACGTGGGCCGATTATATCGTGATTGCCGATCAGCAGTCCACCGACGGTTCCCGAGAAATCGCCCGGCGGTTTGAAAAGGTCGTGCTGGTGGATAACCCCCATGAAGCCTATGATGAAGGGGCTCGTCAGCGATTGCTGATCGACACGGCACGGCGTCTGCCGGTTACGGGCAAACGTATTCTGGTCGCGCTGGATGCCGACGAGATGTTTTCGGCCAACTGGATGGAAAGCCCGGAATGGCAGCAATTGCTGGCGGCGCCGGCCGGTACGGTGCTGTATTTTCAGTGGGCGAACATTGGCCCGAATGTTTCCTGCGCCTGGATCGATCCATCGTACAAGCCTTTCGGGTTTGTGGACGATGGCTCGCCGCATCAGGGACGACCCATTCACAGCCCCCGTGTGCCGGTTCCGGCAAAGGCTCCGGCGTTGTATTTCCAGGAGATCAAGGTGCTGCACTATCAGTATACCGACTGGGCGCGGATGCGCAGTAAGCAACGCTGGTATCAGGTATGGGAGCAGTTGAATGATTCCGGGAAGCGACCGATCACCATTTTTCGCCAGTATCATCATATGGAGGCGGCCATCCGAAGGGCAGGGCCTGTGCGTCCGGAATGGCTGGCCGGATATGAGGCACGGGGCATTGACATGCGGACCATTCCCCGACAGGATGATTATTACTGGGACACAGAGGTCCTGAAGCTACTGCTGGCCCACGGACCGGAGCGTTTCCGGAAGTTGAATATCTGGGACCAGGACTGGGCGGCACTCGCCGCCCGAAAAGGATGGCACCGTAACGGGCAGCTTCGCGATCCACGCACGCCTTTTGAGAGGGCGGTGCACGCCTGGTTGCGGGCAACGCAGGGCAAGAGCCACTGGATTCCCGTGCGGGCCGTTCAAAAACTGTTGCAGCTATTTGGATGGTAACTGTTGGAAAATAACATGAAAAGCATGCGCAAACTTCTGGTTACAGGCTCTTCGGGACTGATCGGCTCCGAAGTGGCTACCTACTTCTCCCATCGGGGCTGGGACGTGCACGGCGTAGACAACAACATGCGGGCGTTTTTTTTCGGCCCTGAAGGCGACACACGCTGGAACCAACGGCGTCTTGAAGAAACGTTGCCGCGATTCACGCATCACGAGCTGGACATTCGGGATCGGCAGGGCGTGCTTGAACTGATCGAGACGCTGCGACCGGATGCCATTGTGCATGCGGCTGCGCAGCCCTCACATGACAAAGCGGCGCGCATTCCGTTTGAGGACTTCGATGTCAACGCCGTTGGTACGCTCAACCTGCTCGAAGCGACCCGGCGTTACGCCCCGGAAGCCGTATTTGTGCATCTGTCCACAAACAAAGTCTATGGTGATGCGCCCAATGAGCTGCCGCTCGTTGAGCTGGAGAAACGCTGGGATTATGCCGATCCGGCCTATTACAACGGCATCCCGGAAACCTTCCGCATTGATCAATCCAAACATTCCATTTTTGGCGCCTCAAAGGTGGCGGCCGACATCATGGTGCAGGAATACGGCCGGTATTTTGGCATGAAAACCTGCTGCCTGCGCGGCGGCTGCCTGACCGGCCCCAATCACGCCGGCGTAGAATTGCACGGGTTTCTGAGCTATCTGATCAAGTGCAATGTGATGGGCCGTAAGTACACGATCTATGGGTACAAAGGCAAGCAAGTGCGCGACAATATTCACTCCTATGATGTGGCCCGATTCATTGAATGTTTTATTGAAGAGCCCCGGGTCGCTGAGGTGTACAACCTAGGTGGA
>JALSJJ010000202.1 GCA_026989375.1 Rhodothermus sp.
CGGCGTAAGTTGCTCGATCTCCTCCAGGTCGGCCACGTAGAGCGAGCGGCCGTGCGTGGCTACTACTAAATCCCGTTCCCGTTTTTGAATCACCAGATCGTGCACGGGCGCATGCGGTAATCCTTCATAGAAGGGCATGAACGAACGCCCGCCGTCCAGCGACACGTAGAGGCCGCCGTCAGTGCCCACGTAGAGGATGTCCGGATTGTACGGATCTTCGCGCACCACGTTGATCGGCTCGTAGGGCAGGTCCGTCCCGATCCGCTCCCAAGTCTGTCCGTAATCTTCGGAGCGATAGAGATACGGCGTGAAATCATCCCAGCGATAACCGTTGAGTGCCACATAGACCCGGCTCTCTACATGCTGCGAGGGCTCGACGTGGCTCACCCAGAGATGCTGCGGTAGGTTGTCCGAGATGCGGGTCCAGGTAACGCCGCCATCCCGGGTCACGTGTACCAGGCCGTCATCACTGCCCACATAGATGAGCCCAAACCGGAGTTCGGACTCCGCAATGGTGGTGAGCGTGCCGTAGGGCACATCGCCTTTACGGCCGCCCCGCGTCAGGTCGCCCGAGATCGTCTCCCAGTCGTCTCCCCGGTTCAAAGAGCGATGGAGTTTATTCGAGCCCAGATACAGAATGTCGGGATGATGCCGTGACAGAAAGATCGGAGTTTCCCAGTTGAACCGTAGCGGCGTCTCGCCCAGTTTGTGCCGGGGCTTGATGGGCACGCGTCGTCCGGTTTTGCGCTCAATGCGGAAGTAGTTACCAAACTGAAAGCCCGTATAGACAATGTCATTCGTACGGGGATCAACCTGTACCTGCATGCCATCGCCGCCCAGCAATCGTTCATAGGGATAGCGCCCTTCCGCATACCACTCGTAGCTGAATTCGTAGGTGCTGGGCCCCATCCAGACGCCGTTGTCCTGCAACCCGCCGTAGACGTTGTACGGCCGGGCGCTATCGACGGCTACTGAGTAGAACTGTCCCACAGGTGGCGTATTGGCTTTGAACCAGGTCTTCCCGTCGTCGTAGCTCAGGTTCACCCCCCCATCGTTGCCGTTGATCAGATGACCGGGCCGGTTCGGATTGATCCAGAGGGCATGATGATCCACATGCACGTTTTCCTCATTGATCGAGCGCCAGGTGCGTCCGCCATCGTCCGATACCAGAAGGGGCACTCCCAGGAGGTAGACGTGATCTGGATCGTTCGGATCGACGCGAATCTGGCCGAAGTAGTAGCCGTAGGAGAAGTACACATTGTCCAGGTAACCTTCATGTGTACGACGCCAGGTGCGTCCGCCATCGTCTGAGCGATACACCTCGGCGCCAATCACAGGAGTTTCAAACAGCTCCCGGTTCGCGTCGGTCAGGTAATCGTAGAGCGCGCGCGGTGCGATCTCCCCGCGCCGCACCATGTCTTTTACTTTTTGAGCCGTGTACTCGCGTGGAAAGCCATTTTCCCGGAGGAAAGCTTCCAGCGAGTCGTTCGGCAGCGCCAGAAAGGCTTCGCGACGCATTTCCAGGAAGTCTTCCTTGGTCAGCGCCGGTTTTTCCTTCTTTTCCTCTTTGGGCCGATGGTACTGGTTGTCCAGCAGCGCATAGAGGATCTGTGGATTCTTTGGATAAAGCGCCAGTCCGATGCGTCCAACGCCTTCCCCGGTGGGGAAGCCGCTCCCTTCGATGTTGAGGCGCTGCCAGGTCTCTCCGCCGTCGGTCGATTTGAAGATGCCGGAGCCGGGGCCGGCTTCGACAAAGTTCCAGGCGCGGCGTTCCCGGTGCCACATGGCGGCATAGAGCACGTTCGGATTGGTCGGGTCGATCACTAAGTCGATGGCGCCCGTGTTTTCGTCCACGTAGAGCACGCGGCGCCAGGTGCGCCCGCCGTCCGTGGTCTTGTAGACGCCCCGTTCGGGGTTGGGCGAGTACAGATGGCCAACAGCCGCCACCCAGACCGTGTTGGGGTCGTGGGGGTGCAGCACAATACGGCCGATATGATGGGTTTCGGCCAATCCCAGATGCTCCCAGGTGCGCCCGCCGTCTGTAGAGCGATAGATGCCCGTGCCGGCGTAGGAAGAACGGCTGGAGTTGCTTTCGCCGGTACCGACCCAGATCACGCCGCGCTTCCAGTCCACGGCAATGTCGCCGATGGTCATGGTCGCCTCACGGTCAAAAAGCGGCCGAAAAGAAATGCCGTTGTTTTCCGTCTTCCAGAGGCCTCCGGAGGCATAGGCCACGTAGAATTCGGTTGGATCGGCCGGGTTGACGTCCACGTCCACCACGCGACCGCTCATGATGGTGGGGCCGATGCTGCGGAACGGCACGTTACGCACGAGCGAGCGTTCCACCCGGGCCATGCGTTCCTGGAAGGACCGCAATCGAACTTCAGCAGGGGTGGGTGGAATCGGCGCCTGCTCCTGCGCCAGTGCTGTCATCCATACCAGACCCAACAGCAGCCCCCAGAGGCTGCCCAATCGATTGACTTTAGGCTTAGGCATGGTTGTGCTATATTTCGTTTGGTCGGGATGAGCAGAAACTACAAGAACGATTTATTTTTTGCCATGCCATTACGCGTTCCGGAAGTGATCACCGTGCAGACTCACCCATCCGTTCAGGTTCCCCTGCACACCCGTGCTTTTGAGCTGGCATTGCAGACGGCCCGTCGCTTACTGGCACGCCGCGGTCGGCTGGTGCGGCTGGTACTGCACGCCTCACGCCAGTTAGCCCGACACGAGGTCGCACTGGCTCAGGTAGGAGGCGAGCTGCACACCCTGCTACGTCTGGTACAGGCCTGGATGCGGCGTGAGTATCGGGTAATTCCATGGTGTTCGTTACTCTACGGTGTCGCTGCGCTGGCCTACTTTGTCAATCCATTCGACCTGTTGCCTGATGCTTTGCTGGGCCTCGGGCTCGTTGACGATGTAGCCGTCATTGCGGCGGTTGCACGGGCCATCCGCACCGATCTGGATCGCTTCCGGCTATGGGAAGCAGCCCGATACCATAAGGGAGCGCAACGCCCATGAAGCTATTACTGATTGCTCTGGGCGGCGCCTTCGGAGCGCTTGCCCGCTACACCCTCTCGGGCCTGGTGTATGGCTGGCTGGGCCCGGCTTTCCCCTGGGGTACGTTGGTGGTCAATCTGATGGGCTGCTACGGGCTGGGATTGCTGTGGGCCCTCTCCGAAGTCGTTCCACTGCCCCCTCCAACCGCCCCGCTGATTTTTGTAGGATTCTTTGGGGCGTTCACGACGTTTTCTACCTACGGCCTGGAGAGTTTCAACCTGTTGCGCGATGGCGAGCTCTTGCTGGGCTTATTGAACTTGCTCGGAAGCAGCCTGGCCGGGTTGCTCTGCGTCGCGCTGGGTTTTCTGACCGCCCGCCTGTTGCTCCATCTGGGAGGCCTGCCATGACCAAGTTACCCTCCGAAGGCATGCTGTTGCGTATATTTATCGGTGAAACCGACCGCTACCACGGGCGCCCGCTTTACGAACAGATCGTGCTCAAGGCGCGCGAGTTGAATCTGGCCGGGGCCACGGTTCTGCGCGGCATCATGGGCTTCGGTGCCTCCAGCCGCGTGCACACCGCCAAGCTACTCCGGCTTTCGGAAGACCTGCCCGTGGTGGTGGAAATCGTTGACACCGAAGAAAATATCCAGAAACTCTTACCTTTTCTGGACGAGGTCGTACAGGAAGGACTCATTACCCTGGAGAAGGCCCATGTTATCCGCTATCGCCACCGCCCGGAAGATTAAGCGTCTCTGGCTGATCGTCCTGCTGTGGGCGATCCCGCTTCAGGCCCAGGAGCCGGTCGACACGCTGGCGATCCGTCTCATCCGAGAAGAAGGCCTGCAGCGTAGCCAGGTGATGGAGACCCTCTTCTGGCTCACCGACGTGTACGGACCGCGGCTGACCGGCTCGCCTCAGCTCGACAGTGCCATGGCCTGGGCTGCTCGCCGGCTGGAAAGCTGGGGGCTGACGAACGTTCACCGCGAACCCTGGGGCCCTTTTGGCCGGGGCTGGCAGCTGCATCATTTTCGCATGGAAGTGACGACCCCGGTCTCGTTTCCGGTACTGGCTTATCCCAAGGCCTGGTCGCCAGACATTGACGGGCCGGTCACGGCCGAGGTTGTACGCTTCGACGTCGAGGACACCAGCGCGTTCGCCGCCTATCGCGGCAAGCTGCGTGGCAAAATTGTGTTGCTGGAACCGCCCCGGGAGCTCGAAGAACCCTTCCAGCCGCTGGCGCGACGGCGCGATGCCGAGGACCTGCTGGCCCTGGCGAACGCAGCCCACCCCGAAAGCGGAGGGCGCCGCTACAGTGCTGCCGCTCTACGGCGGCTTGAGCTTGCCCAAAAGCGCCTCCAGTTTCTCTACGAAGAGCAGCCGCTGGCCATCCTGGACCGCAACTTCCGGGGCGACTATGGCACCGTCTTCGTCTCGGCTGCCCGCGTGCCTGCCCCGCCGGGTACCCCCTGGTATGAACGCCCCGGTCCCTGGGAGCCCGACGTGCGGGTCATTCCCCAGTTCACCGTGGCAGTCGAACACTACAATCGCATCTATCGCCTGCTCGAACGTGGCTTTCGCGTCGAGATGACGCTGGACCTGGACGTGTCCTTCTACGACGACGATCCCTATGAATACAACCTGATTGCCGAGCTGCCCGGCACCGATCCGCAGATTGGCGAAGAGCTCGTAATGCTGGGTGCGCATTTCGACTCGTGGCATGCCGGCACCGGTGCCACCGACAACGCGACGGGGTCGGCCGTGATGATGGAGGCCATGCGCATCCTGAAACGCGTCTACGACCAACTGGGACGCGGCCCCCGCCGCACGATCCGGCTGGCACTCTGGACCGGCGAGGAACAGGGTCTGCTGGGCTCCCGCGCCTACGTCAACCAGCACTTTGCTGAACTGCGCGGCTGGGGCCAACCCCCTGCCCGCCTGAAGCCAGCCCACGAAAAGTTTTCTGTCTATTTTAACCTCGACAACGGTGGAGGCAAAATCCGTGGCATTTATCTGCAGGGTAATGAAGCGGTAGCCCCGATTTTCCGGGCCTGGCTGGCCCCCTTCCATGATCTGGGAGCCGCGACGCTCTCGCTACGCAACACGGGCGGCACCGATCATCTGTCGTTCGATGCGGTGGGCCTGCCCGGCTTCCAGTTTATCCAGGATCATCTGGCCTATGGCACGCGCACGCACCACTCCAACATGGACGTCTTCGATCATGTGATCGAAGAAGACCTGCGGCAGGCCGCCACGATCATCGCCGCTTTCGCCTACCACGCGGCCGAGCGTGACGAACGCATCCCACGCAAATCGCTCCCCCTTCCAGCAGGCACCCGGTAAAACAGGCGGTATTTCCGAAAATTCTCGCGGGGGCGAGTCTTTGGGCTCGCCCTTTTTTGTGGGTAACAGCCACTGCAAAAGACAATTCGGGGCCAGGCCCCCGTTTTGTGAAACGCCTTCGATAGGATCCGCCTCAGGGCTGAGCGCGTGCATCGGCGTCGGACGGGGTCGGCGCCTCCACCGGTTGCATCGGATAGACGTAGAGCGTCTGCGTCGGATAGGCGAACTCAATGCCTTCCTGCGCAAAGCGCTCAAAGAGCGCCAGGTTGATGGCCTGCTGGATGTCCATGTAGAGCGTGTAGTCTGGCTCAAGGACCCAGTAGACGACCTCGTAATTAAGCGAGGAGGGGCCAAACTCTTTAAAGTGCGCGCGGTCGAAGCGCACCTTCTCCTGCGCCTCGATGATCTCACGAATGATCTGTGGGATCTTTTCCAGCTTTTCTTTCGGCGTCTGATAAACCACACCCACCGTAAACACGATACGCCGCTCCCGCATGCGCTTATAGTTGCGGATGCGGCTGTTGAGCAGGTCGCTGTTGGAAAAGACCAGTTGCTCGCCGGTGAGGCTGCGAATGCGGGTGGACTTGAGGCCGATGTGCTCGACCGTACCCATGTAGTTATCGACAATAATAAAATCGCCGACCACGAAGGGCTTGTCGAGCACGATCGAGAGCGACGCAAAAAGGTCTCCCAGAATATTCTGCACGGCCAGACCAATGGCCACGCCGGCAATCCCGACACTGGCCACCAGCGCCGTGATGTCCACGCCGAAATTGTCCAGCGCGACCAGCAGTACCAGCGTCCAGAGCACCAGGCGTCCGATGAAGCCCAGCGCCTGCATGGACATCACGGCGGCTGGATCCTCTTCGAGCTTTTGCTGGCGGTAGCGCTCCACGTAGAAGGTGATCAGCCCGTTGCCCCAGCGAATGATCTGCAGCAATAGCAACACAAAGGCGATCCGACCGCCCCACCGCACAACCGGCTCCGGCAACTGAACGATCGCTACCGAGGCGTAAAAAGCCAGCCCTACCAGGAAATAGGCACGCGTCCGGCGCAGGGCGTTCGCGATGACATTGTCGATATTCGTGCGCGTGCGCTGGGCCAGGGCCTCCAATCTACGCGTCAGCACCCGCTGCATCACGATGAAAACCACCGACAGTACCGCCCAGACACCTGCCGCCTTCAGCCAGGCCAGCAACGGGGCACCGGCAATCAGGGTCTGCCCGAATTCGCCGAGTTGCAATGCCAGGGATTGCATCACGTTATTATTTTTGCGTTAACGTTATTTCCTGAAATATACAACGCGAATTGCCCCGGCTGGAACAGGGATTTTTTGTTGCGGTTGATGCTGCTGCTCTTTCAGCGGGACCTTCTGAAGTAACGGCGTATGGAACCGGTCAGCGATTATCAGCCAGAACGTCGCGTAGGCCCTACCGTCTCCCGAGATAAATGGCTCAACCACGCCAAAAACAAGCTGGCGCGAGGTTACGTGCTTATTGTCGGTACGGAGCGACGCAACGCCAACTTTTACCTGCGGGGTAAAGGGTACGAAATGTGCCCCTACGACATTGCCCAGGTCATGATTAAACAGGGGTTGGTGGTGCAGACCGGCAAGCATCACCTTGGACTCATTTATGAGCTTGTACCGGAACTCAAGGCGGAACTGCAACAGCGCCATCGTCGGCGCCAGGCCGAAACGCCGGAACCCGATACAATGGAAACCATCCTGGGCGGGTTGGAGGACGAGGACGAGGCCATCGCCATCAATGAGGCACTGGACGAGGCAGTGGACGAAGAGCCAGAGGACGAGGAATTAGATGAGGAAGATGAAGAAACGTCCGACGACTTAGCGGACGACCCGAAAGCTTAACCGCTGCTATTCCTCAGTCAGGTCTGTTTCAACCACCAGCCCCACCAGCTGTTCTCTGTGCACGACCAGCAATGCCCGATCCGACCTGGCCTGTGTCTGCAATAACCGCCGCGCCTCCTCCAGGGAAGTTTCCGGTGTCAGGGTGATCGGATCGGGATTCATAATGGTCGATACTGGTTGTTGTGCCTTTCCTTCCTGTTGCAAAGCCTGTTGGACGCGCTCACGGCTGACCAATCCAACAGGTCGGTGGCGCACATCCTCGACAGGGACAAAGTGCAGTTGCTTCCATTCCATAAGCGCCGCTACAAACAGTAGTGGCTCGTTCTCCTGCACGGTGATCAAGTCGGTGGTCATCACGTGTTCCACCCGACGATTGCCCTGGGCCTCGCGTCGGCGTACAATGGCCAGCCGGGCCGGCTCCCAGGTGTGCACGGGGCGATTCTCCTGCTGATAGGCCTGCATGGTCAGCACCAGCGCTTCCAGCCGTTCGGCGCGGCTGCCCTGTCCTTTCAAGGCAGCCAGTGAGCGCAATTGCCACTCAGCCCCATTCTGACCGCTTGTTACCCTTTCCTGAATGATGCCCAGGTAGTGCGTAATGTCTGCAGGATCAATAGTCAAACGCTGCAATCCAGCCCGCGCCAGCGGCAATAGCTCCTCCAGAATCAGCCGCGGCGCTGGCCAGCGCGTTCCATCCAGCCAGGTTAACTGGCTTCCCAGACCCAGACGCGCAGCGGCGATGAAATTGCCTCGGACCTCATCAAAATCGATCCGCCGGGTTAGCTCCGGCTCCCGATGCGCCAGCTCCAACACCAGTCCGACCCAGAAAGCGGCATTGGCCACCTCGTCGACCGGCGTCGGTCCGGAGGGCAGCACCCGGTTTTCGATACGCAGGTGCGGGCGCCCTCCGGCCACACCATAACAGGCCCGGTTCCAGCGATAGACCGTGCTATTGAAAAGCCGAAGTGCCTGCAGGTGAGGAACGCCGCCCTGTTCCAGCACTTGCAGGGCATCTTCGAGCGGTGATTCCGGTGCCAGCAACATCCGAAAGCGCGCCAGATCTTCCTGGTAGATTTCCAGCACCGACTCTCGCACCCAGTCTGTGCCAAAGTGCACGCGTGGACTCATTTCTCGCAGATACAGGTTACCCCCCCGCGTGTCAATCGCCTGGCGAAAGACAGCAATGCGCGTCTCGTGCCAGAGCCGCTTCCCGAAAAGCACCGGCGCATTAGCGCCCGCGGCCAGCACCGGGGCCACCGCTACCTGAGCGGCGTTGTAAAACCGGGCAAAAGCATCCGGATCAACCTGTAAGTGTACCTGAAAGCTGGCATTACATCCCTCGACCATAATCGAGTCCAGCTGCACGAACAGCTCATCAATACCTGTGATTTGCAACTGAACAGGCCCTCCACGCAGGCGAAGGATCGCTTCATTGAGCTGCCGGTAACGAGGCAACGGCATCATATTATCCACAGTCAGATCGGACAGATGAACTGTAGGCAGAATCCCACAGAGTACATACCCGATCTGGTAGTTTTGGGCCAGTTGTTGCACATAGCTCAGATACCTGCGCAACTGATTTTCCAACCGACAAAATGCGTCGTGCTGCAGTAATATGGGATCAAGATTAAGCTCCAGGTTAAAACGGGTCAGTTCAGCAACCAGATGAGCATCCGTATTCTGCTGCAGTATCTGTGCAGCTAAGGGTGCGGGATTCCCTACGGGCTCTACCAGAAAAAGCTCTTGTTCTGCACCTATGCGATGGATGCCTGACGCCATCCATCCAGCCTCCAACATCCAAGCCAGCGCTTCAAGATCTCTCAGTAATGTGGTGATCATTGAAATGTAACCGGGGCGTTAAAAATCTGTTGAGCCAATTTTTTGCTTGCCTCCGCTGAAGGTATCGGATAACATAAGGTAAGATCTTTTCAAAAAACTGGTCGATTGTGATCGCCATGCGAAACGGCCTATTGCTTCTGCTGAGCCTTCTGGTCTGGACTACTGCACACGCGCAGCAAGCAACGCTTCAGGGACGTGTATTGGATGCGCGCACAGGCGAGCCATTGCCGGGAGCAAACGTTGTGATTCCAACGCTCAACCAGGGAGCAGCGGCCGACCTTGATGGCCTGTATCGCATTGAAAATATACCACCTGGTACCTACGAAGTTGTGGCCCGCTTCGTGGGCTATCGAGAAGGTAGGGCTGAGGTGACCCTGACTGCCGGTGCCACAGTTACCCAGGACTTCATGCTGGAAGAAGACCTGCTCCAGCTCGAAGAAGTCGTGGTAACCGGCCAGGGCACCAGCATTGCCCGGCGTAAGCTGGCCACTGATGTAGCAGTGCTCACCGCTCGCGATATTGAAGAGGCCCCGGTGTTGTCCGTAGACCAGTTGCTACAGGGTCGCGTAGCCGGCGCTACCATTCGTCTGCAAAGTGCCCAGCCGGGACAGGCAGCCTTGATCGATTTTCGAGGCATCACGAGCGTCATTGGCAGTCAAACGCCTGTCATTTACATTGATGGCATCCGCGTCGACACCGAACTGGGGACCAGCTTGAGCCTGGGAGGGGAGCTGACCTCTGCCTTAGCTGAGCTGATCACCAGTGATATTGAACGCATAGAAATTACCAGAGGAGGAGCCGCAAGCACTCTCTATGGTTCAGACGCAGCTTCAGGCGTCATTCAGATTTTTACCAAACGAGGACAGGCAGGTCGCTCCACCGTGACTATTCGCACAGAGCTGGGCTTGGATCAGCCAGAAACGCGCTTTCTCAAAGACACGGGATTCTCGTTTCCTCAGACGCGCGAAGATCCCAATGATCCGAACTATGGAAAGACAAACTTCATTCGTGATCGCTTCCTGAAAAATGGATTCTACCAGAACTACTATGTAGGCTTTTCGGGCGGTTCGCCCACCTTTACCTATAACGTGAGCGGCCGGCTGCAGAACGACACCGGCGTGCAGCCGGAAAACGAAAACACCCTGTATGCGCTGCGGGCCAACCTGCAGGCCAAGGTTCGGCCCGATCTGGAGGTTTCATTCTCGGGTTCGTATGTCCGCTCTCAATTCCAGCGTCTGTTTAACGGCCAGTCGATTTTCGATCCGCTGACCACCTTTGAGGTAGGCGACGCGCTGTTTTTCAGCGGAGCTGAAACCTTCGAAGAGGCGTTGCGCATCTTTCTTTTGCCGGACGTTAACGAAGGCGTCCATCGCTTTACAGCAGGCTCCACCATTCGCTTTACGCCCTCCTCTACGTTCAGTACGAAGCTCACGGTGGGCATCGACATGCGCGCCAACGAACAGCGCGTCTTCCTGCCCATTGAGTTCGAGCCCGTTTCGGGAGACCGGGGCCAGTTGAGTCGGTTTAACCGGGACTTTTCGGTCGTGACGCTGGAGTATGTGGGCACGATCAACTATCCTCAGATCGGCCCGCTGACTTCTACCTTTACCTTTGGCGTACAGGGTTTCCGGGAAGACGAGAGTATTATCACGGCCACGGGAACGACGTTTGCTCTCCCCGGCACCGAAGACCTGGACGAAGCGGCCACCGTCACGGCCGAGGAAACCCGCACGCAGATCTTCAATGGCGGGATCTTCTTCCAGGAACAGCTCAGCCTCCATGACCGCCTCTTTCTGGAAGCCGGCTTACGGCTGGACGGCAACAGTGCTTTCGGGAAAGAGGTAGGCCTGCAGGCCTATCCGAAGATCGGGCTCTCCTATAACATCCACGAGGAGCGTTTCTGGCGCACTATGCTGGGCAACCTCGTGCCGGTGCTCAAGCTGCGCCTGGCCTATGGCGAAACCGGCAAGTTTCCCTCGCCGTTTGCCCGGGACGTGACCTTCCAGGCCACGCCCTTCCGGGGGGAAAGTGCGCCGCGCTTCGATAACCCC
>JALSJJ010000203.1 GCA_026989375.1 Rhodothermus sp.
TGGCAATGACTTCTGCTGTAGGGGCAAACTCAGAAATGGCAATTTGCAGGTCCCGTTGCAGAGATACGTCGGCCGGTTCTGCCTGCAGCGTATCCAGCTCGACCACATCGACGGGAAAACCATACTTGGGAATCACTGCCTTGCGGGATAAAAAGGAGATTACAGGCTCGCAGGCAATGGTTTCGGCGCGTCTTTTTGCCCATCCGGCCTTCCTATAGTCTTCCTGGGCTGCGGCCTGACGCTGCAGGGCTCTGGCGGCCTGGTAATCGGCCACCACCTCATCAAGCGCCAGTGCCAGCCGTCCCTCCGAATCCAGCAGCTGCTGCACCCAGCTTCCTTCCGGCAGCCAGGAAATGTTCTGCCAGGCCTCGGGAAACATCTGCGCAAAATCCTCCTGGAGCACAGAGCGATAGTCTCTGAGAAAAGCCTGCAATTGCTGCATCAGAGTGGGTTGCTGCCAGTCTTCCACCAGAGCCTCCACCGATCCAAAGCGTTCCGGATGCCTTTGAAAGAAACGCGAGAGCGTCCAGGCCATCAGATGGCGCAGCAGCAGCTTCTCGTTCGTCAGCGAGAGCACTGGAGGGCTTACGTGTCCTGCCAGCATGCGTTCAGGTTGCTGGAAGTGATACAGATCATGTGAGGTGCGCCGGCAATAGGTCAGGGCAAAACCAGGCTCCTGGCGGCGCCCTGCGCGACCTACCCGCTGCGCATAGTTAAACGGCTCAGGGGGCACATTGCGTAAAAAGACCACGTCCAGATCGCCCAGATCGACGCCCAGCTCAAAGGTCGTCGAGCAGCTCAGCACATGAATGCGCCCTTTCCGGAAATCCTGTTGATAGGCTCTCGCCTTCTCATAGCTCAGCTGAGCGGTATGCTCCTCTACCCGTAAGGAACCGGCAAAGGGCTCCTGGTAGAGTCTCCGATAATGGTTCTCGGGCAACGCCTGCAGCGACACCGGACGCAGCCGTCCCTGGCATCGCGGCGTCGGACAATATCCTCCAATGACCGGAAAGGGATAGAGCCGACCACAGTTCGCGCAACGGTATAGCGGATCCCCGGGATTTACTAACTGCAGACGCCACCAGCGCGGATTCAACTGCTTACCTTCACCGGATGGTAGCAAAAGCCGATCTGCCAGGGAGCGGGCCTGTCTGTCTGTGTCATCCAGCGCCTGCCAGATCAGCTCCAAGATGTAGCGGGCGGCGCGATCAAGGTCGGCATCCGCAACGCCACGTGCCCGGAGCATCCGTCGGAGAAGCTGGACCCGTCGCCCCTTAGGACCTGCCCAGTCTCGCATCTGCGAGCGACCGCGCGGGGGGCCCAGGCGAACCGACAGCGGACGGGTGCGCAGCCCCAGCGTCTGCCAGTCCAGCGTAGGTGGAAAGGCATCGCTCACCAATGCGACCGCGGCTTCTTTCCGCAGCGTATCCAGCAACACCTGCAACAGGTGATCGATTTCTTCTGCGGAAAACTTCCAGGGTCCCCGGAGGAGCTCCTCGGGCAACACCAGCCCGTCGGGCAAACGGAGGTGCCAACGAATCAGTCCGACTCCTTCCAGCGAAATCCGGTCGCCTTCGGCCAGAAATTCGCGATAAATCATCCGCCAGATCTGACGTTGCTGTTCCAGCGCACTGGCCGACTCCGGGAGGACCTGCTCGGTTCGCAGCAGGGGCAGCAATGCCGCCGCCAGATCGCTCATCGAGAGCCCCTCAGCCGTCGCTGCTGGCGCCTGGCGACGCGCCGCTGTCAGCAGGAGCTGTCGTTCCAGAATATCCTGGTAGGTTTTTTCCAGATACCAGGCGAAAAAGGCGGCCTGTTGCCGTCCGTCAGCAAAAGCCAGCACCCGCCGGCGCGGGGCCGGCAGACGCTGGTGCAGCGTGGTAGCAATCACGACATGCGGTCCTTCGTCGCCATATGTCACCTCGCCTACCGGATCACGGCCACCGGCGGTATAGCCACATACGGCGCACCGGGCCAACTGATCGGCGCGCGTCACATCATCGGGCGGCTTTTCCTCAACCACCCGGAGCCGATGCGCCGCATCGTGCGGGCAGGGCGGCCGGTCCTGTCCTGGCTTGCTTATCGCTCCGCATCGCAAACAAAGCACCCGGATCTGCTTCTCAGGGGCTTTTTGCGCATCTGCATCGGTTCCCTCCAGGGGACGCAGATACTGCACGCCGAAATCCTCGCGTCCGGGATCGCGCACCGCTTCCTGCCACTGGTGTCCTCGGACCTGTCCTACGAGATAATGCTGACCACAGGACCGGCACAAAGCCACCTCAAACACACGTTCCGCTTCGGACGCCTGGGCACGTTCCAGTGTAACTTCCCAGGCCCCCTGTTGCCGGCGCAGAAAAACGCCCTCCAGCGCTCGCAGGAAAAGATGATACCGTACGGTCAGCAAGGGTGCTCCGGTCTCCGGATGGCGAGCCCGCACCAACAGACGCAGCAACGTGTGCAGAGCTTTTTCCTGCTGCTCCGGATGCGCCGCCAGCTCCGGAAAAAGAGCAGCCGCAAGCGCCTCGGCTTCCTGCACCTGGTCGGCAAGTAACCGCCGTAACGTAGCCGTTCGGCAATCCCGCTCCAGAACACCGCCCACCCATTGCGCCCATGTGTCCGTTTCGGCTGCCTCAATTGGGAGGGGACAGCCCACCCGGCGCCCCAGGGCATCCAGCCACGCCCGGTCCGCTTCCAACCGCGCCGGATTCAACACCCCCTGTAACAGGCGCTCATAGTCATCGACTGCTAACGAAAATCCTTCCTCAGGCTCTGGAATGGCTTCCCGCACGCTCAGCACCACCCCCTCCGGAGAGAACGGCTCTCCGAAGAGCTCTGTAGCAAAACGCGCCACGGCCTCCCGGTCCTTTTCTCCCTGAAGCAGGGTCGCACTCGTAGCCACGCAGCGGAAAGCGCCCTGACATCCTCCCTGGCGCAAGCGATGCTTCAGACGACGCAACAACAGCGCCATCTCGGTTCCCCGCGTTCCCCGATACTGATGCGCTTCGTCCAGCACCAGAAATGTCCACCAACGCGCCCGTCCTCTGTCAAAAAGCGGACTGTCGTCCGGCCGCAACAGCAAGTACTCCAGCATGGAGTAGTTCGTCAGCAGAATATGTGGGGGTGTCTCTCGCATTTCCCGACGAAAAATCAGCTCGCCGGGCAGTCGTTCTCTATGCCGCCGATGCGCATCCCGTTCATCTTCGGGCGTTTCTCCGATATACTGCCCGAACGTGAAGCGGAAGGGCGAGCCAAACGTTTCCAGGCGCTGACAGAGCGTACCCAGACGCGCTCGCTGGTCATGGGCCAGCGCATTCATGGGATACAGCACCAGCGCCCGCACCCCCGGCCCCAGCTGTCCCTGTTGATACTCGCGGTAGAGATGAAGTAGGATCGGATACAGGAAGGCTTCCGTCTTTCCACTGCCGGTACCCGTGGCCACAATCACGTTCTGCCCTTCCCATACCTTTTGAATGGCTTCCTCCTGATGCTGATAAAGCGGACGGTCCCCATAAAGGGCCTGCACAAAGCCTTCATCGGGCGGTGGATCCAGGAGCGCTGAAAAAAGCTCCCGAGGCGTTCGCCCCCGTCGAAAAGGCGGCGTAGCTTCAACAAACGGACCGCGACTCAATGGCCACCGGTTCAACGCCCGCTCAAAAGAGGCCTGCAGCGCAGCATCCCGAAACGAAAACGTCGTCCATAGGTAGCGCCGATAGCGCGCTACGATCTCTCGGGATAAAGCAAACGCGTCAATCATTTCAGATCTATCGGCTTACGGCCTCCCAGTGATGTCTTCGAACATGCTCCTGAAGCACGTCCTCCTCTTTACCTTTGTCCAGAAACGCTCCACAGAACTTGCAGATATAAAATCGAGGCAAATTTCTATATTTAAGAATCTTTTCTCTAATTACATCTGGATCGCTTACCACTTCGAACCGTTCCTGTTTTCCTTTGTGGTACTGCTCCTGATGTGCAAGCATTTCACTGGTCGGATAATTTCCCCGTACTTCAACATATTCATCACAGTATTTACATTGATATATTTCCTTAGGTAGTTTTGGAATTTGTTGACGCAGTTCATGCCATTCAGCTTTTCGATACAGGTGGGGGCTATGTTTTTCGAAAAGGTGGGCCAGCAGCGCTTGCTCCTGCGCCGTGGCAAATTCGCAGAAGGCACACTTCCGAGCGATGATCAAACGAGCGACTTCCACAGGTGCCAGCCTATCAATCTGCATCAGAAAGGGCGCCGTGTCTGTTTGATAGCGCGACACTCTGTCATAAAATTCACGCAAGGGCACCTTGAGCGTCTTCGCGCCGGCCGGTCGCTGAAAAGGACGCAGATCTTCCGAGAAACCGCAGTAAACCTGTCGCACCGAAGCGGGCAATTTTAGATAGAGGATCGTATCAGAAACGGCCGAAAAATCCTGGCGCGTCAGCCACAGGGGTTGCGCCTGCCAGGACAAATGCTCCGGCGCTTCCCATTCGGATTCGCGGGCGAGCGCCCACCAGATCCGGGGCAGGTCCACACACAGCTCAACGGCTATGCTTCCCACTTTAGCCTGCCAGTAGGTACGGTCCCATCGCGGCGTATCCGCGGGAAGCTGCACGAGGGTCTGGTTCGGTAGCCGCTGGATGAGTTCCTCGGGAAACGCCTGCTGCGGTTCGATTCGACAGGCTGGCTGATGCCGAAAAATGAGCTGAGCGGTCATATGCCCCTGCTCGGTAGGCATTAGGACAGCAGCCGCCGGTTCTATCTGAATCGCTTCCAGCGCTTCCAGAAAACGAAAATCCAGACTTTCAATTAACTGCTCGTTGGCATCATAGAACCGCAGGGCATACCATCCCCCTCCGCGTTCGGCCAGTTCCTGCGGCAAGGGTTGCGCAGGTTCGGCGTTGGGAGCAAACTGCATGCGCCATCGCTGCTTGTCTTTCCCCTCTTCGACGATCACAATGGTCCGAATTGTCTGCCAGACCCTCGGCTCGGCCTCAATGATAGGGGGACTACGAAAGAGGGGACCTCTTCCCTCCAGGGCAGCCGCGTCTGGAAGGCGTTCGCCGCGTAGCTCCAGCACCACCCGCTGCCATAGCGTCCGCTCCTCCCCTCGCATACGAAAACGGACATGCGCCGTTTCTGGACGCTCAAAGTAAAAGTAGTGGGCCCGATAGCCGGGAAACGCCGTAGGTTCCGGTGCCACAGGAGGGGTATCGGGACGTTCCCAGTGCGCGGGCACCATGGCCAAATACCATCCCCGGGAAACGCGAGCGACGCGTCGACCGTGACCCATCCGTCGATCAAGCCGAAACAGCAGTCCCCTATCTTCCGGGAGCCCTTCCCAGACTGTCCGCGACTGGCTTTGCCCACGCGCATCGACGTGCACCATTTCGACGGCCTCCGTCAGCGATGCCAGACGCCATCCCGTATCCCCATCTCCTTCCAGCCACTGATCCCCTTGCCGCATTCGTACGGAGGTATTTTCAGAAACCGGCTGCTCCCAAAAGAGCCAGCATTCCCAGATGCCCCCCCGTTGCCGGCACCTGAGCTCTACCCGCTCGCTTCGTTGCGCAGGAGCCGTCCTCCGACGCGCTGCCGCGGCGTGGACTTTCTCGGCCAGCGCTTTCCGAGGACGCCCTCCCCGTCTTTCTGGCGACCGCTGTTGTCTATTCGACCGACCCGTAGCAGACCGCCTTTCAGCATTCTCCGCAGAAGTCCCGAACTCCTGCGCTTCCCGCTCAGCTTCGCGCTTCAAGGGAGCAGTTGTTGGCGCGGCGTCAACTGCACCAGCCCCTGTTTCCTCCTGGAGCGTCCCTTCCTCATCCTGCGATGCGGTAGGTTGGAGCGCTATCCGATCAGACTGCGAAGATTCAGGCTTCTGAGACGTCGTTTCTGCGGGTTTGTCCGCAGCCAGGTGCGCTTCCAGTTCGGACAGCCGCCCCTCCAGCGCCTGGCAACGCTGCTCCAGACGAGCTATCTGGGCTTCAAGCGCCCGAACCCGACGTCGCTCCACCTCCCATTGTCCCAGGCGTTGAGCCATAAACGCCCAGAGATGCTCCACTCTTTCTTGCAAATGATCCAGAGCACGCTGCGGGGAAATGCGCTCCCTACCGCTTTTAGCCTGCTGGAAGCGCTGCCTCCGCTGCCACCATCTTCGCACGCTCCGAAGCATGACGCACCTGCCGGTTGTCCACTTTCCCGGATAGCGCTGCGCCCTGCTGTCGGCTGGACGCCGCTCTTGACCGGAGCGTTCTGTCTCTCATCAGGGCGCGCGCTATACCCGACCGGTGCGATTAACCAGGAAAGGACCGGATCGCTGTGGCAGGCAGACTCGTCCGGGGATGCCGATCGCAAGCGGGGTCCTGTCTACTCTTCCAGAATATAAATGGCACCCAGGTTCCGCGCCAGTTGTCCGTAGTCCAGCCCGTAACCGATTACAAACTTGTTAGGAATCTGAAATCCTACATAATCCAGGGGCACGTCTACCTGCGTTGCCTCGGCTTTGTGTAATAGGGTGACCGTCGCCACCGAGGCGGGCCCATGCGCCTTTAATCGTTCCAGAATGAACTGCATGGAGAGGCCCGTATCGACAATATCTTCCACGATCAACACATGCCGCCCGCGGATATCGGCATCGATTTTTTTCAGCTCATACACCTGGCCGCTGGACACTTTGGCCGCCCCGTACGAAGAGAGTTTCAGAAAATCCACCTCACAGTCGATCGTGATGTAGCGCATAAGATCGGCCAGAAACATGAACGCACCGTTGAGCACTCCGATCAGGATCGGCTGCCGCCCTTCATAATCGCGGCTGATCTGGCGTCCCAGTTCGGCCACGCGTTGTTGCAGCGTGGTCGCATCCAGAAACAATCGAAAGCGCTCGCCTCGACACTCTACGACATCCGGGATTTCGCAGGGAACCGGTGTATTCGTACAGACCATACGTGCTTGATGGTTGGCTTAAAAAGTTGGTCTAATTTAGGGCATCGTAGATTTTTCAGAAAGGGAGGTATGCGGTTTCCAGCACAGTTTCACGACACGCCGGGTTTCAGGACGCACGCGGAAGGGGTCGGCCAGGCGATAGCCCACCAGCCAGACGATTTCCTGATCCTGGCAGAGGACGTAGCACCGGTGGCGCTGATCGACAGGCACTTTCAGGTCGGTCAGTAGGTCACTGACTTTTTTGTGTCCGCTCATGCCCAGGGGCTGGATACGATCGCCGGGCTGCCAGCGGCGCACTTTGAGTGGCCATCGGATCCGATCAGCATCCACATAGGCGACAAGGGGGGCACCGGCGTCAAGGCGTTCAGGCGGCCTGTCCATCAAAGTAGCGGTCAACGTTCCGCCTGCCAGTTCGAGGGACTGTCCGGGTTGCAGTAAGCCGCTATCCGGCCGTACCGGGTCCTGGCGGCGCCGAAAGCGCAGCGTATCGCGGTCGCGCCAGATCGTTCCGGATGGAAGTTTTAGACGTCGTCCCGGCTGGGCCTGCATGAGCTGTACCACCTGCTCGGTTACCCGACGGCGCTGTGGTGCTGCTGGCAGCCAGCGTCGTAGCGCTTCCAAGATCAGGCGGCGTTGCCAGACCGGAGGTTGTGCGCGGAGTGCCTCCAGGTGCAATGCACGGTCCGGTTCATGGGCTACTTCCTCCCAGCGTCGCCGCAGATCGGGCGCAAAGGTCGTGTCGTAGTAGGCCTGGAGCAGTTCTGCCGTATATGCCAGGCGCTCAGAGACGCCAGGGCCGAAACGGGTTTCCAGCAAGGGTAGCACTTCGTGCCGGATCCGAGCGCGTCGATATTGCAGCCGGGCGTTACTTACGTCTTCGCGCCAGGGGATGCCTTCGGTCTGTGCCCATGTCCGGATCTCTGCCCGAGACACACCCAGCATCGGCCGTATCAGCCAGATCGTTGCTCGCCGGTCCAGTCTGCGCCGAGGCCGCATGCCGAGGAGGCCTTCCAGTCCGCTTCCTCGCATCAGGTTCAGCAACAGCGTCTCGGCCTGGTCATCGCGGTGATGGGCCACGGCCACGGTATCGATGCCTTCCCGTTGCGCCACCCGTCGGAAAAACGCATACCGTACGTTGCGTGCTGCTGCCTGGATAGCACGCCCGCCGGTACAGGCTTTCAGGTCGATGCGGGCCACGCGGAGCGGCAGCCGGTGCTGGCGGCAGAAGCGACGCACCAGAGCTTCGTCGGCTTCCGAATCGGCGCCTCGCAGCCGGTAGTTGACGTGCGCGACTACTGGACGATACCCCAGCCGGCGCAGCACTTCGAGCAGCACCATCGAATCGACGCCCCCGCTTACCCCCACCACCACACGCTGGCCAGGCTGTAACAGGGATTCGGTTTCGATGAAGTGACGAACCCGTTCGGGCAGCATCATGACCGATTGGCAGGCGTGCGTCCGAAGCGTCGGTCCAGCTCCTCAAGCGTGAGGCGAATCATGGTAGGGCGTCCGGTTGGCGAGACATAGGGAGTCTCACAGAGAAAGAGCTGGTCGATAAGGGCCTGCATTTGCTCTTCCGTCAGGCGCGTGCCGGGTCGGATGGCGTTGCGACGGGCCACACTACGGGCCAGGTTTTCCCGGCTGGGGAGCCGCAGCGGCAGATTGGCCTTGTACTGGGCCAGCAGGTCTTCCAGCATGGTGCGTTCGTCGCCGGGCCGGATATCGTCGGGCACGCCGCGTACCACCACGGTACGTCCGCTGAACAGCTCCAGGTCGAAGCCCAGCGCCCGCAGCTCCGGAAGCAACTCCTCGATCAGCTTGAAGTCAGCCGGTGCAAACTCCAGCGTCTGCGGAAAAAGCAGTTGTTGGGACAGGCCAAAGCCGCTTTCCAGGTTGCGGAGTGCCCGTTCATAAAGGATGCGTTCGTGCGCTGCATTCTGGTCGATTAGCAGCAGGCCTGATCGAATCTGCGTCAGGATGTAGCGGTCGTGCACCTGCCAGAGTAGCGTATGGTGCTCGGGCGTCTCCTCGTCAGTTTCCGGCCGCACGCTGGACGGAAGCACCGTCTGTTGCACAGCCGGCGATTCTGTTTCCGCCTCCACGGCATACAGTCGGCGGCTCAGCTCGCCGGGAGGGATGCGCAGCGGCACACTTCCGGGTCGGTTGCTGCGCGACGACGGTTGCGTAGCGGAATCCTCCCGGCCCGGGGGCATCCCCACGGTGGTAGCCGGTTCCAACTGGGGTATCAGGTTAGCCATCCCCAGCGCCCGCCGTACAATGGCCCGAAGCACCCCATAGATACCGCGCTCATCGTCAAACTTGACCTCTGCCTTGGTCGGGTGCACGTTCACGTCCACATGTCTTGGATCCAGCTCCAGAAACAGTACGAAGAACGGATGCGTCCCTTCGGGGATCAGGTGTTCGTAGCTACCAGAGACGGCATGCTCCAGATAGCGGTGACGTACATAGCGACGGTTCACAAAAAAGAACTGTTCGCCGCGACTTTTTCGATGCAGTTCAGGGCGTCCCAGGAATCCCCGAACCGAGAGGTAACTTGTCATCTCCTCGACCGGGATGCTCTGCAGTGCGTATTCTGGCCCGAAGAGTGCGCCAATGCGCCGGCGTAATCGTTCGGTGGGAGACGGATCGTTTTCGGGCGCCAGGTGATAGATTTCCACGTCGTCGTGAATGAGCGTAAAGCCCACCTCCGGGTGCGAAAGAGCCAGCACCTGAAACGTCTCTACGATATGCTTGAACTCCGTAGCGGGCGTTTTGAGAAAGTTGCGGCGGGCTGGTACGTTGTAGAACAGGTTGCGCACGGCCACTGAGGTGCCGTTGGCCGTAGCGCAGGGTTCGGCTGCCACCAGTTGGCCTCCCTCGATCTGCACCCGGTAGCCTGCTGTATCCTGCGTCCGTTTCGTCTTCAGCTCAACCCGCGCTACGGCAGCGATCGACGCCAGCGCTTCGCCGCGAAAGCCCAGCGTGCGGATGCGTTCAAGGTCCTCAAGCGAACGAATCTTGCTGGTGGCATGCCGCTGAAAGCACAGACGGGCGTCGGTCGGGCTCATGCCGCAGCCATCGTCGATCACCTGCACCAGCGTTTTGCCGGCCTCTTTGAGGATGACAGTGATTGTCCGGGCACCGGCATCCAGTGCGTTTTCGACAAGCTCCTTGACCACTGAAGCCGGACGTTGCACGACCTCCCCGGCGGCAATTTTGTTCGCCAGGGATTCCGGCATGATCCGGATCAGGCTGTCGGCGGCTTCCGCTTCTGTTGTCATACGTCTGGCGTTCGGATCATACAGCTTCAGCCCAGCGCGTTATAGACGTACAGGGCCATCAGCAGGAGAATGATGAAGTAAATCAGGCTGAGCGGGCTACGCCGTTTAGAAAGCGCCCGGCGTTCGATGCGTAGCCGTCGGCGCAGCCGCTCTTCGCGTTCCGGGTTGTAATAGCGCGGCTCGTAGGAAAAACGCCGGGGTGTCACTTTGCGCCCGGGAAGAAAGATGCCCATACCCAGCTTTCCTGAGTTTCGAGGCTGGGAGTTTATACAGGACGCATGGCGGGCCGTTCCAGGTTTCAGCCATACACCCCGGCTATCCAGCGGAGGTAGCAGTAGGCCAGTGGAGCTACGACCAGCAGGGCATCGAAGCGGTCGAGCACGCCACCGTGTCCGGGCAACAGGTGGCCTGAATCTTTGACGCCAGCAGCTCGTTTGAGCAGGCTTTCGGTCAGGTCGCCCGGCGGTCCGAGCCCACCACAGAGGAGTCCCAGGACGAGCACGTGCGGCCAGGCCAGGAAGTCGAGCGCACTCAGGCGCAGCGCCACGGCGGCCAACAGTGCGCCGATCAGTCCTCCCCAGAAGCCTTCCCAGGTTTTGCCTGGCGAGATACGCGGCGCTAACGGCCGCTTTCCGACCCACCGACCCACGGCATAGGCCAGCGTGTCGGCTGCCCAGATCATTACCAACAGTCCCAGCGTGATCCAGAAGGCCTGCCGGTCGGTCGGGCCAGCATGCAACCGCAGAGCCAGCAGCCCTCCCAGCAGAGCAGCCGGATACAGGGCTC
>JALSJJ010000204.1 GCA_026989375.1 Rhodothermus sp.
GGAGGGGAAGGGCACCTGTGGCGGGCGCTCATGCACGCGCCAGGCATACAGGCTCCAGCTCAGCGTTAGGAGCAACAGGCCCAGGCCGATTTTCCAGGCCGCCGACATGGCCGAAAGGTTTCAACGGGAACCGTACCTCGCTTTTGAGAAGCTGCCGTTAAGATACACACAGGATTTGTCAAGCGCCAGGGCCGGTGTAAAATGTAACTTTTTATTTCAACATATTTGAACAAACAACAATGCAGATGACGAGCATGCTTTGCTGAAGTACAGAAGGCCGGAGGCATCGTCTCTCAGAAGATTTATAGCCGTGTGCATTTCTGCATTTTTTGATGCCGCTGCATGACTACTGACGCCACGTTCGTTTCCTGAATCGCCCTGCATCAGACCATTCTGCTGCTATGCTCGTATTGCCTGGTTAACTGAGGTGTTGTATCTTGGTTAACATGAAGGAGACAGCGTTGCTGGCCTATCTGAGCGAGGCGTTCACGAGCGGTTCGGTGCTGGCCCGACGGTTGGGGCTCAGCCGCGTGGCGGTCTGGAAGCAGGCGCACCGGCTGCAGGCGGCCGGCTATCCGGTCGAGGTGGTTCAGAGACAGGGCTATCGGCTACGGCCGGGAAGCCCGGCGCCCCATCTATTGAGGCCCCGCCTCCGCGGGCGCTTCGGCCGGGCGTACCGCTATCTGGGGCGCACCACCAGCACCCAGGATGAGCTGCGGGCCTGGGCCGAAGCCGGCGCACCCGAGGGCGCTGTCGTACTGGCCGAACAGCAGACCGGAGGGCGGGGACGCCGGAGACGCCGCTGGGTCAGCCCTGCCGGCGCCGGTCTGTACTTTTCGGTCCTGCTGCGTCCACGGCTGCCGCTGACCGAGCTGCTCCGGCTGTCGCTGGCCGCAGGCGTGGCCCTGGCCGAAACCGCCGAGGTAGGCGGACTCAAATGGCCCAACGACCTGCTGGCGCCTGACGGACGCAAACTGGCGGGTGTGCTGCTGGAAGCCGACCTGCGGGGGGAAGACGTGCGCTACTTGCTGCTGGGCATCGGGCTGAACGTCCACAAAGCCCCCCTGCCTCCCGAGGCGGCCTGCCTTGAAGCCTACCGACCCGGCCTGCGACGCGTAGATCTGCTGGCTACGCTCCTTGACCGCCTGGAGTACTGGTACGACCGCCTGGCCGAAGCCGACGCCATCTGTGATGCCTGGCGTCGTCATAGCTACACCCTGGGCCAACCGGTACGCATCGAAACCGCCGGCGATCTGATCGAAGGCCTGGCCGAAGACGTCGAGCCGTCCGGCGCGCTTCGCGTGCGCCTGCCCGACGGAACGACGCAGACCGTCTCGGCCGGCGACGTGGCCCTGCTGCAATCCGTGTCTTCCCCGTAATTCATCCACCAACCCATAAGCACGACGATGGAAATTGCCTGGGATCAACTGGTGGCCGACGCCCTCGAAGACCGGCCGCCTGCCCGTGAAGTGGCCCGCGCCCTGCTTCAGCTTCCCGACGAAGAAACGTTGCGCCTTGTCGAAGCCGCCTGGCGCGTGCGTCGGCACTTTTTCGGCAATCGCGTCAAGGTCAATGTGCTGCTCAACGCGCAGAGCGGTCTGTGCCCGGAAGACTGTCATTACTGCTCCCAATCACGCATCTCGAAGGCGCCGATCCCGCGCTACCGGATGCTATCGGTTGAGGAAATCCTCAACCGCGCCCGCCAGGCCCATGCCGCCGGAGCGCAGCGGTTCTGCATAGTGACTTCGGGCCGCGGGCCGCATCGGCGCGAGCTGGAAACGGTGCTCGAAGCCACCCGCCGCATCAAAGCCGAGCTACCCCTGGAGGTCTGCGCCTGCATGGGCATTCTGGATGAAGAGCAGGCCCGCCTGCTGAAAGACGCCGGTGTCGATGCCTACAACCACAACCTGAACACAAGTCCGCGTCACTACGAGCGCATTTGCTCGACGCACACCTACGAAGACCGCGTGCGCACCGTCCAGATTGCGCTCAAGGCAGGTTTGCAGACCTGCACCGGCGTCATCCTGGGCATGGGCGAAACCGACGAAGACGTGCTCGACATGGCCTATGCACTGCGCGAGGCTGGCGCTGCCTCGATCCCGGTCAACTTTCTGATCCCGATCCAGGGAACTCCCCTGGGCGACGGCCAGACCGTCCGCCATCTGACGCCCTGGGCCTGTCTGCGCTACCTGTCGGTATTCCGCTTTGTGAATCCACGCGCCGAAATCCGAGCTTCGGCCGGACGCGAGCTGCATCTGCGGAGTCTACAGCCGCTGGCGCTCATGGTGGCCAACAGCCTGTTTCTGGGCGACTACCTGACCGAAAAGGGACAGGCGGTCGAAGCCGACTGGCAGATGATTGAAGATTTGGGCTTTGTACCGGAAACCCCGAAGCCGGCCCCTTCCCATGCAGTGGCTCGCCCGACAGCTCCGGCAGCTTGAGGCAAAAGGCCTGCGTCGCACGCTCCAGCCGCTGCCCGCGGGCGGTCCATATGTAGAGCGCGGCGGCCGCCGTTTGCTGAACCTGGCTTCGAACGACTACCTGGGGTTGAGCACGCATCCGCGCCTGGTGGCGGCTGCCCGCGAAGCGTTGGCGCGCTGGGGTGTCGGGGCCGGAGCAGCCCGGCTGGTGGTGGGCGATCGGCCGGTGCACGACGCCTTAGAGGCGGCCCTGGCTGCTCTGAAAGAAACCGAGGCAGCGCTGGTCTTCCCGAGCGGCTACGCGGCTAATGTGGGTGTTCTCTCGGCCCTGGCCGGTCCACGCGATCAGATCTTTGCTGATGCGCTGAACCATGCCAGCCTGAATGACGGCGCCCGCCTGAGTCGCGCCCGCTTCCGTTACTACCGCCACCGCGACCTGGAGCAGCTCGAACAATTGCTGCGTGGCCCAGGACCGGGTCGCGGGGGCCGTCGGTTCATCGTAACCGATGCCATTTTCAGCATGGATGGCACGCTGGCGCCGCTCCCGGAGCTGGTCGAGCTGGCCGAACGCTACGAGGCCCTGCTCATCGTGGACGACGCGCACGGCACGGGGGTCGTGGGCCCCGAAGGCCGGGGCACGGCCCATCATCTGGGCGTGGCTGGCCGGATACCCGTGCAGGTGGCCACCCTCTCCAAAGCGCTGGGCGCGCAGGGCGGCGCCGCACTGAGCACCCGGACGCTCATCGACTATCTGTTGCACCGCGCCCGGGCTTTCATTTACAGCACCGGACTGTCGCCCGTGCTGGCCGCTGCGGCGCTGGAGGCCGTCCGGCTGGTGCAATCCGACGAAGGAGAATACCGGCGCCGGCGGCAACAGGCGCATGTAACCCGCCTGAAGGCCGCACTCGAAGCCCGGGGCTACACCGTTCGGCACGAACCGCCCGCGCCCATGCTGGCCGTGCTGGTGGGAACCCCCGAAGCCGCGTTGCGGCTGTCGGCGCGCTTGGAAGCGCGGGGCGTGCTGGCCCCGGCCATCCGTCCCCCAACGGTACCGCCCGGCACCAGCCGCATTCGCCTGGCTCCCATGGCCACCCATACCGACGAAGACATCGAAGCGGCGCTGGCCGCTTTCCCCGAAGCCGAAACCCTCCAATCGCATGCAGTCTGAGCTTCCTCTTGCCGAAAATCCTCCCCTGCCGATCCCGACGCCTGTCGGGCTGCGCGCGGCCGTGCTGGGCATCGGCGCCGCCCTTCCGGCCCGACGCGAGCCAAGCGCCGAAACCGAACGTCGGCTGGGCCTGCCGCCGGGCTGGATCGTGCAGCGCACCGGCATCCGCGAGCGCCCGCTGGTCGGTCCAGACGAAGCGACCAGCGACCTGGCTGTCCGTGCCGGTGCCGTCGCGCTGGAGCAGGCCGGCTTGCCCCCTGAAGCGGTCACGCTGCTGTTGCTGGCCACCAGCACGCCCGATCATCTGCTACCGCCGACTGCGCCGGTCGTGGCACATCGCCTGGGCCTGCGTCGGGCCGGCGCCCTCGATCTGGCCGGTGCCTGCAGCGGTTTTCTGTATGCGCTGGTGCTCGCCGATAGCTACGTGCGCCTGCACCAGGCCTGCGTGTTGGTAATCGGTGCCAACGTGCTCAGTCGCCGTACGAATCCAGACGACCCTGGAACCTCGGCACTCTTTGCCGACGGCGCCGGGGCCGTCGTGCTCGGTCCTGCGCGAGGTGCCCGTGGTATTATCGCCCACTGGCTGGGCGCCGACGGCTCGTGCTGGGACGCCCTCTACATCCCGGCCGGCGGCAGCCGTCGCCCCCTTACGCCCGAACGCGTCGCCCGCGGCGAACACCTGATGCACCTGCAGAATGGCCGTGCTCTCTTTCGACGAGCCGCCACCGGCATGGCCGAAGCCGGCCGGCGCGTACTGCAACAGGCCGGTCTCGGCATCGACGACGTCGCCTGGTGGATTCCCCACCAGGCCAACCACCGCCTGATCGAAGAAGCCCGGCGTCAACTGGGCCTGCCTCAAGCGCGCACCGTCAACCTCGTCGACCGCATTGGCAATAGCTCGGCCGCCACGATTCCTCTGGCACTGGCGCTCGAAGCGCATCGCTTTGCGCCCGGCGACCTGCTGCTGCTTACGGCCGTAGGCGCCGGACTGCTGTCGGCCGCCGTCCTCCTTCAATGGTAAATCGTCGATACACAATGAAGGAAAAACCAGCGCGCATCGACCTGCTCGACACCCTGGATCCGGAAACGCTCATTACCTGGGACAAGGCCTATGTCTGGCATCCCTTTACGCCCATGAAGCAGTACATGGCCGGCGATCCGGTCATCATCCGGCGCGGCCAGGGCGTCAAACTGGAAGACATTCACGGCAACTGGTACTACGACGGCACTTCATCGATCTGGCTGAACGTGCACGGCCACAACGTCCCCGCGCTGAACGCCGCCCTCGAAGCGCAACTCCGGCGCGTGGCACACGCTACCATGCTCGGCCAGGCCAACGTGCCGGCCGTAGTGCTGGCCAAACGGCTGATTGAGGTGGCGCCCCGGGGGCTTCAGCGCGTTTTCTACTCCGACAGTGGCGCCACGGCCGTCGAGATCGCCCTGAAAATGGCCATCCAGTTCTGGGCCAATCAGGGACAGCGCGCGAAGCGCTACGTGCTCGGCTTTATGAACAACTACCATGGCGACACGCTGGGAGCCGTGGGGGTGGCCCCGGATCCGGTGTTTCACTGGCCTTTTCTGGACCTGCTGCCCGGTCATCCACGCGCGCCGTATCCCTATCCGCACGACCGACTCCCCGAAAGCCTTGAGGCCGTCGAGACGGTGCTGCGCACGCGCGGCCACGAGCTGGCTGCTGTGATCGTCGAACCGGTCGAAGGGGCGGGCGGCATCCTGCCGGCGCCTCCGGGCTTTCTGCGGGCGTTGCGTACGCTGTGCGACCGCTACGACGTGCTACTGATCGTCGATGAGGTGGCAACGGGCTTCGGGCGGACGGGCCGTCTTTTTGCCTGCGAAGCCGACGGCATCACGCCCGACCTGCTCTGCCTGGGCAAAGGATTGACCGGCGGCTACCTGCCCTTAGCTGCCACGCTCACGACCGAACGCATCTTTGAAGCATTTCTGGGCGAGATTGAGGAGCACAAGACGTTTTTCCACGGCCATTCCTACACAGGCAATCCGCTGGGCTGTGCCGTGGCGCTGGCCAGCCTGGAGCTGCTGCTCGAGCTACTGCCTTCGCTTCCGGCAAAAGTCGAGCGTCTGCGTGCCGGGCTGGCTCCACTGACCGATCATCCGTTCGTGGCCGAGGTGCGCCAGGCCGGATTCATGGTGGGTGTCGAGATCGTGGCCGACCGCACTACCCGCACGCCCTTTCCCTATGGTCTCCAGGTGGGCTTCATCGTGGCCCGCCATGCCCGACGCCGCGGGATGCTCGTGCGGCCGATTGGCTCCGTGCTGATCTTCATGCCACCGCTGGCCGCTACCGAGGCCGAGCTGGACGAAATGATGGCCATCCTGCGCGCCGCCTTCGACGATGCCTTACCCGAACTGACCTCGCTGGCGCAAAAAATCCGTCAGGAAGCATGAACGGCCTGCTGATCACCGGAACAGACACTGGCGTGGGCAAGACCGTCGTGGCTTCCGGTCTGGCGCGGCTGCTGCGCCAGACCGGCTACCGGGTAGGTGTGCTCAAACCGGTCGAAACCGGCTGGGAGGGGCCGCCGGGAAGCTGGCCGCCGGACGCGCGCATGCTGGCCGAAGGGGCCTGCGTGGACGACCCGCCCGAACAGGTGGTCCCCTGCGTCTATGCCGAACCCCTGGCACCGCTGGTAGCTGCCCGCCGGGCCAACCGCCCCGTGGACCTCAACCGCATCGAAGCCGCCTGGCAACAGTTGCAGGATCGCGACTGGGTGCTCGTCGAAACGGCCGGTGGCCTCTCGGTCCCGCTGACCGATACGCTGGACTATGCCGGGCTGGCCGCGCGCTGGAAGCTGCCCGTGCTGGTGGTAGCGCGTCCCGGGCTGGGCACGCTCAACCATACGTTCCTGACCGTGCACTATGCCCGCAGCCGGGGCCTGCCCGTCGTGGGGGTGGTAATCTGCGGCTACCCGTCGCACCCGAACGTGGCCGAGCAGACCAACCCGGCCATGATCGAAGCAATGTGTCACGTGCCCGTGCTGGGCCGCGTGCCGCGTCGCCCAACCCTCACTTCGGCCGACGAAGCGGCAGCCGCCGTTGCCGAGGGCCTCTCGCTGGAAGCCTTCCTTAACCGCTACGCGGAGCTCCAGCACCGCGTAACGCACGACTGACCCTTAAGCCAACGGAATGCAGGCCCTGTAACCTGCTTCCCATAGCCCTCGTATTGACCGACTATCGTAAATAACCTTACAGGGTATTGGATATGCGTCTCCGTTGGCTACCCTTGATCCTGCTGCTGGCCCTCTTTGCACCGCAACCCGCTACGGCGCAGACTCCCGCACAACGTCTGAAGCAACTCTTCACCGAACATCCTATTCCGGCCAGTTGGTTCGCCCCGACATTCCTCCAACAGGTGTCCACCGAACAGGTGTCTCAGATCATCACGCAATTGACGCAGCAGTACGGAGCGTTTGAGCACGTCGAGGGCGAAGGGATCGAATATCGAGTGATTCTGGAGCGTGCCGTTGTGCCCACGCGCATTACCCTGGATGCCGAAGGGCGAATCATTGGCCTGTTCTTTTCGCCACCCATTCCACGCATTCAGGAAGCCAACGAACTGCTCGACGCATTTCGGCAACTGCCCGGAACAACCAGCCTGCTCGTCTTGAAAGACGGACAGGAATTCCTGGCGCTGCGTCCCGATACCGTGCTGGCCGTCGGCTCCAGTTTCAAACTGGCCATCCTAGCCGCCTTGCAAGATGCCATTGAAGCTGGCCATCATCGCTGGGACGAAGTGGTTCGTCTTCAGCCTGCCTGGAAAAGCCTTCCCTCCGGTTTGCTGCACACCTGGCCCGACGACGCACCGCTAACGCTGCACACCCTGGCTGCACTTATGATCTCCCAGAGCGACAATACGGCCGCAGATGCATTGCTGAGCCTGCTGGGACGCACAACCGTAGAAGCTTATGCACCGCACAATCGTCCTTTTCTTTCCACCCGCGAAGCTTTTATCTTAAAAAATCCGGCTAATCAGGACATTGCCCATCGTTTCTTAGAAGCCGATGAAGCTGGCCGCCGACGTCTGCTGGACACCCTACAGACACGCCCCCTGCCAGATGCCTCGGTATTTTCCGGCGGACCGGTACAGCCTGCCATCGAATGGTTCTTCTCGGTTCGCGAACTCTGCCGCTTGATTGAAAAAGTACACGAACTTCCGCTGACCCAGATCAATCCAGGCCCGGCCCGCCGCGAAAACTGGCAGCTCGTCGCCTACAAAGGCGGCTCGGAGCCCGGCGTGCTGAACTTCACCACGTACCTGATCGACAGCCAGGGTCGACACTACTGCGTCAGTGCCACCTGGAACCATACGGAACGACTGGATGAAGTTCGTTTCGTCGGCCTGTATCAGAGCCTGCTTCAGCGCTTGCGGTCTTCTCCATAACTGCGGTCCACAAATCGAGAATACGCAACATGGATTATCTTATCTGAGAAAGCCAGCGACCGGCTGACTATATGGACAGGCCGCTCCGCGGAGAAGGCCCTATCCTCACCTCAGAGAAAGCGCTTTTCCCGAAAGTTTGACCTTCCTGCTCTGCTTTCGGGAAGCATTTATCCGGCGATTCGTTTAGCTTAACTGTAGGGTTGCAATATCAGGGAACGGCCATGCTCTTTGCTACGACGCCTCCGGAAGCAAAACGTCGGGCACTACGGGAAGCCCTGCAGCAGGGGAAGCTACTGCGTTTTCCCGGCGCGTTTTCACCCCTGGTAGCCATGCTCATCGAACGGCTGGGATTCGATGGCATCTACATTTCCGGCGCCGTGCTCTCGGCCGACCTGGGCCTACCTGACGTCGGACTGACCACGCTCACCGAAGTAGCCGGGCGAAGCCGCCAGATTGCCCGCGTCACCCGCCTACCGGCCATTGTGGACATCGACACCGGCTTTGGTGAGGTGTTGAACGTGGCCCGTACCGTTCAGGAACTGGAAGAAATGGGGCTGGCCGGCTGTCACCTGGAGGATCAGGTCAACCCCAAACGATGTGGCCACCTGGACCACAAGGCGCTCGTGCCTGTCGAGGAAATGGAACGCAAGGTACGGGCGGCGGCGCAGGCCCGGCGCGATCCGAATTTTCTGATCATTGCTCGCACCGATGCCCGGGGCGTCGAAGGGCTGGAGGCCGCCATCGAACGCGCCCGCGCCTACGTGGCGGCCGGTGCCGACATGATCTTTCCCGAGGCGCTTCAGTCTGCCGAGGAGTTTGCGGCCTTCCGAAAGGCTCTACCCGACGTGCCGCTGCTGGCCAACATGACCGAGTTCGGCAAATCGCCCCTGCTTTCGGTCGAGCAGTTGCAGGCGCTGGGCTATAACCTGGTGATCTATCCGGTTACCGGGCTGCGTCTGGCTATGAAAGCGGTCGAGGACGGTCTGCGACACCTGTTGAAAGCCGGCACCCAGGAAGCCCTGCTCGATCACATGCAAACCCGCAAAGAACTTTACGAGCTGTTGCAGTACGAGCGCTACACCGTCTTTGACCGCAACGTGTACAACTTCCGCCTGGAGGAAACAACCCCTTCATCCGAAAACCAATAGATTCCATAACCATGGCCGAGACGACCGAAGTCAGAAAGGGATTGGCCGGCGTGGTAGCCGACGAGTCGGCCATTTCGAACGTCATTCCCGAAAAGCGCGCGCTGTACTATCGGGGCTATCCGGTGCACGAGCTGGCCGAGCAGTGCCGCTTCGAAGAAGTGGCCTACCTGCTGCTCTACGGCGAGTTGCCCACGCGGGCGCAGCTTGAAGCCTTTGAACAGGAAGAACGGCGCCAGCGCAACTTGGACGATACCGTCCACCGCCTGCTGACCCTGATCCAGGCGAACGCCGCCCCTATGGACGTGCTCCGCACGGCTGTCAGCCTGCTTGGAGCAAACGATCCGGAGGCGACCGGCGCCGACCTCGACACGATCCGGCGCAAGGCCATTGGGCTGATGGCCAAACTGCCCACGATTGTGGCGGCCGACCGACGCCGCCGGCACGGCCTGGACTTCATCCCGCCCCGCGAAGACCTGAGCTTTGCCGAAAACTTCTTCCACATGTACTTCGGCGAGGTGCCGGATGCCGAGGTGGTCAAGGCCTTCGACGTGTCGCTGATCCTGTATGCCGAACATAGTTTCAACGCTTCCACGTTCACAGCCCGCGTGATCACGTCGACACTCTCCGATTACTACAGCGCCATTACAGGTGCGATCGGTGCCCTCAAAGGGCCACTGCATGGCGGGGCGAATGAAGAGGTCATGCGCATGCTCAAACCGCTTCGCACGCCCGACGAAGCCCGGCAGTGGGTGCAGGACGCGCTGGCTCGCAAGCAGAAGATCATGGGCTTCGGCCACCGCGTCTACCGGTATGGCGACTCTCGCGTGCCTATCATGGAGCGTTATACGCGCCGGCTGGCCGAACGCCTGGGCCACCAAGACCTTATGGCCATCTACGACGCCATTCAGGAAGTTGTCGTGCAGCAGAAGGGCATCCATCCGAATCTGGATTACCCGACCGGCCCGGCCTACTATATGATGGGCTTCGACATCGAGACGTACACGCCCATTTTCGTAATGAGTCGTATTACGGGATGGTCGGCGCACGTGATAGAGCAGCTGGCCGACAACCGGATCATCCGGCCACTGAGCCGCTACGTGGGACCCACCGAACGCTCGGTACCTCCGCTGGAAGCACGGGGATAGAAGTCCAACACCCCTTCTCCGTTTCCCTCTAATACGGCCAACACCACACGCAAAACCGCCCAAAAATCAGACAATTGCTTGCCCTCCCTCTCTCCCTTCCGCTGGAGAGGAGCAGCGGGAGAGACCCTGCCATCCCACTCTGCCGCTCCAGCCGCTGCGCTGTCTCTGACGGCAACGCTGTTTTCTACAAACACCCCCTCAGTCGCTCCGCGACAGCTCCCCCTCAAAGGGGGAGCAACACTTCTGGTTGGCCACATAACGCTTACACCAGCGTGCTTGCCCAATTCCTGGGGCAAAGCTTCTTTCTTAGGTTCCCCCTCAGTCCTTCGGACAGCTCCCCCTCAAGGGGGAGCAAAACTTCTGGTTTGAAGGCCTTTGCTGGGTTCAATGCGGCCGTCGAATTGTAGACCAACGTGTATCTTTGAGTCCCCCCTCCCCTCCGGGGAGGGGGACAGGGGGAGGGGCCCATTCCCACCAACGCCCGATCAGGCTAACCGTTTTGCCTTCACCGCAACACTGGCTTCTACAGACACCCCCTCAGTCCTCCGGACAGCTCCCCCTCAAAGGGGGAGCAAAATTTTTCTGGACCCCT
>JALSJJ010000205.1 GCA_026989375.1 Rhodothermus sp.
CGTTCCACGCAGACGATTCTGGAGGCGGCCCTCCATATGATGGCGCCTGCGTCGCTTGTGCCCGATCGGGAGCTGGCGGCCGTGCGGCCCGGCGGCGTGCCTGTCGAAGTGGTAGCCTGCCCGAGCGAGCGCTCGGAGGCCATTTTCGTAGCAGAAACGATTGAACGGCTTATCGGAGGCACCTCGTTCTATGCGCTCGATAGCGCCCGGGCCGACGGCGAAGACCGCACCTGGACGTTTGGCGACGTGGCCATCCTCTACCGTACCGAGGCGCAGGCGGTCGAGTTGCAGGAAGTGCTGGCACAGGCCGGCATCCCGTATCAGAAGCGCAGTCACCGACTGCTGGCTGAGCTACCTGAAGTCGAAGCGCTGCTGGCGTTTCTGAGCGAACACACCGAAGGCACGCTGATCGAACGGCTGGAACGATGGGCCGCGTCGGCTGTGACCGAGCAGCAGGGGCTGCTCGGGGTGCTCCGGTCGCTGGCGGCGCAATGCGATGACAACCTGGAAGCTTTTCGGAATGAGCTGACGCTGCGCAGCGAGGCCGACCTCTGGGATGCGCGGGCCGAAGGCGTTTCGCTACTGACCCTGCACGCAGCCAAGGGTCTGGAATTTCCCGTCGTATTTATCGTGGGGTGCGAGGAAGGGATCTTGCCCCTGACGTACGATGGCCATGTGGATCCAGCGCAGGAGGCCGAGGAGCGACGGCTGTTTTTTGTGGGGATGACCCGGGCAAAAGTGCAGCTTTTCCTGACTTATGCACAGCGGCGACGCTGGAGGGGGCGCATGCGCACGACGGAACCCTCGCGTTTTCTGGCAGATCTGCCGGCCCGCTTTGTCCACTGGAGGACCCACCGCGTGCGTCGCATACCAACGGGAGGGCGTCAACTGGAGCTGTTTTAAGCAGACACCCTACGGCACGCCGAGTACCTTGTGGGTCTGAACCGAGACGCGCCATTCGGGATGGGCCAGGGCCAGCTCGACGGCGCAGCGCTGCGCTTCGGCCAGGCGCGGACCGTCTTCGGGCTGTAGCCATAGAAGGGGAAGGCGGCGGCCGCCCACCCGATGGGGCCGGGCCCGACGTGCAAAGCGCGCATACTGCTCGGGCCGGTAATCAGGCACCACCAGTTTCAATTCGTCGAAGTATTCCAGCGTCAGCCGATCTTCCGGAAGCTTGGGACTGCATACGATCCAGTCGGGTGCCACCAACTGGCCCGTTTCGGGATCGGTGCAGGCCTGATGCAGGCTGATCGTGCCGTTTGTTTCGATGGCTACGAAGTAGTTGGCTGCTTTCAGCGCCTTTATCAAAGTCGCATCGAGTTGCAGCAGGGGCTCGCCACCGGTCAGCACGCAAAAGCGAATCGGGCCACCCACTTCCTGTAGCGCAGCTACCAGCTCATCGGCCGTGTAGGCGCGACTGTTTTCTTTGCGGAAGTCCGTATCGCACCAGCGCGGGCAGTCGGCACCGGTGCGTTGGGCGTCGCGCTCCCGGTCTTGCTCTCGTCCTGACCACAGGTTGCAACCCACAAAGCGCACGAAGACAGCCGGGCGTCCGGCAAAGAAGCCTTCGCCCTGCAGCGTTTTCCAGATAGCTTTGACGCGGTAGGTACGCATGGTTCAATCAAGCCAGCCGCGCGCTCTGGCTTCTTCGTAGCCGCGGGCACGGAGGATCGAAGCGGGGTTGTCGAGGCGGCCGTAGCCCCAGGCGTGGCGTTCGGAGCGGTCGCCGTTATAATCGGTATGGGTCAGCTCGATAATCACGTCCAGGATGTCCAGCTCGCGGGCCAGCCGCCAGGTTTCGGCCTTGGTCAGGTGCATCAGGGGGGTGTGGATACGGATCTTCGTGTCGAGGGCGAGCGAGAGCGCCCGTTCCATGGCGTCGATGAAATCGCGGCGGCAGTCGGGATAGCCGGAATAGTCGGTCTGGCACATGCCCCCGACCAGGTCGTGGATGCCGCGCGTGAAGCCATAGCTGGCCGCCAGGGTCAGGAACAACGCATTACGGCCAGGCACGAACGACGCAGGGAGATGGGGCGCCAGCGGATGAGCTGCCGCGACGTCCTGATCGTGTTCGGTCAGAGCACTTCCGCGCAGCAGACCGCGCAGGTCCAGCACAGTAAAAGGCACGCCAGCAAGATCTGCGATTTTGCGGGCCTGTTCCAGTTCGACGGCGTGTTTCTGGCCGTAGTGAAAACCGATGGCTTCGACTTCGGGAAAATAATGGCGGGCCCAGTACAGACAGGTGGTCGAGTCCTGTCCGCCGGAGAACAGCACCAGCGCCTTTTCACCCCGTTCAGTGGGCTTCAGCGTGGGGAGCAGGTTCGGGATGGACATCGGGCACCAGGACGCGTTCGGTTTCGGCAAAAGACGTTTCGGTTTCGGCCAGGCGCACCCACAACCGCCGGACACCCTGCCTCCGGAGCCGGTCGCCAGCCTCACGGATCAGGTAGTCGGCCACGTAAGCGCACAGGTTTTCGGCCGTCGAGTCGAAAGGCAACACCACGTAGCGTGATCCCAGCGTTTCCAGCGCTTCCTGGAGGGCCGTATCGTCGGCGGCGACCAGCGTGGCATGGTCCCAGCGGTCGATCAACGGCTGGACCAGACGTTTCAGCTCCTGAAAATCTACCAGAATGCCCCGGGCGTCAGGCGTGCCTTCGAGCCCGACGGTCAGCCGGTACGAGTGGCCGTGCAGATGACGACAGGCGCCCGGATGCCAGGGGAGTCGGTGCGCGGCCTCAAACCGAAACTGTTTGGCAATTTTCATGGGATTGCTGGTTTTTCAATAATTTGCAATGTATAAAACGCCTGACGATGTCGGGAGTGTCGGCTGCGGCAAAATTTGAACTTGAACCATTGCCGGGGCGGAGCGTTTGGCTGTGAGGTTTGCCAGACAATGCGGTGGAGCCATGACCGAAAAGGAGCAGCAGGCATTGGCCGAAAAGCTGGCGGCGCTTCGGGAAGAGGCGCTGGCACATACCGAGCAGGCGCTGGCCTACATGGCGCGGTTTGGCGTCCGGCCGGAAGGGCGTCTGCAGCCGTTTCTGCCGCCGGAGTCGCGCCAGCGGCACATCGATCGGTTACCTTACGAACACGCCGTGCGCCAGGTGGTCGTCTATGAAACCGAGCCCGGCGAGTTTTCGGCGGTCTGTCCATTTTCCGGGTTGCCGGACTATGGTGTGCTTCGGATCGAGTATGTGCCGGGTAGCTGGATTCTCGAACTCAAAAGCCTCAAGTACTACATCGTCTCCTGGCGAAGCATCGGCGCGGCCCAGGAGGATCTGACGGCCATCATCTACCAGGACCTGATGCGCCATCTGGAGGATCCGGAGTACCTGCGGGTCACCACGGTGTACAACGTGCGGGGCGGTATTCGCACGACCTGTACGATTGACAGTCGCGAGCAGGGCCGTTAGTCAACGGACACAGCTTTTTCAATGGCCGTTCGCAGGCGGCGGTGTTCACGGTCGAGGGCCCGCAGCTCTTCATCGGTTTCGTCGACCAGTTGCTGCTCGCGCTGGACGAATTTTCGATAGGGGGCCAGCGTAGCGGATAGGCGTTCGAGCAGGCGATCCACTTCGCGCGTTAGCTGCTGCTCAAGGACGGTTCGCAGCTCCGTGCGGAGTTGTTCGAGGCGCTCGCGAAACTCGCGCAGCGCCCGGCGCTTCTGAAGCGGGAGCACAATGAAGCCGACCACGGCCAGGGCGCCGGCCGCTACCAAGCCGCCTGTTACGTCCAGACCGGCCGCGGTGATCAGCATGGTAACCAGCGCGCCCAGCCCGGCCAGGGCTTCCGTACCCAGAAAGAGGGCGACCGCGTCACGTGTGTTTTCCAGAATGCGACGGGCTTCTTCGCGCAGATCATAGGTTTCGAGCTGGCGAGTAGCCTGACGAACAACGGCCTCAAAGAGCTGGCGACGGTCATACAGAAGCTCGGCCTGGACCTGCGGGGGACGACGCCGCACGACCTGCTCGACGCGCTCGGTGAATTCGTTTAACGTCTGGTTCCAGAGCTGCAAGCCCTGCTGAAGCAGCCGATCGACGGCTTCGGCCAGGGTTGCTTCGAGCTGGTAGTCCAGGTCCCGGATTACCTGACGGGCAAACTCCTCTTTGAAACGGTCCCGGTCACGTAGCAGGCCTAACCGACCGATCCGGATGGTATCTCGCAGGAACTGCAGACCGCGCCGCTCGACCTGGAGCAGTTGGTTGTCAATTTCTGACAGGTAGGGACGCACCGTTGCGATCAGCTCGGTGCGTACTTCTTGCAGCCGAGTTTCCAGACGCTCCAGGTTGGCACGATCTTGTTCGAGTAGGCGCCGGCGTTCTTCCAGATGCGTGCGCAGACGTTCGAGCAGGCGTTCGGTAAGGTCGAGCGGCGTTGTTAGTTTAAGCCGCAGGCGTTCGGGGCCCGCCAGTCGTTCCACCAGAAAACGTTCGAAAGCTTCAAAGCCGCTGGTTTTCCAGTGTCGGGCGCGCTGTTCGGGATCCTCGGTGCTGTGTGCTTCGAGAGCCCGGACGGCACTGATCGGAAAAATTTCTGGCTCGAAGCCCATCAGCTCCTGACAGCCTGTGCGGATGTAGGTGAGCACCTGCTCCAGATCGGTTTCACTCTGGGCCAGATCCGCCTTGTTCAGGACAAAAACGAGGCGTTTGCCCCAGGTGTCGCGAATGTACGAGAGAAATTGCCGTTCGCTTTCGGTCAGCGGACGGTCGAATGAGGTCACGAACAGGACCAGATCCGCACGTGGAATGAAGTGCTCGGTCAGTTCCTGATGGCGCCGAATGATGGAGTTGGTCCCGGGGGTGTCGACCAGCACCAGATGGCGCAATCGGTCTGAGGGATGATAGCGCTCCACCAGGTACTCCGAGCGGGGGCGTTCCATGGGCGTTGCGCCATGGCGCAACAGGGTGATCTTCGCAGTGGTGGGAATCGGACCCTCTTCCAGCAGTTTTTCGCCAAAAAGCGCGTTGAGCACGCTCGATTTGCCCGCGTTGAATTCGCCCACGACGACCACGACGAACAGCGCGTCGAGCGCTTCGATGACCTCAGAGAGTCGCTCCCGGAGCGACTCGTCGGCGCCGGTTCGGGCCAGCACGCCGTGCAGGCGGGCCAGCAAATTGCGCTCGGCCTCAAGCAGCGCTTCGTGTTCGGCCGTCAGGAGGGCGTCCATGCATGGAGCGGATAGTAGCCGGGAAAGATAAGGTACAAAAAAGTCCGTAACCTGCGCTATGGATTCCTGTTATCAGGAAGATAGCGTTTCAGTCGCTTTTTCAGGCCTTCGGCCAGGTCGTGCTGTCGCCAGGCGGCCAGGCGTTCGGCAATCGTGCGCTCGTAGCCCTGATCCGAAGGTTCGTAGAAGTAGGTGCCCTGCATGTGATCGGGCAGATACTGCTGGGGGACGTAGTGTGTGCGGTAGGCATGCGGGTATTTGTAGCCCTGACCGTGGCCCAGGCCCTGACGGTCGCGGCTGGCATCTTTCAGGTGGGTGGGCACTTCGCCGGACTGTTCGCGCTCGACGTAGGCCAGCGCATTGAAGTAGGCCATGGTGGAATTGCTCTTCGGCGCGGTGGCCAGATAGAGGCAGCATTCGGCCAGTAGGAACTGACCTTCCGGCATACCCACGTACTCGAAGGCCTGGGCAGCAGCGGCTGCCACCTGAAGCGCCTGTGGATCGGCCAGTCCGACATCCTCGGCAGCAAAGATCAGCATGCGACGCAGGATAAAACGAGGATCTTCGCCCGCATAGATCATGCGCGCCAGCCAGTAGAGCGCGGCATCGGGATCGGATCCGCGCAGGCTTTTGATGAAGGCGCTGATCGTATCGAAGTGCGCATCGCCCTCTTTGTCGTAGAGCACGGCGCGGCGTTGAATGGAGTCTTCGGCAACCTGAAGGGTGATATGAATGTGGCCGTCAGCGTCCGGTGGGGTGGTTTCGACGGCCAGCTCCAGCGCGTTGAGCAGCGAACGGGCATCGCCGTTGGCCACATCGATCAGATGATCGAGTGCTTCAGGGTCGATGACCACGTTTCGGTGGCCATAGCCGCGCTCCGGGTCGGTAAGCGCCTGCTCGGCAATGCGGCGCAGGTGTTCAGGAGTCAGAGGCTTCAGCTCGAAGACTCGAGAGCGGCTGACCAGGGGCTTGATAACCTCGAAATAGGGATTCTCGGTCGTGGCCCCGATAAAGATGACCGTACCATTTTCGACATGGGGTAGCAGGGCATCCTGCTGCGCTTTGTTGAAGCGATGGACTTCGTCGATGAACAGGATGGTGCGTTGCTGGTGGAGCCGCAGGCGTTCTCGGGCGGCCTCGATCGCTTCTCGGATGTCTTTAACGCCGGCCAGCACGGCGTTGAGCGCGGTGAAGTAGGCCCGCGTGGTCCGGGCGATGATGCGGGCCAGCGTGGTTTTGCCCGTGCCGGGCGGTCCGTAGAAGATCAGCGACGAAAGTCGGTCGGCCTCAATGGCCCGGCGCAGCAGTTTGCCTGGTCCGAGGATGTGCTCCTGGCCGACGAACTCGTCCAGCGTACGTGGGCGCATGCGCTCAGCCAGGGGCGCCTGCGTAGCCAGCAGCCGCTCGGCCGCCTGTTGAAACAGATCCGCCATATCACTTTCCGCCCGACTCTGCTCACAAAAACCGTTTCAGGAAGGGGGAGATCCCACAGGCTGCGGCGTGCCCATCGGGGCATCGGTGATGCAGCCATGGGCGGCGTCCTGCACGGTCTGCACGTAGCGGAAAAGCACGCCGCGTGTGACTTTGAGTGGGGGAGGCGTCCAGGAAGCCCGCCGCCGGGCCAGTTCTTCGTCGGAGACGTCCACATGGATGAGCCCAGCTTCGGCATCGATGGTAATGCGGTCGCCATCCCGAATGAGTGCGATAGGGCCTCCCTCCTGGGCTTCAGGCACCACATGGCCAATGATGAAGCCGTGGCTACCGCCACTGAAACGACCGTCGGTTATCAACGCCACGTCTTTGCCCAGCCCGGCCCCCATCAATGCGGAGGTCGGCGTGAGCATTTCCGGCATGCCTGGTCCGCCTTTCGGCCCTTCATAACGAATCACGATCACGTCGCCGCGCCGGATGCGGCCCGCTTCCAGGCCGGCCAGCATGTCTTCTTCGGAGTCGAACACGCGGGCAGGCCCGCTGAAGCGCAGGCCCTCTTTGCCCGTGATTTTGGCGACGCAGCCGCCGGGGGCCAGGTTGCCGTACAGAATGTAAATGTGGGCGCTTGATTTGATCGGGTTGTCCCAGGGACGAATGATGTCCTGGTCGTCGGGCAGGTCGGGCACCTCGGCCAGATTTTCCGCAAGGGTCTTACCGGTTACGGTGAGGGCGTCGCCATGGAGCACGCCGTGCTTCAGCAGGAGCTTCATTACAGCCGGCACGCCACCGATGCGGCACAGGTCTTCCATGACGTAGCGGCCGCTGGGCTTCATATCGGCCAGCAGCGGTACGCGTCGGGCAATGCGCTGGAAGTCGTCCAGACGGAGCGGCAGATCAAACGCATGGGCAATGGCCAGCAGATGAAGCACAGCGTTTGTGGAGCCGCCCAGCGCCATGACGACAGCGATCGCATTTTCCAGCGAGGCCCGAGTGACAAGGTCGCGTGGCTTGAGGTCTTGCTCCAGGAGCTGGCGCATGACCTGTCCGGCCCGACGGCATTCTTCACGCTTGCGTGGATCTTCGGCCGGGAGGCTTGAGCTGAAGGGCAGGGACAGGCCCAGGGCTTCGATGGCGGCTGCCATCGTATTGGCCGTGTACATGCCGCCACAGGCGCCCGGTCCGGGACAGGCATGGCGGATGATAGCTCGCCGCTGCTCGTCGGTGATTTTACCGGCCAGGTACGCGCCGTAACTCTGAAAGGCGCTCACCACATCCAGCTTCTGACCGTTGAGGCAGCCGGGGCGAATGGTGCCGCCGTAGATCATCAGAGCGGGACGGTTCAGCCGGCCCATGGCCATCACACAACCGGGCATGTTTTTGTCGCACCCGGGCAGGGCGATCAGGCCATCGTACCACTGGGCAGCCATCACCGTCTCGATGGAGTCGGCAATCAGATCGCGCGAGGGCAGGCTGTACGACATGCCTTCGGTGCCCATCGAGATGCCGTCGGAGACGCCGATCGTGTTGAACCGAAACCCGACCATCCCGGCCTCCTGCACCCCGGCCTTGACCTCGGCGGCCAGGTCCAGCAGGTGCATGTTGCAGGGATTTCCTTCGTACCAGACCGAGGCAATGCCGATCTGTGGTTTGTCCAGGTCCTCTTCCTTCAGGCCGGTGGCCAGCAGCATGGCCTGCGAGGCGCCCTGCGATCGGGGCTGGGTGATGCGGCGGCTGTAGCGATTAAGTGGCGGCATGGCGGAACCTTGGATTCGGTTATGCGGACAATTCACGACGGCTGCACACCCTGGCCCGTTGTGAAGAGTTCCCCGAAATGATCGACTGCGTATGCGAAAGCGCTTCTTTTTGCTGAGCTTTGCATGGATGCTGGTTGGTATGGCCCTGGCACAGGAGCGGCGTTTCACCATTTACCTGATTCACCACGGCTGGCATGCCGGCATCGCCTTCTGCCAGGCCGATCTCAGAGGGACCGACTGGCCATCCGAAGTCTTCTTTCCCGCACAACGCTACGTGGAGGTGGGCTGGGGAGAAGCGGGCTACTATCCCGACCCGAATCCCGACGCCGGGGATGCGCTGCGGGCGGCCCTCTGGCCCACCGAGGCAGTGCTGCATGTGGCGGCCTTCGATTACGCACCCGCTCGTATTTTTAAGGGACCGGTGCGACAACTGGCACTTGACAGCACGGCGTTTCAGAAGCTGGTAACCTATATCGCCAACTATTTCAAGCGGGATGCACAGGGTGCGTTGCAACCGGTTGCACCGGCGCTCTACGGACGAGCCGGGCAGTTTTATGCGGCAAAAGGTCGCTATCATCTGTTCAACAACAGCAACCGATGGACAGCACGGGCACTGCGCACGGCAGGTCTGCCGGTCTGGCCTGCGCGCGTCCTGACAATCAAAGACCTGTGGGCGCAGATCGAACCCCTGAGTACCGAAGCAGAGGAAACGACAGCCTGTCCGCTGCCGAAGCGGTGAGCAGATCGGCCTGTGTCCTCCAGTGAAAGGCCCACGAGCGACCTTTAATCAGGTCTCAAACCTCGGTGCGGCAGCGGTTGGCACTACTCAGGTCCGAGGATGGCTGAATTAGACAACAAGGGTGGCCACGCCAGCCGCTCCGGCTGGTCCCCCACGCAGAAGGCATGAAGTATGCATCTGCTATTTCACATTTTCTTAACGAACGAGTAATTGATATGCTAAATTTTTTTTTTACCCATTCCTCTGTTCATGTAAGGTTCATGTAAACAAAACCTGTACGAAGCCATGCGGCGCGAGCTTATCCTCCTGTTTCTGTCGGCCATATTATTGGCAGGTGCTTTCCTGTTCCCCTCTTCACAGACGCAGGGACATCCTTTCTGTGAACATGATGTCTGCCGAACAGAACAGTCGGAAAGGACAGGAGAACTTAGAGGAAGGTGTATACACAACGACTTTTATGCGACCAATTGCATGATGACAGGCGTGCTATGCGATATCGAAAATTGTGATCCAGAATAAATGCGAGAGAAGCCATGAAGAAGATAAGCATTCTGACTTTTTTTGCGTTGGTAGTTTTCGTGATAGGCTTATTCCTTCCTCAGCCGGATTCTCGTGCGTTACATTGTGAATATGATATATGCCACGAGGACACGTATTGTGTGGATGCCGATGTGCCTAAAGGATGTGATGCGACGCTGGTAGCGGGGTGCCGGACCTATGATTGCGAGGTGGTTGAATAGAAGGGTCGGGAGCATACTGCTATGGGCAAGCCTGTTCGGGGGGAGTGGTTGTGGGGGGAGTGTGCCCGAAGCAGGACAGGGAACACACTGGCACCCGGATCCGGCCCGTTTGCCGCCCCTGGAAGCGTTTGACTGGGTGGTTGCTTCGCAGGACAGTGATCCGGTCTTACAGACATGGGCGGTGCGGCTGCAGCAGGCGCGTCTGAAGTGGGAGCTGGGCACATGGTTTTCGGAGGATCGCTATCGCATGTTCGGGAAGGTATGGGATGTGGCCGTCGATGGCGCCGGACGGGTGGTGGTGCTGGACTTTGAAAACCAGGAAGTGCGCGTGTATGACCAGGAGGGGCGCTTTGTAACGCTGGTAGGCCACCAGGGCGAAGGGCCGGGTGAGTACATGCAGGCAGGACATCTGCTGGTGGGCGTAAACGATACGCTGTACGTTTACGACTATTCACGATCCCTGTTTGTGGTATATCGCCGTCAGGGATCCGGGTATGAATTTGTGCGCCTTTTAGATCTGCCTTCAGGTGCCTCTTACTTGAATGATGTTTGCCTCCATGCAAATGGTCACCTGATCATGCAGAAGCCTTCACGTCTTCGAGAAGATCCGCTATTTTTTGAGATCGATCTGTCTTCTAAGATTGTCAGAAGCTTTGGAAGATACCGGCATTATGCTACCCACGAACAGGAAGGCTTTCTGCATAGTGAAATCTACAGAACGTTTATGGCCTGTGGCGAGGGAATTGTGGCTTCCTATCTTTTCTTTCCCATTGTGGATTACTTTGTAGCGGATCAGCGATATAGCGTTTTCTTAAAAGGAATACATTTACAACCCTTTCTCCTGATCGATCATCGAATTGCTGAATACTATACCACGGATTCCTTTATTGAGAAATATTCCTACACAGGAAAGGTAGATGATCTGATCGAACCCGTTCTTCTGGAGGAGGACCTCTTGTTTTATGCTTTCATTCGCTACGAAAGCGAAAGGGGCCGGCTGATAAAAAAGGCGCCGATGGCGTACTTGCTGGACCTGCGCCGTCGGAAGGCGA
>JALSJJ010000206.1 GCA_026989375.1 Rhodothermus sp.
CGGTAGATCCCACCGGGCTACCTCGACCTCCAGCCGCAGCTCTTCGGCAGACTCAAGCTTGCCCGGCTCACCAATAAACGGCCGCGCCATGTCACCGGGTCGGAAATACCCGGTGCCTCGCGTGGCAAACGCACACGCCTCGTAGTTGCCGATGCGCCCAGCCCCTGCGTTGGCCAGTGCTTCACGCACCTGTTCAAAATGCGACGCTGGCACAAACGTGACCAGCTTGTAGAGCGCCTGCTCCATCTTCTGCAGAAACTGTACGTCTCGCAGGCCCAGATGCGTAGCCAGCGCAAACGACACGCCGCCCGGTGCCGCGTCCAGGTTCGTGTGGATGCTGTAAAGCGCAATTCCGGACTCTGCCAGCCGAAGTGCCAGCGAGGCCACCAGACTGCCCGGCGTAAGCTGTCGCAACGGCCGAAAGAGTAGCGGATGGTGTGTGATGATCAACTCGGCTCCGAGTGCCCGAGCCTCCTCAAAGACAGCTGGCGTCATGTCGAGTGCCAGCAGGGCCCGCCGCACCGTTCGCTCCGGATCACCCACTTGCAGGCCTACATTATCGTACGACTGGGCTGATCCCGGCGGCGCCCAGGCCTCCAGCGCCTCGGCAATCTCGCGAACGGTTGGAAACGTAGGTTCCGACATCGTCTGCTGCACGTTTTATGCTGCAGGGCAGAGAGCCGCTTGTTTGCCGGAGAGACGCTTCAGGTTCCCTCTGCGTCCACCGCACGCGCCATCCGCACCCCTTCGTCTTCGTCAACACGCGCCAGCAACAGCATACCCGCCAGGAAAAATAGCAACACGGAGCCTACCCCCACCCGCTGACTACCCGCCCAGTCCGTGAACAATCCCAGCAGCAACGGTCCAAGAAAAGCGGTGGCCTTTCCCGAAAAAGCAAAAAATCCGTAAAATTCGTTGCGCTTATGCACCGGCGTAAAACGCCCCAGCAACGAACGACTGGCTGACTGATTGGGGCCGGCACAGATCCCGATGAGCAGCGCCGCTCCCCAGAAAAGCGTGCGGCTGGTAGTCAGCACGGCCACCAGGCTGGCGGCCGAGAGCCCCAGCAGGCTCAACATGAGCGTACGCTTGCCCCCCAGCCAGTCGTCCACAAAGCCAAACAGCCAGGCGCCCAGCCCGGCCGCCACGTTAATCACGATCCCGAACACAATCAGCTCATCCGCCTCGAAGCCGAACGTCCCTGCTGCATAGATGCCCCCAAAGGAAAAGATTGTCAGCAATCCGTCATTATAGAGCAACCGGGCCAACAGCAATCGCACAACCTGCCGGTAGCGCCGCACTTCCCGAAACGTATCGACCAGTTGGCGCGTGGCTTGCCGAACGATCGCTCGCACATCAGGACGAACGGTCGGTCGTCGTTCTGGAACCCATAGAAACAACGGCAGGCTGAACAGGCCATACCAGAGCGCTACAAGCAGGTTAGCTGCCCGCACGTTCTCCTGTCCTTCTCGGGAAAATCCAAGCAATGGGTTCTCTGCCTGAATCAACGCGAACAGGGCCACTACCAGACAGAGCAGTCCTCCCACATAGCCCAGCGCCCAGCCGTAGCCCGACACTCGACCAATTCGCGCAGGCGGCGCAATGTCAGGCAAAAAAGCATTGTAGAAAACGTTTCCCAGTTCAAAAGCCACATTGGCTATGGCAAACAGCACAAGAGCCTCCAGCACCTGGCCGGACGTCGGAAAGTAAAGCGCAGCCGTGGCCAGCACGCACAGCACGGTAACGGCCAGCAGAAAACGTTTGCGGTATCCCCCCTGATCGGCCAGAGCCCCCAGCAATGGCGACAGCAGCGCCACAATCACCCCACTCACCGTTACGGCCTGCGACCAGAGCGCTGTCCCCGAAATTGGATCGGGCGCTACTGCCTGCGTAAAGTACGCCGCATAAACGAACGTGACAACCAGCGTGGTAAAGGACGAATTAGCAAAGTCATACAGGGCCCACGCCCAGATCGTACGACGCAGATAGGTGGGTGCGTTCACGAACCCGTACCAGGCTGTTGGTGGCTCGAACGCCAAAAAACGCATGCGGCCCCTCAAAAGCAAGGGACCACGCCGCACTGTTCTTCAGTAGCGTGACGCCCCGGACGCACTCTACGGGATGATTCGCTACTTACTTCTGATCTACAGCAGCAGGCGTAGCCCGACCCAGCACCTCCCGCTCCAGGGCTTCCAACCGGGCTTCCAAGGCATCGAGCCGCGCCTGCTGCTGCGCCAGTCTGGCGTCACGCTGGCGCAACAGCACCTGGAGAATGACGTTGTGCGGCAGACCCACCAGCACCTTCACCCGATGGAGGCCCGCCCCCTCGGCGCTCTCCAGCGCCCGACCGACCACCTGCCCCACCTGGTCGGCCTGCAATTCGTCTGGCGATACGGCCACGCCACTACCATCGTTTTTGCCAGAGGGTAGGATGAAGTCGCCAGCCTGCACCGGACCGCGTACTCGGACGGGCACCTGCCCCACGAAAGCCACCGGTGCCCAGCCGGAGCGATCTTCATTCATCGGGGCGTTGCCAGTTACGATAGGCTGGGAGCTCACCACCATCAGGCGCAGGGCCTCGCCGGTACGCAGGGTGATCCCCCGGGGCGTCCAAGCCACGATGTCCCCCGGCTGTATCGATTCGGCCGGATTACGGAGGGGTAGCCATTCGGCGTAGTCGCTGCCTGGCCCTGCCAGCGTCACTCCCCCACTGCCGTCTCCCTGGATGGCGCCCACGCTGTTGCCGTTGCCATCGAAGAAGGTGATGAAGTTGTTGTGCACGTTGGGAAAGGCGGTGGTGCCTACCTTAAGGGCGAGCACACTCGCCAGACTACTGGTTTCGGTGTTTTCAATTTGAACCACGTGTCGTTCGAGGGAGGGACCGGTGATACCGGGGACGAATCCAACCACATGGAGCACGTTCTGTGGTGCTCTGGTACCGATGCCTACCTTCCCGTCTCCGGTGACGCTCAGAATATCGCCCTGGCCGCTGTTCCAGATGTTGAGGCGATCACCGGCCTGGGTACCACCGATGTAGCCTGCGATGTGCCAGCGGCGGGCCGTGTTCGTGTTGCTGAACTCCAGCCGTGCATAGTCGTTCGCGGTCTCGTGAAGGCGCAAGGTGGCCCTGGAGGTTGTGGAGTTAGCAGCCACGTCCAAGGCAGCTTGCGGCGCGTTGGTGCCGATGCCCACCCCGCCCGCGGCGCGAATGAGGAACTGATTGGGACCAGTGGAGACAAAATCAGCATCCTGGGCGTCGGCCCAGACGAAAGTGCCGTTGTGGTCGGCCTTGGCCCGCCGCCCGGCGGCGAAGCTGTAGTCGCCGCCGGCAGTGTTCCTGCTGCCGCCTGGTACGGTAGCGTAGTTGCCGTTGGCGGTGTTGCTGAAGCCCCCGCCTACGGTGGCGCGAAAGCCACTGGCGGTGTTTCTCGAGCCCCCGCCCACCGTGGCGTAGGAGCCACTGGCGGTGTTGCTGAAGCCCCCGCCCACAGTAGCCCCGAGGCCACTGGCGGTGTTGCTATTGCCTCCCCCCACGGTGGCTTCGTTACGGCTGGCGATGTTTCTCCAGCCCCCACCCACCGTGGCGTAGACACCGCTGGCGGCGTTCATCCTTCCCCCACTTACGGTAGCTGCACCGCCGCTGGCGATGTTGCTATCGCCTCCCCCCACAGTAGCCGCAACGTTACTGGCAGTGTTGCTCCTGCCCCCGCCTACCGTAGCATAGGACCTGTCCGAAGTGGTCCCTGCGTCATCTCCAGCTTGATTGCCCCAGCCGCCGCCCACCGTGCCGTAATCATCTGTCACCCGGTTGTTGTCCGGCCCGCCAAAACCGTTGTCCGGCGCGCCACCGCCCGCAATGGTTGCGCCCACCACACCGGCAGTGACGCTGTTGCCGCTGAAGCCAGCAATGAGGTTGGGCGTGCTGCCAGGCTCAATCCGCAGGGCCCGCTGGCTGTTGACGCGCACTTCCAGAGCCTGGTTGTCCGTCGTCCCCAGAAAGTGCTTGCTCGGATTGGTGCCGGCGTTTCCGGTGAGGCTCCAGGCGTCCGGGCCGCTACCGCCACCCGCATTAATCACAATGGTATCGCCGCGCGTGGTGATGGTGGCTCCCCCTTCGGCTGCCAGAAAAACTTCGTCGGTGAGCCCGTTCACACTGCGCACCACCTGACCACTTGCAATCTTCTCCCCTGTCACCGCACTATCGGCCACCGTACGCGCCGTCAAACTGTAAGGCGAAGCGCTCAGCGGAATGCGCGGGCTCATCTCGCTCCCTCCATCCACACTGATGCCAAGATAATAAGGCCGATCAAACGGCAGATCCAGTGGATTGACCTGCCCCAGAATAACATCAAACAGCCCCCCACTGATAACCACCATCTGCGTCTCCTCCCAGATAGGGTCCCCGCCACTCTCTGCCAAATAAAGCCGAAAAACAAAATTATAAGTGCCGTCCGGCACCGGATTGCCGTCGGCATCCGTCAATACCCCCTGATAACTCATGGTCCGAGGAACCTGCCCCAGAACTGCTGAAACCGCAGTCAGCATGATCCCGATAACAAGACAAAACCTTTTCATCATATCCCCTCCTTTGTTTTTGTGATTGCCTGGGAAGTGCGTTGCCTTTACGAGACCCATGCCACCCGCTTCTATTTCAGCACGGTAAGTTTTCGAATCTGCACAAACGCTCCGGCGGACATGCGGTAGAAATAAACCCCGCTGGTCAGGTGCGACGCCTCCAGCCGCACCTGGTACTCACCTGCGGCCAGCTCCTTATTCACAAGCGTAGCCACACGCCGCCCCATCAAATCAAACAGAACCAGATGCACATGCGTCTGCCGGGGCACCGCAAAACGAATGGTGGTTACCGAATGGAAGGGATTAGGATAATTTTGCTCCAGGCGAAACCGATCGGGAAACCCCTCAGCAATCTGATCTACATCTGTGATCAGAGCGCCCGCCCTGTGCCAGTAGCCAAGCTTCTGCTGACGCCCAGCACTGGCTGTTGTCCCGATGACCATCTGCCCCACCGTACTTTTGAGGGTAAGAACCCCATCCGAAGTCGTGGCCCCGCCACTGGCCAGCACACTGCGGCTGATCTGCTGCGCCGACAATGGCAAATGCACGCAAACTCCTGCAAGAAAGCAAGCGCATGCGACAAGGAGTTTTGCCTTCATAGCTTTGCTCTCTTTTCTATGGGCAAGTGGTTTCTTCAATCATCTAACTTGCTCCATCCAGACTGCCGGCAATCACAGCGAAATAGCCTTCCGCCAGGTGAAGCGCTGCGCCCAACCACAACCGACAGCCCCCAGAGAATCACCAGCCCCAGCCACGGTACCAGACGCCGAACAGACCAGCCCGGCGTGTTTATTCCTGCAATTGCAACATAGGCGCTCCTCCCATCTTTGCAGTCTTTTTTAGAGTAGCTGAAAACATCAGGCTTTGCAAATTGCCTTCACTTTCCTGCAAATGCAGTGGCTGTCCGCCTTCCCCCGGAGCCTTGCGCTTGCGCTGGCGTTGCACAGAAGCACGCGCTGCTATTAACTTCCCGACATGTTGCCCACGTAGCTCAGTCGGATAGAGCAGCGGCTTCCTAAGCCGTTGGTCGCAGGTTCGAGTCCTGCCGTGGGCACCGGGGTAAATGCGCGTCTTTCTCCAACGGATTTTACTGTCAGCCCTTCAGAGAGGTGGTGGGATGTACCGCCCCCCTCAGATGCCGATATGCCGACAAACCTGACACCTCAATCAAGAGCCCAGGATTGCCTCCAGGCAATCGCAACGACTGGTACTTCGCTGTAGCATAACTCCTGCCTGATCAGCAACCAGTCTCCACGCTCTCCAATTCATTCCCCTGAGGCTGCTTTCAGCGGCAAACGGCCTTTCCTTCAATCCCACCCCCTCATTTATGCTCCAGCATATATCGGGCGCTTCCGCCCAGATCACGCTTTGTTACCTTCGTCAAACTGTGATAATTCCACGCCGCCCCTCACCGATTTTATTGTTTTTTGATGTATAAAAGATTTGTCCTGAAAAGTCAAGCCCTGACCTGCAGATGATGCTTTCCGACCGCCAGCCTGACAATGTCTCAAAGTTTCAGAATCCCGGTTAAACCGTACATAATCCTGAACAATGTCTCTTTTTCTTTGTCCTGGTGGTCGTCTACCGCCCTTCACTTGTCGCCAAGCGAAGTAAAATGCCCGATCAACCAGTTCGTAGAATTCGGACAATACGATAAAAACTATGTGCGTAATCCCTGTGTACTTTTCGCTGACGACTTTGGTTAATCTCCGGAATTCTTCACTGGCTGTATTTACAAACTGAACAACAACAGCCTCAAGATCTCTGTGATCGCGTGCAAAGCACGTAGTTCGGAATGACCACAAAGGCGACCGCCCGCGCTGACGTTGTCCAGAAACGCCCGCTGCTATTAACTGCCCACCATGTTGCCCACGTAGCGCATTCGAATAGAGCTGCGGCTCTTTAAGTCACTGCACCACAATTCCTCTAATCAACTGGAAGGGCAACCACCGTAGGATTTTTCGTAGGCCGTTACAATGATGTCCCGAAGTCCCCGCGCGGAAGGCGAATTGACGAAAAGCACGACGGCTGTACCATCGCGAAACTCTATCGCAGCACTACGTAGCGCGTGCCTCAGACCGTTTGAATCAGGAGGGTCCACCCGAAACCACCCGCCGAGCTTGCCATAGTAGGGGCCGGTGATCGTATTGTCAGAGTTCCATAATCCCACTAAGCTGCTGCGCATCTGCTGGCGCTGCTCCTCATCAAGCAGTTCATCAGAATGCCATAGATACGCCCAGAATTTAGCTACATCATATGCGGAGAGTACCCATCCGTAGCCGCCAGCACGCAGCCTGTAGTCGAAGGTTTCGAAAACTCCCGAAGGATCCGTGGCTGAGCTATAGGCCAGTACGCCTGCATTAGGGTCATTATCCTGAAGCGCTGCTCCTCCGATGCCCAGTGGGACAAAAACCTGTAGCTTCACGATCTGCTCGTAGCGACGGGCAGTACGGGCTTCATCGTAAATGGCACCCCCCGTGTAAGGATGGTCCTCAAGGATGGGTAGAATGATGCGTAACAGCGCGTGGTGCACATTGGAATATTTCCGCGTCTTCATTCCGTTGGCTCCCCGGGCAACCATGGTTTTCAGCCTATCATAGACGGTAGACAGGGTTGTGTCTTCATTGACCACATCAAGGAATCCGGTGCGGTGACTCATCAAATCCCTGAAGGAAAGGCTCGAAACGTTGGGGCCAATTTTCCAGTCAGGTGGCAGGTACTTGGAAAACTTTTCATCCAAGCTCAGGCCTTTCACTTTCAAAAGACGCATTGTGGCCACCGTAGTGATGGTCTTGCTGATGGAAGCCACATGCATTTTTTGAAATTCATCCCAGTATTGCAGGCCATCGCTTGGACTGCGCGCATACCCCTTGGAGCGTGTGAACTTTACCTTTCCGTTTTTCACAATCAGGTAGGTATAGCCCTTAAGCCCGCTGGGTAATTCCTGCTTCAATTGCGTATGCAGTTTTTCCAGGTCGATACCGGGTAGGCACAGGTTATCCGAAATCAGATCCTGGCACGCGGTAAAAAGCAGCATGCAGAGTAAGGCAGATGCCAGAACGGGCAAGACAGATCCCTTCATTGTTCCTTCCATGTTGCTGAAGTCAGGAATTATGGCTGTTTTCCCGGCCAGTATCTATGCAGATAGGCTTCCGAAAGGCTGCCGACACCTCCTCCGTTTTTCATGGGCCACATCCTGGCCGAGAAAAGGGAGATCAGCGTAAAGAAATTCGGAAGGCTATAAGCAGCCGGTGTTTTTACAAGTAAAAACATGTCTTTCCTAAGAATGGGCTTACTTTGACGCAACGTAGGTGCGTCTCTGACTCATTGGCCAGCTATAAGCCTTCTAATAGAAATTGAGGTATAACTTTGGACTAAGCTGGTGCCAGGCCGGAGGTATGCACGTGTGGGCCTAGTTCCCAGAGATCGACCAGCTCGTTGAGCAGGTCTTCCTCGGTGTCCAGAAAGGTGCCGTCGGCATTGGCGATCTGGACCAGGTCGTGAAAGGCCGTCAACCGCTGCGCAGGCGTAAGAGCCAGCTTAACCGCCTCGGCTGCAGCCCGAAGATCCGCGTCGGTCAGGCCTTCGGCGTAGCGATCGATAGCCTCCTGCAGCACGGCGGCCAGTTGCTGCTCGGTCAGCTCCGGACACCAGGCGCGAAGCTTGCGCACGATGATCTGCCGCTCCTGACGGGTCAGCTCATGGTCAACGCCGTGGGCCAGCACCAGGTAGAGCAAGGCCAGATGGATAAGCACCTCGGGAATATTTTCCTGTCCCGGGTCAAAAACGCGCCCGCGCTCGTAAGGCGGTTCGAGTCCCCAGCGCCGGGCTATCAGTTCCAACAGCTGCCGCTCGCTTTCCATCACGATGCCGTCGGCCTCCACAATACGCAGCAGATCGTGCAGCACGGCCTGACGTTGTGCCCGGGAGAGATGGGTTTCAACGGCTTCCAGGGTAGCCTGCAACAACACCTCCAAATCTTCGGCGGCCAGCAGCACATCAAAGGCCTCCAGGACCAGCGTTCGTAGCTGGTCAGAAGGAATGGTCGGGCAGCGCGCCTGCAACTGGTCGATCACCGCTTCCAGTCGCCCATCACCGACCGGCAGCCCTTCCCGGGATGCCGCGATCAGATACAGGAGCGCCAGTTCCTGCAGCCGGCCGGCCATGCAGTGCAATTCAGACATGCCAGATCCTCCTTTCGTTCTGAAAGATCTTCTATGTCAGCCCAGCGGGATAGTATTCTCAACCTGGCCGGTATCGGCCAGCCGGCTGTATTCCTTTAACAAATTTCGGAAAGCAAAGTGCTTAGATGCAAGTCCAGGTTGTTACGCTTTTGCAAGGGATTCATGCTCGGCCGATACGCGTAGCACTTTAACTGCCTTGACCATAGGATCGGCTGGATCGTCGCCTCGGAGAATTCGGAAACCCAACTTCTGACATACATGCTGCATGGCCTGGTTCTGTACCAGGATGTCGGCCACGATGCGTTCCAGCCCTTCGGCCTCGCCGATCTGGATAAGCCGCCGCAGGAGTTCGGTACCCAGTCCTTTACCCTGCACGTCGTCACGCACGAGCATGGCGAATTCGCCGTCGTTCGTGCCGTAGATTTTGGTCAGGCGGGCCACGGCTAGGATCTCGGGGCGACCGGTCTCAGGACTTCGCCGCTCAGCCACCAGCGCCATCTCTCGGTCGTAGTCGATGAAGCACAGGCGGGCCAGCCGCTCGTGGGCCACCCGCTGGCTGAGCTTGAGCAAGCTGGCGTAGCGCAGGTAAACGCTACGCTCTGAAAGCTTGTGGTGAAAATCTACCAGCAGCGGCTCATCTTCGGGTCGAATGGGGCGGATCAGCACCGGCGAGCCGTCCTTGAGCCGCCAGGTGCCCATGTACTGGCGCGGATAGGGACGAATGGCCGGACGTGGCAGCTCCGCCTCGGGCATGTCCGGCGGATGCAGCACGATCCGGGCATCCAGGGCTACGATCTGGTCGGACGCCGCCAGCAGCGGATTTACGTCGATCTCCCGGATCCAGGGTTGCTCGACCACGAGCTGGCTAAAACGTACCAGAAGCTTTTCGAGGCGATCGAGGTCGACCGGCGGCCGTCCGCGCACGCCCTGCAACGCCCGGTACACCTTTGTCTGCTCCATCATGCGCCGCGCCAGAGTCGTGTTGAGCGGTGGCAGGCCAAGCGCCCGGTCCCGATAGACCTCGACCAGCGTCCCACCTGCCCCAAAGAGCAACACCGGCCCGAACTGCGGATCGATCGTGCTCCCGATGATCAGCTCATAGCCATCCCGCACGCGCACCATAGGTTGCACGGTAACGCCATCAAAGGCATCGGCCTGCCCACGCTCCGCCAGGTTGCGACGGATCGTCTCGAACGCCTGTCGCACTTCATCGGGCGTGTGCAGGTTGAGCTGCACCCCGCCCACATCTGTCTTGTGCGTAATCTGAAGCGAGTGCAGTTTCAACACCACCGGATAGCCCAGCGCCTCGGCGGCCGCGATGGCTTCTTCAACTGTATGCGCCAGATGGGTTGGGGTAACGGGCAGGCCGTAGGCTGCAAGTACCTGCTTGGCTTCGTGCTCGGTCAGCAGCGTGCGTTCCTCCTGGCGGACCTGCGCAAGGATCTGCCGGGCGCGCTCCCGATCGGGTCCGCCTTCGATCTCATCGTCTGGCAGGGAGGGCGTTTCATACAATGCGCGCAGGTTATAGCTGTAGCGCCACATGTAATTGAACACGCGCGCAGCGGTATCGGGATACTGGAAGGTAGGAATGCCGGCCCGGTTTAAAATCTGTTTGCCGGCAGCCACCTCCACCCCGCCCATCCAGCTGGCCAGAATGGGCTTGCGGCTTTGCGCAAAGCGTCGGAGTTGCTCGGCCGTCTGGGTAGGTTCGGTCATGGCCTGGGGGGTGAGGATCACCAGCAGCCCGTCGCTGTTTTTGTCGGCCAGCGTTACTTCCAGCGCTCTGGCATAGCGTTCTGGATCGGCATCGCCCAGAATGTCTACCGGGTTGCTTCGGCTCCAGTGCGGCGGGAGCAGTTCGTCCAGTTTTTCAAGGGTCTCTTCCGAAAGCTCGGCCAGTTGTCCGCCCCCCTGCACGAGCGCATCGGTGGCCAGCACCCCGGCCCCACCCGCATTGGTCAGGATGGTCAACCGGGGACCTTCCGGGCGCGGCTGCTTGGCCAGTACCTCGGCCATGTAGAACAGATCGGCAATGCGGTCGACGCGCAACACACCTGTGCGGCGGAAGGCCGCGCTGAGCACCTCATCGCTTCCGGCCAGCGACCCGGTATGAGAA
>JALSJJ010000207.1 GCA_026989375.1 Rhodothermus sp.
TTTTCATTGCCCTGCAGGCCCAGGGATATGCCTTTCCGGAAACTCCTGGCCTGGATGCCTACCTGGTGTCGCTGGGTGAGGCAGCGGTACGCTGGGCACTGAGGCAGGCCCAGACGTTGCGCAGGGGCGGTTTGCGGGTTGATCTGGATCTGAAAGGCCGCTCGATGAAGGCGCAGATGCGTGAGGCCAACCGCCAGCAGGCCCGCTATGCCGTTATCGTTGGGGAACGCGAGCTGACGCAGGGACGCGTCGTCGTGCGTGAAATGCAATCCGGCCGGCAGCAGGAAGTCCCGCTGGAGGAGCTAACCGACTTTTTGCAAGGAGCTGTGCGTGTTGCACCATCCCACTGAACTGCCATGTATCCGCGACTGAGCGACTTGTTCAAGGATCTGCTGGGCATCGAACTGCCGTTTCCCATTTATTCGTTCGGGGCCATGGTGGCCGTGGCCGTGCTGACGGCCACCTGGCTGACGGCCCGGGAACTGGACCGACGCTATCGGGCTGGCGAGATCGGGGGGGTACGCGTTCGTGAGCGGGACGACCGGGGCCGCGTACGCACGCGTCAGACCAGCCCCTCAGCCCTGGTCGGTACGATGACGCTGGTAGCTGTCGGCTTTGGCTTTGTAGGGGCCAAGATCTTTCACATCTTGGAAAACCTGGATACCTTTGTGTTGGACCCGCTGGGCATGATTTTTTCGACAGGGGGCTTCACCTTCTATGGGGGGCTGATCTTTGGGGCCCTGGGTGTGGTCTGGTATGCCCGCAAGAAAGGCATTTCCGTGCCGGTGTTGGCCGATGCGGCTGCGCCCGGATTGATGCTGGCTTATGGAATCGGACGCATCGGGTGTCATCTGGCTGGCGATGGCGACTGGGGCATTGCGGCCAACCTGGCTGCCAAGCCGGACTGGCTGCCTATGTGGCTCTGGGCCGAAAGCTATCCCCATGCTATTATCGGACCCCCACCCCAGCCTGTCTATCCCACCTCACTGTACGAGTTTGCCATGGCAGCCATGTTGTTCGGGGTGCTCTGGGTCCTTCGTAAGCATCCGTTTCGGCCCGGATGGCTTTTTTCGCTTTACCTGGTCTTCAATGGCCTGGAGCGTTTTCTGATCGAGCAGATTCGGGTAAACAACCGCTTCGATCTGCTGGGGCTTTCGGTAACGCAGGCCGAAGTGATCTCCGTACTGCTCATGGTTGGAGGGGTAGTGGGGTTGATCTGGCACTGGCGTCGCGCCGAAACGGCGCCGGCACCTTCGACCGAAGTGCAGGCTGGCTAACGGAGCAGTGCCAGCGGATCAAAACGCCGCAACCAGCCAGTCAGGCTGTAGCGGTCACGCTGAGCGGGTAGCACTTCGTGGGGGATTGTATCGCTGCGAAAGCCGACCAGCAGGCCGCCTTCGGGAAACAGATCAATGCCTTGCGTCGGGGCTTCGGGATCAGGATAGAGCCGGAGCTGACCGCCATCTTCCGGTCGCCAGTCGGGATTCAGGTACAGCACCAGGGTGATCAGGCGGAGATTACGGCCCTGGTGCTGATCCAGATGCCGTTGGTAGAAGCTACCGGGCGGATAGATGGCCAGATGGGCTTCTGCATCATGAAGGCTGAGAAAGAGCGTTTCGTTGAGACGTCGCCGCAGATGGTCAATGACCTGCCAGTAGATAGCCTGGGCTGGAGAAGGCCGTGTGGGATCCAGCCAGTAGATACGGTCGCCACGAATGTCACGCCGTACCGTCTGTGTGGCGCCGTGTCCGATGGCTGCCGGCCGAAAAGCGCCGGCGCGGTCCAGCGTCTGGGCTTCCTGATAGAGTGCCTGGATCTGCTCTGGCGTGAAGGCTGCTGTCGTGGTGGCCCAGCCCTGCCGGGCCAGCGTTTCGATGAAGACATCCAGCCAGCCTGCCATACCCGCTTGATGCGGAATGTATTTGCCCCATATCGGCGATCCAGCAGAAAGGTTCCTGGCTTTTTACAGCCTGTTTTAAAACTTTCGCGGCAGCTTTTTCGTGGAAGGGCGCGGTATGAGCAAGGCAGTTAACCTGCGGGAATAGATGATGAGCCCACTACTCAGTTTGTTGCTGTTAGTTATCGGTGGCCTGTTACTGTATCTGGGAGCAGAAGGATTGATCCGGGGAAGTGTGGCGTTGGCCTTGCGACTGGGACTGACGCCTCTGGTGGTCGGGCTGACCGTGGTAGCTTTTGGCACAAGCAGTCCGGAGCTGGGCGTGAGCCTGCGGGCTGCATTGAAGGGGAGTCCGGATTTGGCAGTGGGGAATGTGGTGGGATCAAATATAGCGAACCTGGCGCTGATTCTGGGGGTGGCCGCTGCCATACGTCCCATTCGCATTCAACTGCAACTGGTGCGCTTCGACGTGCCGGTAGCCATTGGATGCACGCTGCTGATGCTCTGGATGCTGCATGACCACCGTATCGGGCGAGGGGAGGGGGCCGTGCTGGTAGGACTGCTGGGGCTCTATTTGCTGGCCAGCTTCTGGATTGCCCGTCGGACCAATCAGACGATGATGCTGGAGGTGCCGGCACGGCCTTCTCGCAGCGTCTGGCTGGATCTGTTGTTTACGGTGGGGGGACTGGCGGTGCTGCTGACAGGAGCCGATCTGTTTGTGGATGGAGCGGTAGCGCTGGCACGGGCACTGGAGGTGAACGAGGCGGTGATTGGCTTGAGCGTAGTGGCGGTGGGAACGAGCCTGCCGGAACTGGCAACAACCATTGTTGCGGCGATTCGGAAAGAAGCAGATCTGGCGGTGGGGAACGTGGTGGGATCAAATATTTTCAATATTCTGTCCATTCTGGGCCTGACGGCGCTGGTGCATCCCATTCAGAGCAGTGGTCTGCGCACGCTGGACCTGGCTGTAATGACCGGTGTGACGCTGCTGATCCTGCCGCTTTTCTGGAGCCGGTTCCGGATGGTGCGCTGGGAAGGAGGGCTGCTGTTGTTGATCTATGCGGCCTACCTCTACACCCTGGCACCCTGAGGATGGGGCGGCTATGCGAGGCAGAGGGAGCGCTTTATTTGCGTTTTGGTTGTTTTTCCCTGATATTTTTGGGGATAACGTACCATCTGCTGGGAGGGCCCATGGCCTGGCTGAGTCGTCGCCGCCGACGGGAACTGCTACTGGCACTGGGGATCCTGCTGGGCTTTACCGTGCTGATGATCCTGATCGGGATTCTGGCCGGCTGAACCAAAAAGCGGCGTCCCACAGGGGACGCCGCTACGTCCAGTGCTTGCGTGGGGAAGTTTAGACTTCCTCAGGAGCATAAATGTCCTTCAAAAGCGCCTGCAGCTTGGTACGTCCCCGGTTAATCCGGCTCTTGACCGTACCCATGGGCAACCCGGTAATCTGCGCGATCTCTTCGTAGGTAAGCTGCTGCACGTCACGCAGCACTACTACTTCACGGAAATCGGGCGGGATACTGCTGAGCGCTTCCTGAATGTACTTGTCCTGGATAATGCTTTCTGCGTGCTTGTCCGGCGCAAACGTTTCATCAGGCAAAGCAATTTCGTACTCCTCGTCGTCACGGTTGACCGACTGAATAGAATAGACGCGCCGCCGCTTGCGCTTTCGGTACTCCGACCGTGCCAGGTTGCCGGCAATCGTATACAGCCAGGTCGAAAATTTGGCAATTCGCTGGTAGGAGTGCCGATTGCGGTAAACGCGCAAGAAGGTTTCCTGCAGGAGGTCCTCGCAGCGCCGGGCATCACCCAGGAACCCGTAGAGGTAGTGCATCAGCCGTTCGGAGTAGCGCTCTACCAGGATGTTGAACGCCTCAACAGTGCCAGCCTGAAACTGCTCCATGAGATCCTCATCGCTCATCTGCTGGAGGAGTTCCAGGCGATCCTGCTGCTCGCCTTCCTCCGAACGCGGACGCTGTGCCTTCTTGACAATACGTGTTCTATGCAGCACGGTTATGTCTGACCAGGTTTGGTTTAAAATCCTACAGACTTTCCAATATATACGATCGAGACTTAAAAAGGTGCAAAAATCGCATTAATTTTGAAAAACTTATATTCCGATCCGGGAAATACTTTCTAAGTTTACGGCACGCGGGTTATCGAAATTGTAACGATGTGAGGGGAAGATTCGTATCTCACGGGGTTTTTGCAAAACCTATGCGTAAAAGCCATGAAAGGGTTGCTGATAGCATTACTGATGGTAGGGCTTCCGGCTTTTTTGAACAGTTTGCAGCCAGAAGCCCATGAAGCTTCAGATACGGCGCGTGTGGTGTTAGCCATCCATGGGGGAGCCGGCACAATCTCGCGGGATCGTATGACCCCCGAGCGGGAGCAACGATACCGGGCCGTATTACGCGAAGCGCTGGAAGCCGGCTATCAGGTCCTTCAGGAAGGTGGAACCAGCCTGGATGCTGTGGTAGCTGCCATTCGTGTCTTAGAGGATTCGCCGTTGTTCAATGCCGGGCGTGGGGCTGTGCTGACCAATGAGGGGACGGCTGAACTGGACGCTTCCATCATGGATGGGCGTACGCTCCAGGCCGGTGCGGTAGCAGGCGTCAAGACCGTCAAGAATCCGATCTTGCTGGCACGGCAGGTGATGGAAGCATCGCCGCACGTTATGCTGGTCGGACGTGGTGCGGAGACGTTTGCACAGGAGCAGGGACTGGAACAGGTGCCTAATGAATACTTCATCCTGCCCCACCGTCGTGAACAACTACGCCGCATGCGGGAGCGAGGCATGGGGGCCGTTCCCGAACTGAAAGAACATACCTATGGCACAGTCGGTGCAGTGGCACTGGATCGTTATGGCAATCTGGCAGCCGGCACGTCGACAGGCGGGATCATGGGGAAACGTTTCGGTCGCGTGGGCGACTCGCCCATCATCGGAGCCGGAACCTATGCCGACAACGCCGCCTGCGCCATCTCGGCCACCGGACAGGGCGAGTATTTCATTCGAGCTGCCATCGCACACGAGATTGTAGCCCTGATGAAGTATGCTGGCCTGACGGTTGAACAGGCGGCTGCTGCAGCCATCCACGGCACGCTGACGCGCATGGGCGGCCGCGGTGGCGTGATCGCACTGGACCGCAACGGACGGCTGGCCATGGTTTTCAACACACCGGGCATGTATCGCGGCTACGTCGACGAGCACGGCCATATTACGATCCAGATCTATCGAGACTGAACGGTTATTTGTTCAATCCACCAGACAGTTCGCTGAGCTTTTCGGGCAAAGGGCGCGGTGGTGCGCCCTTTGCTTTTTTACCGGAGGCAGCCGTTTCATCCAGATCACTTACCGCCATGCGCATCCGATCTGCCACCAGCGTGGCCCTGCTCGGCCTTGCCATGCTTACGAGTGCCTGTGAAGGACCAGTGGGTCCCCCAGGCCCTCCAGGTAATGCCAACGTGATTTCGTTTTCATTTATGCTGAATCCCGAAGCGCTTCAGTATAACGGGCCAGTTGCCTCGGTTGGATATGACATGCCGGAGATTACACCCGGTGTGGTAGAGGGCGGTGCAGTGCTACTCTACTTTTACGAACAGGGCACCTGGACAGCATTGCCCTACACGTTTGCCTACGAGTCGCCCGACTTGCCGGCCGTTGATTTTACCGTAACGCTGGGCTATGCATTTGAGGTGGGCTTTCTGGAAGTCTTTTATGAGGCCTCGACCGCCGAAGTGGATCTGCGCGAGCTGGCGTTGGTGCAGACGCCCCGGCAGCTCAAAGTGGTCATCATTGACGGCATGGCTGCAGCCAAGGCGCCTGTCAACCTGCGCGACTATAACGCGGTGAAGGCCTACTTCGGACTGGAAGACTGAGGGCGACGAGCTGGTCAAGCCCGGCAAAAAAGGACGGGTGGAATTTTTGTCGGCGGATATTTTTTTTAGAACAGACAGGAACCAAACGCTGAGAAAGAATCATGCGTGCATTTTTCCGAGCAAGCCTGTTGTCGGTGTTGCTATGGTTCGGGGCAGCCTGCCAGCAGCCGGCCTCGCCGCCCGTGCAGGCGCCTGCTGCGCCGGAGATCTCCCGGGCCGTTGCCGTGCTGCATCCGACCGAAGGCAGTCAGGTAGAAGGGGTTGTGCATTTTACGAAGACGGGAGCGGGCATTCGCATCGAAGCGACCGTGTCGGGGCTGACACCCGGCCGCCATGGCTTTCACATTCACATGTGGGGGGATTGTAGTGCGCCGGACGCTACCTCGGCGGGCGGCCACTTCAATCCCACCGGTCAGTCGCACGGCGCGCCGGATAGCCCGACGCGGCACGTGGGTGACCTGGGCAACCTGGAAGCTGGAGAGAACGGACTGGCCAGCTACAGCCGTGTCGATACGGTGGTGGCCTTCAGCGGGCCGCGCTCCATCATCGGTCGGGCCGTGATCGTGCACGCGGCCGAGGACGACCTGGCCTCGCAGCCCACGGGCAATGCGGGCGGACGGCTGGCCTGCGGCGTGATCGGTATCGCCACGCCAGCAACGGAATAGTTCGTTACCTGGCCAAGGAGATCGAGCAACTTCCGCCCGAGCTACGCGAGCAGTGGTAGTACGCGTTCGCCTTGAACATGCGCCGGCACAATCTTCGAGCTGAGGGCGCCTCAGGACCACTGAAGATCGGCGGAGCCGCCCGCCGTGTGCGTGTCGTACTACAGCCGCCAGTCCGGTGAAGCCCAACATAATTACGATTCCTCGGGTATCATGGTCCATATGCGCGGCACATCCCATGACCCCCGCCTTGTATCTTCAAGAACAGGCCTCAAGGCTTCATGGGAGCCGTAGCGTATGGCACCCCCTCAGGCCCTTCGGGCCAGCTCCCCCTGAAAGGGGGGCGCATTCTTTGATTTGCAGCCTGTGCTCAGAGATGGCGTGACCGTCGTGCGGCAGGTTGGTGTGTGTTTCAGCGTCCCCCTCCCCAATGGGGAGGGGCCATGACGCAACTCTATCACCTCTGTCTCTACCCTGGTATCTTATTCGGAAGAGAAACACCCCCTCCACTTCCTCCATCTGCCGCTCGAACTCTTCGCGCCTGGTATCTTATTCGGAAGAGAAACACCCCCTCAGGCCCTTCGGGCCAGCTCCCCCTGAAAGGGGGAGCAAAATTTTCTGGCTTAGCCGTGCGAATTGTGGCACAATCGTATAACTACCAAACAAAACGGTTTTTACCGAGTCCCCCCTCCCCAGCGGGGAGGGGCCATGACGCAACTCTATCGCCACTGTCCGATCCCAGATGGTCAGCTCATAGGTGGCCTGATCCAGGGCTAGGACGCCCCCCCTATCACCTCTGTCTCTACCCTGGTATCTTATCCGGAAGAGAAACCCCCTCAGGCCCTTCGGGCCAGCTCTCCCTGAAAGGGGGAGCAAGATTTTCTGGATTAACACGTAACGCTTACTCCGGCGTTGATTGTCAGCTTGACGGCAAAGCTTTATTCCTGGACTCCATCCATGGACCCGGCTGGTTACGTTGACTGAACTCCACTTGACGGAAAAGCTTTTTTTCTTGACTCCCCCCTCCCCTAAGGGGAGGGGGACAGGGGGAGGGGTTCTACAGTTTTGTTCTATGCGCTGGCGCCTGCTGCTTATGTACTTCCCTCTCCCTGCTCGGGAGGGGGAAAGGGGGATTCTGATTGCTGGCGCCGATGCTCGGGAAGCTGGCGTTGGCGGTTGGAGTTGCTCATTTTTCGGGCTGAAACACAGGTGCAACTGTGAGGTGCCTCTTCCGGATAGACGACGTCCTTCCCACCCGGTAGAGTCGGACCGCTGTGTTTGCCCTGTTGTGCCTGTGGATCATGTCGGGCGCATGGGGTGTTGCGCCATCATGCACCAGTAAATTAGTGAGCGCACATATAATTGACCGCGGACAGCCTGTGCTGCTGTCCGTGCGTACCGTTTACGGGCGAAGGCGAGCCGAACTGTCCGGTCTATGAGATGACGCAGATGGTCTCCTTCATAATGCCTGGCGCGAGCCGAAGGTGCAGGTGAACGTGGCCAACAACGGGCGCCTCTATGCCGACGGGCATCTGTACGGTAGCACTGGTGCGCAGTGCAGTCCTGGTCCCCGGCACCACTGGGGCGGCGGGTTTCAACAGGCTCCGGCTTGGCTTCTTTGTCGGAGGAGCTCTGCGAACGCGTTCTCAAGCGCAACACCGGGCAGTGCCTTAACGATAGGCCGGGATCAGCGGTGCCATCGCCAGACCGTAACGGTGGTGTCGTAGGCGGCATAGATCAAGGTATCCTTCACATCGATCAGGCCCTTGATGGTGTCCGGCACGGGTATCGAAAATTGGTAGTCGCCGGTATGGGCATCGTAGACATCGATGTACGGCAGGCCGTCCTTTCCTTCGGTCCAGGTGTAGAGTCGGTCGCCCTCTACCGTGAGTTCGTAGGTAACGATCGGCGCCGAACGATCCACGTATTCGGTGGCGCCTCGGCGAATCAGACGGGGTATCGGGACAGGTTCGATGGTCTGCCTGTGGAATTTCAGCCGTCCGTCCGGATAAAAAGCCGTCAGCCATCCGATGCGCCGGGGCGCATAGACGAAGAAGCTGTCGGCTCCGGTGATCCTGCCGTCCAGCAGCAGGCTGTTGGCAGCCTGGTGCTCAAGAAATTCCCCGAAGCGGCGCAGCAAACGGAGCCGATAGCTTCCGTCAGATTTGCGCTCCAGCCGATAGACCTCGAACAGGGCATCGGGACGGGCGTGTAGCAACTGAACAGCGAGTAGGTCTCGGGAAAGCAGGGCGATTCGATATGGGCGAAGTTTGGGGGTCAGTGAAGCCATCAGGCGTCCATGGGCGTCGAACAGAGTGATGCGCGCATTTATGGCATCGCATACGAAGACGCGTCCCTGTTCGTCGACCTCGAAGTCGGTGACCATCTGGAAGGCCCCTGGTTCCTCTCCGGCGCCGCGCCCATAGGTCTGGATCAGTCGTCCTGTTTCCAGGTCGAATCGAAGCACCTGCTGCCGACCGCGGTCGAACACGTACATGGTGCTTTCCGGACCAGCTCGGATGAGGTCTGCGTCGTAGAAGAACGTTTCCGGGCGATCCCCAAAAATGCGCCACAGGGTTACCTGTACCGGCTGAGACTGGCGTGCAGTGAGCGTCTGCGGCCGGGGTGGCGGAAGGCGATCAGACAGCGTCGGGTTGCCGGGACCTGAAGACGGAAGCGTCGCCAGCAACCCGACGAAGACTATTACAGAGAGTGCTCCAAGAACCTGAAAGAGGCGTCGCCGCATGGTGACATTGGCTTACTCTCTATTATCATCTTCGTAAGTCTCTTGGGTTTCTTCAAAAAGATACGACTTAACCTGTCGGCAACAAAGCGCGCCGCTTCCTGGGCAGTTGGCCTCTGCACAGCTACCGGCACAGGCCTCGGAAGGCGTCATTACAGCCGCGGCATTAGCGACCACGTCTGCACGGGTTGACGCATCAAGCAACAACAGGCTGCCCAGCAACGAGAGAATCAGGGCGATTGAAATAACATTCTTTAGGAAGAAGAGAGCCTTCACTAAGCCAGATTGTCGAGAATGCATCTCTTGGCAATCTGGCTAATAAATAACGTCAAGATTCTTTTTGACGATGATCTCTTCTCTTCATAATCTTTTTGATCAAGTTAAGTGCAGGTTTGTCTGTGAACGCCATAAATAGAGCGATTAGGATAGATGTAGTAATAATCCGTAATAGAGCAAAAAACCCTTTTCCAAGAGTTTCAGCCGTATTCAAGGTATTTGTGGTATATACAGCGATGTATGCTATAAATACGATTATAAAATAATCTATGATTTTGTTTGTCATAATTTACACGAGTTTATAATGCGGATACAATCGCTGCATGAAGCGAAGCGGCGGCAGCTCCCGCAACAATCCCCTTGATCAAAGAAGCAGAAAACAGCATTACTCCTCCTCCTGGCCCAAACATCAATGAAGCACCTGCGGCGGCTTTGGCCCCTGCAATAGCCCCGGCTATTGCACCAACGACCGCTCCAGCAGCATCTTCTTTGGCGACCTGCTCCCAGTCAATGTCGCCCATTACTCGGGCTTTACCTATCGTGCTGCTGAGCATATTAAGCCAGCGACGTCCCTCGTGTTTCCAGTAAGACAGGGAATGCCGGAGCACGGCGCTATAGATAAGCACCACGTGCGCTTCGGCCTTTAATTCCGCGTATGCCTGTTCTTCGATGCGTCTGATCGTTGTGACCGCGGTTAATGAGTCGGCCCAGACAACGGCGTTGATTTCTTGAATGAAATGAAATTGTCGATCACTTAAGATCCCTGCTGTATAAAGCATATCTATGGACATTTCGTAGATGAGCATAGAATCATTTTTTGAGATTGCTTCTCCAGATGTAATATGATCATATAGATAGGATTTAAGTGTTTGCAGGCTCTCTCTGAATTGTTTAAGAGAATGGGGTAAGCCAGGCGTTTGATGTATAGTTAAGGTTTTCCATACAGTCTCTTCGATCTGCTTTATATGAAATATATTTTGATCGTTTTTGATTGTTTTTCTATATTGTTTGTTTAGGATATAAAATGCTTCAGATACGGCTGAATTGTGTCTGCGTCCAATCTCCTCAAACGATGGAAGTTTTTCTTCGGTAAAGGGAATACTATCACAGCTTTGTAGAAAGAACATAATGAGCAGACTCATGCAGATGATTTGTACTGTCCTCATGACTTCCCTCCTTTAAGATTTGTAGTTCGCCCCCGATAGGTCCCGGGCCGGCCGTCGGGGGTGCGGGCCGAACGACCGACCTCACCCCCTAATTAACACACACACACACACACACATTGTCAAGA
>JALSJJ010000208.1 GCA_026989375.1 Rhodothermus sp.
CTGCCGGCTACCAACTCCGACCTCTATCCAGGCGTCCCAGCTTCCCATGCGGCAGGTACACAAAAACTGTAATATGAGAAAAAAAAGCGCCTGGTTCACTTACAGGCGAATGGACATCACTCCGGCAGTTTGCTCCTTTATCAAGGCCCTGTCCGCAGACGTGCAAGACTTTCCGGTGGGGAGGGCGGGATTCGAACCCGCACGGGCCATTACGGCCCACGGCATTTTAAGTGCCGTGTGTCTACCCATTCCACCACCTCCCCAACACACGCAAAGTTAGCCAACGCACCCCTCTCCCGCAATGCTGCAAACAACCAAGGTAGCGGAGAACCGCCACCTGCGCCTGCATCGCTCCCTCTTCCAGCCCCTCGGAAAACAACCCCTCCACCTGGGGCGTTCTTTCAACGCCGGACCCGCCAGGCGGGTCCAGGGCACGCTGCTGCATGTTCCGCCAACCAGATACCGAAGACCCATGCATAACGCTATCCCTTTCCCTCCCGTCCCGAAAAACGAACCGGTACGAAGCTACGCGCCGGGAACTCCTGAACGCGCTTCCCTCCGAAAGCGCTTGCAGGAACTCAAACGCGAAACGGTCGAAGTCAAACCAATCATCGGAGGGCAGGAAATCGCCACCGACCGAGTCGAAACGCTCCATCCCCCGCATGAGCTGGCTCACACGCTGGGCACGGTGCATCTGGGCGGACCACGCGAAGCTGAAATGGCGATCGAGGCCGCCCTGAAAGCCCGCGCAGAATGGGCTCGCATGCCCTGGACCGAACGCGCCGCCATCTTCCTGAAAGCGGCCGAACTGCTCTCCGGCCCCTGGCGCGACACGCTCAACGCGGCCACCATGCTTGGCCAGAGCAAAAACGTTCATCAGGCCGAGATCGACGCGGCCTGCGAGCTGGCCGACTTCTTCCGCTTCAACGTCTACTTCATGGCCCGCATCTATCAAGATCAACCGCTCAACGCGCCGGGCGTCTGGAACCGCATGGAGTACCGGCCGCTGGAAGGATTCGTCTTTGCCGTTACTCCCTTCAACTTCACCTCGATCCAGGGCAACCTGCCTACTGCTCCGGCCCTTATGGGCAACACGGTCGTGTGGAAGCCGGCCACCACAGCCGTCTACTCGGCCTACTTCCTCTATAAACTGCTCGAAGAGGCCGGCCTGCCGCCCGGAGTCATTAACATGGTGCCCGGCCATGGACCGGACGTAGGCGACGCTGTGTTTGCCTCGCCCCATCTGGCCGGCCTCCACTTTACAGGCTCGACGAGCACCTTCCGTTACATGTGGCGCACCATCGGCGAAAACATCGACCGCTACCGGGCCTATCCCCGCATTGTCGGCGAAACCGGCGGCAAGGACTTTATCATGGTCCACGCATCGGCCGATCCGGAAGCCGTGGCCACGGCCATCGTGCGGGGCAGCTTCGAGTATCAGGGCCAGAAATGCTCGGCTGCCTCGCGCGTCTATCTGCCGCAGTCCCTCTGGCCACGTATCCGGGAGTCGCTGCTCGACCAGCTCCGCGAAGTGAAAATGGGTCCGGTCGAGGACTTCACGAACTTTATCAACGCGGTGATCGACAAAAAGGCCTTCGACAAGATTGTCGGCTACATTGAAGAGGCCAAGCAGAATCCGAACGTCAAGGTGCTCTACGGCGGCAACTATTCCGACCAGGAAGGTTATTTCATTGAGCCGACCGTGCTGGAGGTGGCCGACCCGAAACACCGTACCATGTGCGAGGAGATCTTCGGGCCGGTCGTGTCGGTTTATGTCTATCCAGACGCCCGCTTTGAGGAAACCCTGGACCTGGTGAACAACACCTCGCCGTATGCGCTCACTGGATCCATCTTCGCGCAGGATCGCCAGGCCATCCAGGTGGCCACCGAACGCCTGGTCGATGCAGCAGGCAACTTCTACATCAACGACAAGCCGACCGGCGCCATTGTGGCCCAGCAACCTTTCGGGGGCGCCCGGGCTTCGGGCACCAACGACAAAGCCGGGTCTTACCTGAACCTGCTGCGTTGGGTCTCGCCGCGCGCCATCAAAGAGACGTTTGTGCCCCCCCGGCACTTTAAGTACCCCTACCTGGAGCCAGACGCTGAAGTAGCGGCCGACCAGGCCACAACGATTTCGTCCTGACGAGCGCGACCCGGCCGGTTAAATCCTCCGGCCGGGTCTTTTTTATGACGCCGATGGGCGCTACTTACCGCAGCCGCTTTCATCCCACGCAGGCGCCTGATCTGCGGGCGTTTCGGACGGCCCTATTGCGTCCGCTGGCCACCTGCCTGCTGACGCTGGCCGTTACCCTCTTGATTCGCGCCCTGCAGGCGCAACCCCTTGGCCGGTGGCTCCTGCTGGGCCTCCCGATGGCCGTACTGGTGGCCCTGGGCTGGACCGCCTACTGGATGCAGCAGACGCTGGCCGAACTGCACCTGCACGACGACACCATCGTGCTTCGAAGTATCTGGGACGTGCTCACAGGCCGCCATCCCCCACCACGTCGGTTGCTGGGAGTTCGCCGTGACCACGACCGCACCCACCTGTTCTGCGCCGATGCCCTGTACACGCTGCGCGATACCGACTGGCCGGAGATGCCCCAACTGGTGGCCACACTCCGCGCCCACCGTCATCACGCTGGTATCGAGGCCCTTGGCTCGACCGGAGACGATATGAGCCACCCATCACCTGCCACCGGCTGAAGCCAGGCATCTAAGAGACTAACGGCCAGTATGGCTTCCGCCTCATGATCGGCTGCCTGATAATACCTCGACCGATAAGGCTCCGGCCAGCCGGTAGGATAGAACAATCGACGGGCCTGCTCCCGCGAAATCCCCAGCAGACGTGCCGCTTCGCGCCCGATAAAACCATCGTCGCGCTGCACGCTTAACCGTAACAGCATGGCTTCATCACAATAGCCTCCCAGCAGCAGCACATGGCCTGCAATACAGCAACGAAAGCCCTCAGGCGAAGCTCCTGCCGCCAACACAGCGTACACGTTGCGGGCCCAGGCCCATTGGGCCGCACAGAATCGCTCTGGATACCGCGCGATGTGCTGCCGAACCTGCCACAACAATGCTCGGTTCATTGGCAAAAAGTATCCTTTTTGAGTGCTTATGTCTTCTGATCGACCTGTTTCGCCGGATTTTATGCCAGATCAGCCGTTGCGTTCGCCCCGGACCGACACCGGCAATCCACAGGGCCCGGACGCCTGGTGGGATTACTGCCCGAACTGCGGACATCGGCTGGAAAATCACCGCTGCAAATACCGCTGCCCTAACTGCCACTACTTTATGTCCTGCAGCGATTTCGATTGATCCATGATCACGCTGGACCGCACGCAACCGTTGCAGGAGCAGCTGGTGGCGCAGCTACGCTACCTGATTGCACGCGGCCATTTTCGTCCGGGCACGCCGCTACCGTCCACGCGCGCGCTGGCCCGTCAGCTTGGCATTTCGTTCCATACCGTACGTAAGGCCTACCAGCAGCTCGAAGCCGAAGGGCTCCTCCAAAGCCAATCCGGACGCCGCTATCTGGTACGCCCCGGAGCGGCCCTATCCCGGGAAACGCGTTTAGAGCAGGGGGCCACCCTCATGCAGGAAACGTTGCGCCAGCTCATCGGCCTTGGGCTCGAACCCGAAGATATTGAGTACCTGCTCCAAGAACAACTGGCGTTGCTGGAAGATCAAGCGCCAACGCCCAAGGTGCTCTGCCTGGCTCCTACCCGCGAACTGGCTGAATGTCTGATTGTCGCAGTAGGCACGCCCTGGTCTGAGCTCATCGAGCCGGCCACCCCTGATGTGCTTGCGCACCACGAAGATGCGGATCTCATCCTGGCCCGGCATGCCGATCTGCACCGCTTTCGTCACCGCCTTCCTCAGACCCACTGGTTGGGCCTTATGGCGTATCCTGACCCTTCCGTGCTGGAACGCATCGCCACGCTGCTCCCCCGAGAGACACTTGGGCTGATTACGCTCCAGCCTGAAACCATCCCTCATCTGCTCACGGAAATTCGCGTAGCCACAGGATTCGGTGGTCAGGTGCTGGCCGTGGCCATCGAAGAAAGCCGACATCACCTGCGCCCTCTACTCGAGCAGGCCGAGCTGCTGATCTGTACACCACAGAGCCGCCAACGGGTCTCAAGCGGCAATTATCCGATGACCGTGCTTTCGTTCCGCATCGGCGCCGAATCGCTTGAGATGCTTCAGCGCTATCTGCAAAGTATATAACCAACGCACCTGTAATCTCCTCTATTGCTGCTTCATTCGTCCTGCGAAGAAGCGGTCGACGCCTCGCTTTTTTCTCCGGACTCCTGATCCTCGCTGCTTGGATACTTCACACGGATGTGGTAAATAGCCAGCAGCATCTGCAGAAAGGTTTCCTTGATCTTTTGCAGATCGCGAAACGTCAGGTCTGTGTCGTCCAGCTGGCCGTCTTCAATCCGAGCACGAAAAATCTGGTCAATCAGTGCTTCCAACCGCTTGTGCGTAGGCTCCTCCAGTGAGCGACTGGCGGCCTCTACCGAGTCGGCCAGCATGAGAATGGCTGTCTCTTTGGAGTTGGGTTTGGGGCCAGGATACCGAAACTCTGCATCTGGCAGTTCCGGGTCTCCTGTCTGTTCCACCGCCTTCCGGTAGAAGTACTCAATACGGGTGGTGCCATGGTGCATTGGAATGAAGTCCAGCACCTTCCGGGGCAGGCCATACTGGCGGCCGATCTCCAGCCCTTCTTTCACATGACTGGCGATAATCAGGGCACTCATGCGCGGCTTGAGATTTTTGTGTGGATTCATGCCGGGCCGCTGGTTCTCAACGAAATACTCGGGCTTGACCATTTTGCCAATATCGTGATAAAGGGCCCCCACACGAACCAGCAGGGCATGGGCCCCGATGGCAGCGGCCGCCGCTTCGGCCAGATTGGCCACCTGAAGTGAGTGATTGAACGTGCCCGGCGCCCGTAAACTCAGTTCTTTTAGCAGGGGCCGATTGGTATCCGACAGTTCCAGCAGCGTCAGATCGGTCGTAATGTCGAAGGCGCGCTCGAATACCCAGAGCAGCGGATAGGCCAGCAGCACCAGCATGGCGTTAATACCTACCAGCAGCAGATCGGAGAGAAAACGACCGCTGGCAGCCGGATGCCAGAGCGCCGAAGCTCCCAATACCACCAGATACCCCAGAAAAACCAGACCTGCACTCAGGAAGAACTGCCCTCGATTTTTGATATCACGCACACTGAAAATTCCCAGTGTACCGGCAAAGACCGTTGCAAACACAAATTCAAAATCGTAGCTCAGCAGGTGCCCTCCGATAAAAGCCAGCGTGATCGTGCCAAAAAGCGCCACGCGAGAATCAAAAATTACAGTCAGCAGGATCGACGCAATGGCAACCGGCACGGCATACATGGCCAGCGCGGGCAGCCGTACAGCGATGGCATAAAGCCCCAGAATGGCAGCAAACAGTAGCGCAATCAGGAACACCTGCGTGTTGTTTTCAAAAATAGGACGTCGTAGCAGATAGAGATATAAAAAGAAAAACAGATACGTAGCCAGCGTGACCAGCGTTTGTCCGAGCAACCGTCGCCAGAACAGTGCAGGTCCTCCACGTTCCTGTTGGGCGCGTTCAAGGGAGACGAGCTTCCGCTTGATCTCTTCGGTTACCACCTGACCACGTTGCACAATCACTTCGCCGGCTTTGACCAGTCCATAGGTTGGCGAAAGGCGTGCCTGCTGCTGCTGCCAGGCATGTAACGTCTCAGCGCGCAGATAGACATAGGAGGGCACCAGGATCGCTCGATAAAACGCCAGCGCAATACTGGCCAGATCAGGCCGATTGTTAAACTGACGGAGAAAGTATTCTCGCGCAGCACTATAGGCCTCATCCAACCCAAAGACACGGTCTGCTGAAAGTAAGCGTTCGGTCCGCTCCGCTTCGTTGCGCACCACAATCTCAGTGGTTCGCACGCTATCGCGTGGCACGTCGAGTAGGCCTACCCGTAGTACCTGCACTCCGAAGGCCCAGGCCTCCTGGAGCAACACGGCGTAAAGCGGCTCCCTGCCATCCCGCCGGACCACCTCTCCGGCCTCGCTTATCGCCGCCAGGTAATCTTCGGCCAGCAGACGCCATTGCTCCGACGTCAACTTGACCCGTGCATTCCGTCGCAGCTCCACATAGCGAATCGAATCGGCCTGGGCCGCACTCTGACGCCCCCGCAACAAATTATGCCGATAACGGGCATAGGCCTCAAAAATGGCTTCGAGCTGGGCGCGTACCGTATCCCGGTTGGCCTCCATGCGACGCAATGCATTAGGCACCTCACGAAAGTACGGGGGCGTCTGCAAAATGACCTGACGTCGTTCCTGGGCCAGTTGCTCGGCATCTTTGTACAGGGCAAAGTCAAAGGGAGCAACCAGCTCATTGTGTTGCCAGACCTCACCGACGCGCACGGTAAACTGGTACACACGTTCCCTCGGAAATGCAAGCAGGGTTAGCAGAATCAAGCCCAGCCAGATAGCCGCCTTGATCATCCACTGCCGGCGCCGCACCCGAAGGGCATTGGCTTCACGTCCACGCTCCAGTTGCTGTCCTACCGGCCGCGGGGCGCGACGTCCTCGCTGGAATCGTTCCCAGATACGCATGCAGGTGGTTCTTTCAACCCTGATTTAACGTCCGTACCTATGCACCAGCTGCGGCAAGGATCCAAGCAGGCCGGTCAGCAGCGCCCCAAGCAACGTATACCAGGGCCAAGCCAGACTGCGCAGCTCACCAGTCGCATCCGCGGCCAACGTAAACAGCAGGCGACCGTCTGGATGAATGCGCACCCCCAGAATCACCAACGTCATCAGCCCGATAGCTACCAGAAAAGCCCCGATAGCCCACCGCTGCGAAACCCGCCGATTAAAGCGCCCCAGCAGAAAAGCCCCCAGCAGCCCGCCGTAGGTAAACGAAGCGATCGATAACCCCAGCTCCACGACCGGATTGTCGGTGCTTTCAAACAGACTGGCAAATCCCACGAAAACCAGCGCCCAGCCCAAGGTCAATAGCCGCGAAACCATCAGGGACTGGCGCCCCTCTAACGGCCGTCCACGCCACCGCTGATACAGATCGAAAAGTGTTGAAGAAGCCAGAGCATTGAGTGAAGAGGAAAGGGTACTCATGGCGGCGGCCAGAATACCGGCCAGCAGCAATCCGGAAATGCCCGGAGGCAATCCTTCGATGATAAAACGCGGAAAGATTTCGTCGGCCCGGGACAACCCCAGCTCCTGCGGGGAGGCCCCATAATACACCCAGAGCATCAGTCCGACCAGCAGAAACAGCGCAAACTGTCCCATCACAATTAGCCCACTACCGATCAGTGCCTTCTGGCTATCGCGCAGATTGCGACAGGCCAGCAGCCGCTGCACCATCAGGTGGTCTGTCCCGTGCGAAGCCATTGAAAAAACAGCCCCTCCCACGACGGCCGTCACAAATACGTACGGCTCGGTCATCCAGCGCAGTGGACTGGTTTCGGCATCGGGCACCAGCAGGCGGGTTTTCCCGGCTGCCGAGGCCAGCTGCCACCAGTCATCCGGTACCCCCTGCCAGAGCACCCACAGAGCCCCCACCGCCCCTCCCACGTACACCAGGAGCTGCAACACATCAAGCCAGACCACTGCTCGCAGTCCCCCAATCAGCGTATAAAGTACCGTAGCCCCGGCTACGACCAAGATCACTTCCAGGTACGAAACCGACAGACCGGCCATGTCGGCCATGACCTTCAGCGGGATAGCCGTAGCAAACAGACGTACCCCATCGGCCAACAATCGGGTCACCAGAAAAACGAGCGAAGCCGCCGTTTGCATGCCCTGGCCAAAACGCTGCCCCAGAAAAGCATAGGCCGTCGTAAGCGAACCTTCAAAATAGCGGGGCAAAAGGAAAAAACTGACGGCGATTCGGCCCAGTACGTAGCCAATCGTAAGCTTCCAGAAACTCAGATCACCGGCGTAGGCAACCGCCGGAATACCGATCACCGTCAACGTACTGGTCTCTGTGGCAACGACCGACAGACACAGCGCCCACCAGGGAAGGGTACGGCCACCCAGAAAGTAATCAACCGCATTGCGCTGGCGCCCACCCGCCCACAGCCCCAGCGCAATGGAACCCAGCAGGTAGCCTGTCAGGACCAGATAGTCAAGGGAAGTTAACACCGAAGACTAAGAGCGGAATCGCTGCTGCTGATCCTCTTCGTAGGCTTTGTAAATAGTCACCACATCTTCCAGCGAGCGTTGCAACGCTGCCAGACGGGCCGTCTGCACCAGGCTCACTTCATCACTAAGCTGCTGGCTGTCCTTCAACACCGCAATCGCCGCATTGAACACATGCTGCATCATCAGGCACACATCCTCTGCCCGTACACGCATAGACATCTTACTACCGATTTTTACGAACAACGTCAGCCCTGGCAAAACCTGTTACCGTCGTAAATATCGACTTAGCGGCCTATTCTATAAAAAATTCCCCGCCTATGCAATACAGGCGGGGAATTAAACGCCTCAGAATGCCGCTCTCTTCAGAAGCGAAAGTCCAGCATAAACCAGTACTTTTGCACATCGACGCTCCAGGAACGGGCATCATAGGCGGCATATTTTACCAGCAACGACAGATTAGGCGTCAGCACATAACTGGCTACCAGGTCCAGTTCACGGCCGTAGGCCACATTGCCGTCGTCACTGGCAAAGTCGTGATAGACGCCGGTAACCTGCACGCGTCCTCGTCGAACGCTCAGCGAAGCATACAGATCGCGCAATCCCTGCGGCGGCGTGCGCAGGAATCGATCCGCCCACCCCTGGAAAGCATGCAGGGTAGCCAGCGGTGTGCTGAAAGCAACACCATTGTCACTGGTGAACAGCTCCAAGGCACCGGAAACTGAGATCGTCCAGCCGTCCTGCTGCATGGTCAGCCCTACCAATCCATGCGTGTACTGCACAGCGAAGTCGTTCGGATTGTCGTAATAATCCCTCTGGTAAGCCCACTCGCCCGTGTAGCGCAACGTCAGCCGATCGGTAAGCAACCGCCTACCCTCCAGCCGGACGCCGTAGGTCTGCACCGAGCGCGTAGCATAGACCTGCGCTTCATAGCCAATCCAGTAGCCATAGATTACTATACGCATGGCCGGCCAACCTGTATAGGTCAGGTGCAACAACGGGGCGGCCAGCCGCTGGCGTTGCGAAAGCACATTCTGCACGCGCCACAGATAAGCGCCATTGATCACCAGGTCGGGCAATGGCCGACTTGTTACCGAAGCAGCGTCATAGGTCTGTTCAAGCTGACGCCACCCTACGTTGCCAATAAAACGATGGTTGTCGTAAGTGATCCGCTGCCGGCCTATCCGAAGACGCGTTCGGGGAATCCAGCGCACCTCCAGCCAGAGCTGGTTCAGCTCGGCTTTTTCTGGATCGGCCACTATGGCATACTGCGTACGGCCATTACGCAGGCTATTATAGCGATCAGCCCCCACGGCCTGTAGTCCCTCAACTTCTCCATACACCTGCAAGCCTTGCAACACAGGCGTGCCATACCCCAGCCGCAGCCGCAGCGTCGATGCCCGCGCCGTTTCTTTACCCGTTTCATCCACCAGTTCATAGCGATACCGGGTATCCAGCCGCACCTGGCCCCACGTCCCCTGCGCCCGAATCGTATCGGCCGGTGTCGCCGCCCATGTCATATTGCACCATGCCAGGCTCAACCCCAGCAATAACCCTATTGTGCGTCGCATAATACCCGTCATCTTTGGCCAAAAGCATTGGTAATTAAGACTACCTTGTCCCAAATAAAGACAACAATTCTCCCAAGGCAAGCTGAACGCATCAAGATTTGGTCAGAAATGCGCTAAAAAATCAGCTATTGCTCCGTTACAGTGAACCTGCAGGTAGCTTCAGATCTTTCCCACAGCAAGGCCTTTATCGCCGAACGACGCGCAGACCGATCACCATAAACGAACCTTCTGAAAAAGCCGCTGACTCCAGAAAAATACCCATCCCCCATTGCGCAATCAGTGGATAGAGGCCGGCTTCCAGAAACATATGGCCGGCGGTCTCCCATCCCTGGCTCGTTATCTTTTGAGGCCAGTAAACACAGTTATTTTCTTCATAGTAGGGACTTAGACACCGCAACCGCGCATCCTCACTGACCAACCTTCGCCGGATATAGCGCAGCGAGGGCCCTATCCCCAAGGCCAGCTCACTTCGTTTGTACCGAAGCAGTCGAATCCGCAGCGCCAGGTTGAGCTGCAGTTGCCAGATCCGGCCTCCGTAAGAGGGGGGTAGTACATCCGATAGCCAATAGGTAATCGGTGTTCCACCGGACGGTTGCCAACGAATGGTAAATCCACCCACATAGCTTTCTACAGAAATCGGCCAGGGCGTTTCCAGCCCCATGCCCAGTCCGGCGGTCGGGCGCCACAGCCCCTCCGTCCATCCTCCCAACAACTGACCTACGCCCATGCGGCCATAGAAATAGAGCGGCTGCGCAACAAGCG
>JALSJJ010000209.1 GCA_026989375.1 Rhodothermus sp.
CTGGAAGGGGGAGCTGAATTTCTCTGGGGCTTTATGGCAAAGCGCACCCTGGCGCCTATGCCAGATGTTCGGCCAAGCTTTTTTCCTTAAGTCCCCCTCCCCTCTGGGGAGGGGGACAGGGGGAGGGGCATGACGCCATCCCTTATCGCCACTACCCCATGCGCAGGTGTCTTACCCGGAAGCCAAACACCCCCTCAGGCCCATTGGGCCAGCTCCCCCGGGAAGGGGGAGCAGAGATTCTGGTTTGGTCACGTAACGTTTACTTCAGCACGATTGTCCGATTCCTGGCAAGGCTTTTTAATGATGTTCCCCCTCCCCTCTGGGGAGGGGGCAGGGGGAGGGGCTAACCAAGTTCGCCAGCCTGTTTGCTGCGCTGTTTTTGGCGGCGACGCTGGTTTCAACAGCCACCCCCTCAGCCCTTCGGGCAGCTCCCCCTGGAAGGGGGAGCAAAGTTTTTATGGCTCAATGCCAGAGGGGTATCTGAGGCAGCTCGCGGTGTCACGCCTAAGTGAGCAAACTTTTTATGGCTCAACGCCAGGAGCTTTGTCTGAGAGGATGGTGCGGGCAATTTTGCCTAAGGAGGCCATGGCTGCCGGATCGCCGGTGGAGCTTGTGTCTTTACTACGAAGACGGCCGGGAAGCATCCATCTCTGTCACGCGCCGGTGGAGCGTGTCTCTTTACACGCTCTTTGTCTGGGGCAGTTTTTCTTTCTCTCGCTCCCTCCCCTCTGGGGGGCACGTTCCCCCCTGTCGCCGTGTTTTTTCTGAGCACAACGCCGATCCAGCCCCCTTCCGTCACTTTGTGGCGGCTCTTCTTGGAAGGGAGAGCGGGTGCGTTTGGGGCATTGATCGTACGACCGGCAGTTTGCCGGCGCGGGCGACCGGGCCGGTCTGCATTATGCCATGACCCTGTTCGACCGAGTGCCTGGTCGGGCAAGCAGGAAGCGGTTGCGGGCTCCCGTCGCTGCCTGTTGCAGCGGTTAGAGGCTGGCCGGTCACGCCGTATGAGGAAGCCGGAGCTTTTCTCATCTGTTTGAAAAAAGAAGCCCGGCCTTCAAGGGCCGGGCTTCAGTGAGGTGGTGGGGGAGCCAATTTATCGCATCAACACCACGGAACGGGTCTGCACTTGGTTACCTACGCGCAGCCGATACAGGTACAGGCCACTGGCAGCCGGCCGCCCGGCATCATCGGTGGCGTCCCAGATCACCGTGTGTTGCCCTGGAGATAGCAAGCCTTGCACCAGGGTACGCACCCGTTGCCCGAGCACGTTGTAAATCTCCAGCGTAACGGGCTGGGGCCCGGTCCCGTTCAGCGTAAACCGAATTGTGGTTTGCTGACGGAACGGATTCGGGTAGCTGGGCGCCAGCTCGAAGGCGCTGGGCAGCGCAGGTGTTTCAGTGCTGGTAATGGAGGCATCGCCGAGGACCGTGACATAATCCGCAACGTAGGTCGTTGCCGTCAGAAAGGCACCAGCCTTACCGGCCGGAGCGGCTCGACGTCCCTGCACCACCACCTGCTGTCCGGGTTGGACATCGCTCCAGTCAATGGGTTGCTGCTGTGCGTTGACCACGACCGTCTGCGCATTGATCAAGAAGGTAACCTGCTGCAGGACCACTGCGTCGGCCCGCACGCTGTCGGCCTGTCCTGTCGCTTCGACGAAGTCTTCAACCTTAATCTGCAGTGCCACCAGACCGATGCCTGGCTGCACGTTCGCCTGAATCTCGACAATAAATCCAGTCTGAAGGTCAGCCAGCGTGATGGGCGTACCATCGTAGGCCAGAATCTGGGTGTTGGCGTCGACAAACACGGTCACACCTGCCACCACCAGACTGTCCGGGCCCAGTGCTTCGATCGTACCCTCCACTTCGATCGTGTCATCCTGCTGATCCTCTTTTACCCGGATCCGTACGGCCCAGTAGGTTCCATCTGGATGCACCACGCCGCGCACTTTAACCTTCTGGCCCACCTGCAAATCCGCAAGCGACACCACTTGGCCACCAGGACCCAGCACCTGAGCGCCCGGACGCACCCGGAAGATCTGTCCGGCCACGGTGATCGTGCTGTCGGTCAAGGCTTCAATGGGGCCCTCAACTTCGACCACAGGATGGAAGACTTTGCGGATTTTGATCTCTAAGGCCAGGTAAGTACCATCCTCGCGCTGACGAGCTTCTACCTCAACCAGCAGACCAACCTGGAGATCCGCCAGGGTGAGCGGCTGCTCCCAGGGATCCTCAATGCGGGTATTGGCATCGACAAAGAGGGTGATGCCCGCCACAACCAGGCTGTCGCTCCCGATCGCTTCAATACGGCCCACCAGCTCCAGTTCCTGCGCGTCCAGCTGGTCTACTTCTACCTTGAGCGCGTACAGCGTACGTGTTGTGGGGTCCAGATACCCTTTCACCTCCACGAAGACGCCCACTTGCAATGCCGCTGGTGTGAGCGGTTGATCGTCTTCGCCCTTGATTTGCGTAACAGGTGTCAGGTGGAACGTTAGCGCGCCCACCGTAAAGGTGCTATCGGTGCGTGCCTGGATGATTCCTTCTATTTCGACCTTACGACGGTCCATTTCGGCGCGTTCAGGCTGCTCCACCTCGATCACAAGGGCCACCAGCTGTCCATTGACCAGGCGGGCTTTGATTTCAACAAACACGCCGATCTGAAGGTCAGCCAGTGTCAATGGCTGATCATCATCGCCCCAGATGCGGGTTGTCGGTAGAATCCGGATTGTATGGCCCCGTACCTCCAGCGTAGAGTCGCCCAGCGCCGTGATAGGCCCTTCCAGCTCGATTGTGGGACGGTGTTCTTCTCCTTCTTCCTCCCCTTCATCAGGGCGGCTGCTGGCGACTTCCAACGCCACAAAACGATCACCCTGGACAATACCTTCAACTTCCAGACGTTGCCCGACAACCAGTCGGCCGGAGATCTGGGTGGTTGCGCTGAGATAAAAGGTGAGTCCCTGAACGGTCAGCGTACTGTCCGTCAGGGCCATCAGGGGGCCCCAGGCTTCTACCTCATCGGTCGAATCCTGGTTTGCCTGAATTTCGATTTTCAGAGCGTAGTAGAAACCATCTGCTCCAAAATGTCCCGTCAGCTCAATATACTGGTTAGGCTGTAGCTGGCTTGCAGGAATGGGTTGACCTGCCGCATCGCGGATGCGCGTTGTTGCAGTCAGGTTAAACGTGATACCATGAAGCGTCAGCGTGGTATGATCCACTGCTTCAATGGTACCTTCCAGCTCAAATCCTGGATGTTCATCGGCCTGCGCTACCTGCGCAGCAAGGCCAACCAGAAAGGCCAGCAATCCCGTAGCAATGTTGCGCCACATGATCCCTCCATTTTGTTTTAGTGAAACACAGCACGCGACACAGGAGAGGGAGCGCAACAATGATGCCAGTATAAATCCTGCACAGAATACCAGAAGAATTACATTGTAGTGGGAAATGGTTAAGAAAGAGCGTGCAAGATTTGCACATCAGGTTCAAGGAGGCTTAAAGCAAGCACGCGCTTTTCTGCGCTATCTTGATCGCAAAAGGCACACTGGAACTCCCGGCAGAGCCTTAGGTTGAGAGAAAACGCTGAGCTGATGTGAGCTGAAACGGTTGGTGTCATGGCAGGAGCGCCGTTGCTAAAGACCGAGCGGGTGCGCAAAATCTACGATCCAAAGGAAATCGAACCCCGCTGGTACGCCTACTGGGAGGCCCACCACTTCTTCCGGGCGGAAATCCGGCCCGAGCGAACGCCGTTTGTGATCATGATGCCGCCGCCCAACGTAACGGGGCGGCTGCACATGGGGCATGCGCTGCAGGACACGATCCAGGATGCGTTGACGCGCATCCGGCGCATGCAGGGCTATGAGGCCCTCTGGTTGCCGGGCATTGACCATGCCGGCATTGCGACGCAGAACGTGGTCGAGCGCGAACTGCGCGAAAAAGAAGGCAAGACGCGGCACGACTTGGGCCGCGCAGCTTTTCTGGAGCGCGTCTGGCAGTGGAAAGAGGAGTACGGCGATATTATTCTGCAACAGAAGCGGCGGCTGGGCGACTCCTGCGACTGGTCTCGCACGCGCTTTACCATGGATGAAGGCTTCACACGGGCCGTGCAGGAGGCCTTCATCCGGTTGTACAACGAAGGGCTGATCTATCGGGGCAACTATCTGGTCAACTGGTGTCCGGTTGATCAAACTGCGTTGTCTGATGAAGAGGTGGACAACGTTGAGCAGGATGGCCATCTCTGGTACATCCGTTACCCGCTGGTCGATGGCAACGGCTTCGTCACAATAGCCACGACGCGCCCGGAAACTATGCTGGGCGACACAGCGGTGGCTGTGCATCCTGAGGACGAACGCTACCGCCACCTGATCGGAAAAAAGGTGCGCCTTCCGCTTATCGGGCGCGAGATCCCGATTATCGCGGACGAACACGTCAGACGGGATTTTGGCGCAGGGGCGCTCAAGATCACGCCCGGCCACGACAAGAACGACTTTGAAATCGGCCAGCGCCACGGCCTGCCCCTGGTAAACATCATGAATCCGGACGGCACGATTAACGAAAACGGCGGGCCGTATGCCGGGCTGGATCGCTTTGAGGCGCGCCAGCGCATCGTCGAAGACCTGCGCGCGCAGGGTCTGCTTGAAAAGGTGGAACCCTATCGCCATACCGTACCGATCTCCAGCCGCTCCAAGGCGATCATCGAACCCTTGCTGTCCCGGCAGTGGTTCGTGCGCATGAAGCCCCTGGCCGAGCCCGCCATCGAAGCAGTGCGCCGCGGTGAGATTCGCTTCTATCCGGAGCGCTGGGCCAACGAATACTTCCGCTGGATGGAAAACATCCGCGACTGGTGCATCAGCCGCCAGATCTGGTGGGGACACCGCATCCCGGTGTGGTACTATACCGACGAAAACGGCCAGATCGACGAGTCGAAGGGCTTTGTGGTGTCGATCGAGCAACCTGAGCCGGGGATGGTGCAGGACGAAGACGTGCTGGACACGTGGTTTTCGTCCTGGCTCTGGCCGTTCGCTACGCTGGGCTGGCCCGACCGGACACCCGAGCTGGACTACTTCTATCCCACCACCGTGCTCGTCTCGGGCTACGACATTCTCTTTTTCTGGATTGCCCGCATGATTATGGCGGGCATCCACTTCACCGGCAAGATTCCCTTCCGGGATGTGTTCATCACCGGCATGGTGAAAGACAAATACGGCCGGTGGATGTCGAAAAGCCTGGGCAACGGCATCGACCCGCTGGAGATGATCGAGCAGTATGGGGCCGATGCCGTGCGCTACTCGCTGACCGTGCTCTGCACGCAGGGGCAGGACATCAAACTGGACCCCTCAAAGTTCGAAATGGGGCGCAACTTCGCCAACAAGATCTGGAACGCGTTCAACGTCTTCGGGCAGTTCATGGAGACCGACGACGAAGGACGGCCCCTGCGTGATTACCGGCGGCAGCGGCGCTTTGAGGAGCTTTCGCTGGTCGAGCGCTGGATGGTCTCCCGCCTGAACCAGGCCATCGCCACCGTCAACGAGGCCATAGACCGCTACCGCCTCAACGAGGCCTTGCTGACCATCTACGACCTCTTCTGGGGGGATTACTGCGACTGGTACCTGGAGCTGATCAAGCCCCCGCGCGGCCAGGCCATGGACGAGGAGACGATCGCGCTGGCCGTCGAGCTCTACGAAAAGATGATTCAGCTCCTGCATCCCTTCATGCCGTTTATTACTGAGGCTCTCTGGTGGCGGCTGCGACCGCGCGGTGAGCAAGAGGCCTGTATCGTCTCGCGTTGGCCGGAGTCGCATCCAGAGGAGATCGATGAGACGGCGCTACGGCGTTTTGGCCGCATTCAGGAAATGATTTCGGGCATTCGAAACGTGCGGAGCACCTACGGAGTACCGCCCGGCCGAGAGATCCGGGTGTGGATCAATGTGCCCGAAGACGAGCGCGACGAGGTGGCGCATCTGGAGGCGCACCGTAGCTACTTTGCCCGGCTGGCGCGTGTGGGGGCGCTGACCGTGGGAGTGGGACTGGAACGGCCAAAGGCCAGCGCGACCGTCGTGGTGGGACGCTACGAAGTGTACGTGCCGCTGGCCGAGGTGATCGATCTGGCGCAGGAACGGGCCCGCCTGGAAAAAGAAATTGCCCAGAAAGAGCGGTTCCTGGAAAGCGTACGTAAGAAACTCCAGAACCCGCAGTTTCTGGAAAAAGCGCCGGCCGAAGTGGTGGCCCGTGAGCGCCAGAAAGAACAGGATGCCCGGGCTGAGCTGGAACGCCTGCAGGCGAACCTGGCCGCCCTGAGCTGAACCTGCGTAACGCTGAACCTATGGGGACGCAACCCGACACGCCGTTGCAGGGCCGGCTCCAGCATCGCCACCTGCTGGGGCTGGCCACCTATTCCGCCGAAGAGATCCGCCTCATTCTGCAGACAGCGCGTCAGTTCCGAGAAGTCCTTGAACGGCCCATCCGGCGCGTACCCACCCTGCGTGGCGTGACGGTGGTTAACCTGTTTTTTGAGCCCTCCACGCGCACGCGCATCTCGTTCGAGCTGGCCGAAAAGCGCCTGTCGGCGGACGTGGTGAACTTCTCCGCCGCAGGCTCTTCGGTCGTCAAGGGGGAGACGCTCAAAGACACGGCTCGTAACCTGGAGGCCATGAAGATCGATATGGTCGTGATCCGACATCGATCCCCCGGGGCGGCCCATTTCCTGACGCGTTGCATCGACGCGGTGGTCATTAATGCCGGCGACGGGGCGCACGAGCACCCGACGCAGGCGCTGTTGGATCTGCTGACCATTGCCGATCATTTTCCTTCCTTCGAAGGATTGAACGTTTCTATTATTGGCGACATCGCCCATAGCCGGGTGGCCCGCTCCAACATTTATGGATTGAAAGCGCTGGGCGCCAACGTAACGCTGTGCGGACCCCGGACGCTCATGCCGGTAGGCATCGAGGAGCTGGGCGTGCGCGTGACCTATCGGCTGGAAGAAGCGCTCGAAGGGTGCGACGTGGCCATGGCGCTCCGCCTGCAGCTTGAGCGCCAGACGGCCGGGCTGTTTCCCAGCCTGCGGGAGTATCATGAGCGTTACGGCATCAAACTGGAGCACCTGAAGCGCTATCCGGATCTGCTGGTCATGCATCCGGGACCTGTCAATCGCGGCGTGGAGCTGGCCAGCGAAGTGGTCGATCATGAGCGGGCCATCATTCTGGATCAGGTCACCAACGGCGTCGCGGTGCGCATGGCCGTACTCTACCTGCTGGCTGGCGTGCCCGAGACCGTTGCGTGAGGATCAGGAGGTGGGCGGCCGGCCTGTGCGCAATGCCGTTTCCACGTACGTGCGGATGGCGTCGGTGATGTAGCGCTGCTGCTCCGACGTCAGCTCGGTGTGCATGGGAAGCGCAAGCACTTCGCGGGCGGCTTTTTCGGCTTCTGGGAGCCTATCGTGAGGTCCGAAATCGGCAAAGGCAGGTAGCTGGTGAAGCGGGACCGGGTAGTAAACGGCGGTAGGAATGCCCTGCTGTTTCAGGTAACGTTGCAGCCCATCACGGCCGCCGGGCACCTCGGGATGCACCCGGATCGTGTACTGATGAAAGACATGCGTGCGCTCCGGAGCGCGGTAGGGGAGAGTCAGGCCCGGACAGTCGGCCAGCAGCGCGTCGTATCGATCGGCTGCCTCCTGACGTGCTTGCGTGTAGGCCTCCAGGTGGCGCAGTTTGATGCGTAAGATGGCCGCCTGCAGGGCGTCGAGCCGGCTGTTGATCCCGATCAGCTCGTGATAGTATTTGCGTCGCGCCCCATGGTTGGCCAGCATGGACAGGCGCTCATGTAGGGCCGGATCGTTGGTGAGCACGGCCCCGCCATCCCCGTAGGCTCCCAGGTTCTTGGAGGGAAAGAACGAAAGACAGCCTATATGGCCGAACGTGCCGGTCTTCTGACCCCGGTAGGTCGCTCCAATGGCCTGGGCGTTGTCTTCGATGACGTACAGATGGTGGCGCTCGGCCAACGCCAGCAGCGGGGTCAGCTCGGCCGCCTGGCCGAACAGGTGTACCGGTACAATCGCGCGGGTGCGGGGCGAGAGGCGGGCTTCGACGCTGGCCGGATCCAGGTTGAACGTCCGAGGATCGATGTCGGCAAAGACCGGCCGAATGCCCAGCAGGGCAGCGGCCTCGGCGGTAGCTACAAAGGTAAAGGCCGGCACAATCACCTCATCGCCCGGGCGGAGGCCCAGCGTCATGAAAGCCAGTTGCAACGCATCGGTGCCGTTGCCTACACCCAGCGCAAAGCGGCAGCCCAGATAGGCCGCTAATTCCTGCTCAAATGCGGCAACAATCGGCCCCCGGATAAACTGACCGCTTTCCAGCACCTCTTCGATGGCTGCAAGGATTTCGGCTCGAATAGCCCGGTACTGGCCGACGAGATCAACCATCTGTAACGCCCGAGACGATACTTCCGCCATAGCTCTGTGCCTCCTGTGACCAGAATCAGGGGCAAGATACGAAACAGAAGAACCTGAAAGATGGAAGTTTCGTAGGGAAAGCAACGACAGACACCAATCACGTGCTGCCATGCTGAACCTGTTGCAGCAACAGGGACCGGTCTCTATGCCAACCGGACTGGAATGGCTGCCGATAGCCAGTGTCCTGGTCCCTGCCGCGCTCTTAATCGTACTGGTTTACCTGGCCCGACGGGCCACCTGAAAAAGCCGAAGGCCCGCCATTGGCGGGCCTTCTGATTAAGGTCATGGTATAGTTGGCTCAGCGCGACGAGGAGAGCTGTGACAGATAGTGCTCGGCCGGGGCCTTATAGCTGCCGTAGAGCGCATTGCTGAAAGCCCTGCGGGCATTTTCTTTGTCGCCCATCAGCATGTAGGCCTCGCCCATCACAAAGTAAATCTTGGCCTTATCCGTGCGGCTTCCCCGATGCAGCTCCAGCGCCTTCTGGGCCATTTCTACAGCCTTCTGGTACTCGCCCAACGTTTTCCAGGCCTCTGCATAGTAGTAGTAAACATCCGCATCGGGCGAGACATCTTCAATCTGAAGCAACTCGTCCAGGTATTTAATCGCTTCGCGGGCATCCGGAGGCGTGGGGTTGCCACCCTGACGGGCCAGCGTACTGGAAGCCAGGTAGAGATAGTGATCCCGGATAGCCTTTTCCGCAGCCTGCAGCGTCTGACGATCCCGGGCTTCTTTACTGACCGCCAGCGCCTGTTTCAGGGTTTCCAGTCCTTCCTCAAAACGGTCCAGCTTGAGCAACGCCAATCCTTTACCAAGGTAATTCTTGGGATAGGACGGATCGTGTTCGATGCCTTTGGTATAATGCTCCAGCGCTTGATCATACGATTTGTTGCGGTAAGCACGCAGACCAAAGTTGTAGTCCAGCTGGGCAACGATGCGCAGCGCCCTCTGGGCAACCTCCTGGTCGTTGGCCTCTTTGGCCATTTCAGCGGCTCTCAAGAAACCTTCCTGGGCCTTCTGATACTGCTTGGCCCGGGCATCTTCCAGCGCCTGATTGAACACCTTCTTGTATTCTTCGGATTGCTGGGCCCGGGTGGTGGCAAGGGGTAGACTGACGGCCAGCAGCGCAATACTCAGCAGGTAGCGCCCAGAACGAATCGCTCCCATAGGTCCTTTCTGCATCATCGTTCTCTGTTGGAGTGTTTGAAAAAACGGGGTTTACGGCCAAACCGATCTGGAAGACAAGGCTTAAAGATACAAGTTCCAGCGTTAAAAGGAAAGCTTGCTGATTTTTCATCAAAATCACATATTCTAAAAATTAGGCTGGAGTGCGCGTTTTCGATAGAAGGTTTCGATCATTTCGACCGCCTCTTCTGGCGCATCGGTAAGCGTGAACAGGTCTAGGTCTTCGGGCGCGATGTTGCCGGCAGCCAGCATTTCGCGCTGGAGCCAGTCGATGAGCCCCTTCCAGTAATCGGTGCCCATGAGAATAATTGGAAAACGGGTGGCCTTGCCGGTCTGAATCAGCGTCAGCGCTTCAAAGAGTTCATCCATGGTGCCAAAGCCACCGGGCAGCACAATGAAGCCCTGGGCATATTTGACAAACATAACTTTCCGGACAAAGAAAAAGTCAAAGTTAATCAGCTTATCTCGGTCGATGTAGGGATTGCTTTCTTGCTCGTGCGGGATGACGATATTCAGGCCTACCGATACGCCGCCGGCTTCTTTGGCACCTTTGTTGGCTGCTTCCATGATACCGGGTCCGCCGCCGGTGATCACGCCGAAGCCGTGTTCGACTAGGCAGCGGCCGACCGCTTCGGCCATCTGATAATACCGGTGGCCACGCGGCGTGCGAGCTGATCCAAAGATCGACACGCACGGACCGATGCGCGAGAGCGTCTCGAAGCCTTCGACGAACTCCGACATGATCCGGAAAATGCGCCAGAGATCTTTGATCTGGCGCTGTTGCCAGGCCCATGCTTCCGCTTCGGACAGTTTACTCAGCGGGTGACGCGCATGGCCGTCGGTCTGTGAGAGCGGGAACGGTTTGTCCATGGCGACTCAG
>JALSJJ010000210.1 GCA_026989375.1 Rhodothermus sp.
TGAACGAAGATTTATTTGTTTAAACAAATAAATGGCTGATCTGGCGATTGGGTTTCGTGAAAGGTTGCGAAAGGAGAAACAGCAAAGTCCCTTCAGGCGGTGATGGGCATCAAGGGTGTTGCGGGTGAGGATTTGGGGCCCCTCCCCTGACCCCCTCCCGGCGGGGAGGGGGAACTCAAGGAAAAAGCTTTGCCAGCAAGCTGGCATTCACGCCAGAGTAAGCGTTACGTGTTGATCCAGAAAACTTTGCTTCCCCTTGTAGGGGGAGCTGTCGCGGAGCGACGGAGGGGGTGTTTTGCTGGGATGGGCACCGTCGCATGGGACCGTAGCGGTGGTGGCTGGAGTGAGGCCCCTCCCCCTGTCCCCCTCCCCGGAGGGGAGGGGGAACCTGATAGAAATCGTCTTGCTTGGTAGTTACCCCCTCATGTTAACCATCCACACGGCCAGGCCAGAGTAAATCTGCTCCCCCTTCGAGGGAGAGCTGTCCGAAGGACTGAGGGGGTGTTTCATGTCGGACAGCGCCTATGCCTGCCTGCGCCGCTGGATGTGGTGTGGCGTCTGTGTTCATAGACAGAAGTGGTGGAGCAAAGGATAAGCCTTTCCAGGAATTTTGGGAAACAGCCGGTGGACCGAAGCTTTTCTGTTCAACAACCCGTGCGGGCATTCAATGGGGGTATGCAGGAAGGCGTTTCCATTGCGTGGCAGGTGAACCGCGAGCGAATCGTGGTGCTGGGCTGGGGACGGGCGCTGCTGTGGCAACTGGCCCATCCGCTGGTAGCCATTGCCGTGGCCCGACATTCGGACTTTTCCCATTCGCTTCGAGCCGCCTGGCGCCGTTTTACGCGTACCGTACAGGCCATGCGGCGGCTGACTTTCGGAACAGCCGCGGAGGCCGACCAGGTGGCGCAATGGATTCGACAGGCGCATCGGCGGGTGCAGGGCACGCTTGATACATCGCTGGGGACATTTCCGGCCGGTACCACCTACCGGGCCGACGATCCGGCGCTGCTCACCTGGGTGCACGTAACCACGATCGAAGCCACGCTTCACGCTTATGAGACTTTTGTGCGGCCTTTGACGCCTGAGGAGCGGGATCGATACTGCCAGGAGGCCTGCGCCATGGAGCAATGGCTCGGACTTTCGCCGGGTACGTTTCCGGAGACGTGGGCGCAACTGGAGGCTTGTTTGAAAACCATACAGGCCAGTGGTGTGCTCTGCGTTACCCCGCCGGCCCGGCAGTTGGCCGCGCATGTGCTCACTCCTGTGCGATGGGTGGCTCCGCTCACGAAACCCTGGCGACTGCTGACGCTCGGTCTGCTGCCGCCAGAGCTGCGCGCCGCGTACGGATTTGCCTGGACCGCGCGTGAGGAGCAAGTGTTTCAAAAGCTTGTGGCGGCCATTCGTCGCAGCGTCGCGGGGATGCCCGTCTGGATACGCGTCTGGCCCGAAGCCCGGCAGGCTGGGTCGATTGAGAGGCAGCCGGCGGCCTGAGTCGGATTCATCAGAATCCTACTGGCATTCCTGTCGGAAATGTACTTTCTTAGGACGCACCACGCAGCCTGCTGAGTTTGATGCGCACGTTTCTATTACAACGCGAACCCAGCGCGGCCGACGACGTCCCCGAAGCGTTGCCCGAAGCTGCGGCCCGCATTCTGGAAGGGCTTAATCCCGTCCAGCGGCAGGCCGTGCAGACTACCGAAGGACCGGTGCTGATCATTGCCGGACCGGGATCGGGCAAGACGCGCACGCTCACGCACCGCATTGCCTACCTGATGGCCGCCGGGCGGGCCCGACCCCATCAGATCCTGGCGCTTACCTTCACGAACAAGGCTGCCCGGGAGATGATGGCGCGCATCGAGCGCCTGGTTGGATCGGAGGCTGCCCGGTACATCTGGATGGGGACGTTCCATTCGATTTTTGCCCGGATCCTGCGCCGCGAAGGACACCGCATTGGCTATACACCGGACTTCAGCATCTATGACACCGACGATGCGGAGCGACTGCTGCGGGAGCTCATGCCGCGGTACCAGATCGATCCCCGCCAGTATAGTCCGCGCACGATCCGGCACCTGATCTCCAGTGCCAAGAACCAGATGATCGGACCCGAGGCGTATGCCCGCCTGGTAGCGTCACCTGCGCAGGAAAAAGCCGCCCGGCTGTACGGCCCCTATCAGGAGGCGCTTCGGAAAGCCAATGCGCTGGATTTTGACGATCTGCTGCTCAAGCCCATTGAACTTTTCGAACAGCATCCAGACGTCCTGCAGCAATACCAGGAACGCTGGCGCTATCTGCACATCGACGAGTACCAGGACACGAACCGGGCACAGTACGTGCTGGCACGCAAGCTGGCCGAAGCGCATCGCAACCTGTGCGTGGTGGGCGACGACGCGCAGTCGATCTATGCCTTCCGGGGGGCCGACATCGGCAACATCCTGTCGTTTCAGCGCGACTACCCGGACGCCACGGTGATCCGGCTGGAGCAGAACTACCGTTCGACGCGCCGCATCCTGAAGTTGGCCGAAGCCATCATCCGAAACAACCGGGATCAGCTCGAAAAGCAACTCTGGACCGAAAACCCAGAGGGCGATCCGATTGTGCTTATCGAGGCGCTTTCGGAGCGGGACGAAGCGCAGAAAATCGAGCAGCGCATCCGGGACCTGCACGTGCGCTACGGTTATGCTTTTCGTGATTTTGCCGTGCTCTATCGCACCAATGCGCAGAGTCGTTCGCTCGAAGAAGCGCTGCGGCGCGGTGGTATTCCCTATCGGGTCGTGGGTAGCCTGTCCTTTTACCAGCGCAAGGAGATCAAAGACGTGCTGGCCTATCTGCGGCTGCTGGTCAATCCACACGACGCGGCCAGCCTGCAGCGCGTCATCAACTATCCCGCACGGGGGATCGGGCAGCGTACGCTTGAAACCCTGATGGACTACGCGCGCCAGCATGGCCTGAGTCTGTGGCAGACGCTTGAGCGGGTGGACGTGGTCGGATTGCCTGCACGGGCGCAGAAGGCGGTGCAGGCGTTTCACTTTTTGATTGCGCGTCACGCGGCCCAGATGGATGCGATGCCTGTGGATGAACTGGTGCGCTCGCTATTGCAGGAAAGTGGTCTGTTCGAAGAGTTACGTCGCGAAGGGACGCCGGAGGCCCTGGCCCGCTGGGAGAACGTGCAGGAGTTGCTGAATGCCATCGCCGAATACGTGGCTATGGCCGGCGAGCAGGCCACGCTGAGCGGGTTCCTGCAGGAGGTGGCACTGCTGACTGATCTGGACGAAATGCCCGAGGACAACCGGGTAACGCTCATGACGCTTCATGCGTCAAAGGGGCTGGAATTCCCCGTGGTGTTCATCACCGGACTGGAAGAAGGGCTTTTTCCGCTGGCGCAGGCCACGCAGGACCGCAGGGACCTGGAAGAGGAGCGACGGCTGTTTTACGTGGGCGTGACGCGGGCGCAGCGACACCTGTTTCTCTGCTACGCGCGCAGCCGCTATCGTTATGGAGAGCAACAGCCCAGCGTCCGCAGCCGTTTTCTGGAAGAGCTGGACACCGACGTCATCGTGACCGAAGCCGGGCTTCCCTTCCGTCGCGGCGAGGTGGTTGAGCGGAAGCCGCGTGCTGGCCGGTATGTGGAGCTGGATCCGCACTACTATCGGAAGCCCCTGCCTCAGGGCAGCGCGTCGGCTGGGAGGCGGCGGGTGGTGTATGACGAGGAAGCCGGCGAGATTGTGCCCGGCGCCCGCGTGGAGCATCCGATGTTTGGGGAGGGTAAGGTGTTGACGCTGGAAGGACAGGGCGAGCAGGCGCGTGCCGTTGTCTTCTTCCCGGAAGTGGGCCAGAAAAAGCTGGTGCTCAAGTTTGCCCGGCTGCGCCGCATCGACTGAAACAGGCTCCGTCGATCTATCGCGCTCGCACGTAGAGGTGCTCCGCTCCATCGATGGGAGTTGAGCTAAGAATCAGCAAATCTCTGTAATAGACTCCCCAGATCAGATGGCGATCCAGAAATTCCTGGAGGGACTGACGGTAGGCCAGCGTGTCGTTGCGGTACACTTCAACCGTGCCTTCTGGCCGGATGCGGAGCGTTTCGGTGTAGCCTGCCGAGCAGGGCGTCTGGACCGACGGGCGTCCGCTGATCGTAAAGTAGACCGTCGTTTTCACCCATTTCCATTCCCCCGGAAGCAGCGAGGTGTTGCGAGAGAAGCGGCTTACGTCAAGCCGGAGGGGCTGCTCGTCGCATTCGGCAATCGGTTTTTCGAGCGGCTTGCCTGGTTCAATCAGGGCGCATCCTGTTAGCAGCAGGACCGCCCCTGCGAGCACATACGTTTTCATGCCCACATGCCCTTGTGAAAGAATGCTTTGTGTAGTGACATAAACTAATATGTAATAGTTTCCGGAGACAACAGGTGTTCCACTGCTTCCAGGGATCCGTCGTTGGCAGCCGGAGTGAGGCCCAACAGGTGGCACATCAGAGCATAGAGGTGGACGTTTGCGACGGGTGGAACGACCAGGCCACGGGCAAAAGCCGGCCCGTGGGCAACCAGAATGCCGCGCATGGAAGGAAGCGTCGGATCGTAGCCGTGCATGCCCAGCGGGAAACGATGCTGCTGTCGTTCAAAGCGTTCGCGAGAGGTGATCATCCAGCCTTCATCTGCCAGCCCTACAATCGGCGGGATACGCCGATGTGTGCTATAGTGCAGGTGATCGGGCAACGCTTCTTTCCGGTACACATGTAGATGGGGATGGGCCTGCTGCAACGCCTGCAGCACGCGCTCGAATCGGCCGGGGCGGGGTGTGAGCATGAGTACCGGCGACCAGTTGACTACCTGTACGTCGTCGAGCGAGATATAGTCGTCCAGAAAGATGACCCGTTCGCGGGAGGTGGCCGTCATCCCGTGATCCGAGACGATCATGATGTTGATGTGGTCGAACAGCCTGCGGGCTTTCAGACCCTCTACAAGCCGTTGCAGGTAGCTGTCCACGCGCTGTACTGCCTCGGCTACTTCGGGTGCATCAGGCCCATGCTCGTGGCCGGCATGATCCACTTCGCTAAAATAAAGGGTCAGAAAGCGAGGCCGCAGGGAGTCGGGCAGGTCAAGCCATTCCAGCACCTGGCGCACGCGCGTCTCGCCCGGAATGCTTCCGTCATAGGGTACCCAGTAGGTGGGGCGGTAGCCGCGGATTTCGGCTTCGGAGCCGGGCCAGAAGTAGGTGGCTGTGCGCAAGCCCTGGCGTTCGGCCGTCACCCAGATCGGCTCGCCCTCATGCCACCAGCGACCGTCGGATACTGCGTCCCGGTCGCTCAGCCGAAACCAGCCCAGCGTTGAATCGAACATCGTGTTTGCCACGATGCCATGGTGGTCCGGATACAGTCCCGTGACAATCGTATAGTGATTGGGAAAAGTTAAGGTGGGGAAGACCGGGATCAGGGCCTGGGCCCGGACGCCCTCGCGCGCCAGGGCAGTCAGCGTAGGCGGGGCGTAGCGTTCCAGATAGTCGGCCCGAAAGCCGTCGATTGAAATCAGCAGAAGAGGCGGGGAAGGATGGTCCTCTGCGGGGAGTGATGGGCCCGCCGTACAGCCTGCTAACCATCCGAGAAGCAACAGCGCGGCAAAAAGTGCAGGGCGCATGGCCGGTGCGTATCGATTCATGGCTGGCGAATCACTTCATACCCAAAGGGGGTTAGCGCCAGACGAGCCAGCTTCAAGTGCTGTCTGGCGAACGGAATCCCGACGATCGTAATGGCAAAAATCAGCGCTGCCACCAGATGTGTGAGTGTGATCCAGATCCCGCCCAAGAAGATCCAGAGCACGTTCATGACCAGTGCCAGACAACCGGTGGCTGGCGGCTTTTCGCGTACGGCGTGGCCGAACGGAAAGAGGGCCAGCAGGGCCAGTTTGAAGCATTGCAGACCAAACGGAATCCCGATCAACGTCAGACACAGGAGCAGCCCCGCCAGCGCATATTCAAGGGCCACGATCAGGCCGCCCAGTATTAGCCAGAGCAGATTTCCCAGCAGGCGCATTGAAGTCCTACCGTCCGAAAAAGTAATACAGAATCAATCCACCCAGCGGAAAGAAAATGATCAGCAGCGCCCAGAGGGCCTTGCTGGAAAAGTCACGCGGACTGTTGGCCAGTTCGATCAGGGCTAAGATGTCAAGTACCACGATCACGGTGCCGCAGAAGCCCAGTGCCCAGATGTTCCGTAACAGATCGAACAGGTTCGGACCGCAGCCTGCCAGAAGCAGGGAGGCCGCGACTAACAGCAACAGAACAGGCAGACGGCGCATGGTTGTGCAGTTATTGGTGGTCGAACTAAAAAAATGATGGTATGCCAGAAAAGCAAGCCGCTGGTTGACCTTACGCGAGATAGGACGATTCGGTTACACGCGGAACAGGAGGCAGGCCCTCCGGTAGGAGAGCGCGATGGTGGACAGATCGGGAGTAACGGCACGGTACGGGAAACATGCGCATCGGGACGATTGAGCTGGGCGAGCGGCCCCTGTTCCTGGCGCCAATGGAAGACGTGAGCGATCCGCCCTTTCGGCTGTTGTGCAAGCGCTACGGGGCCGACATGGTGTTTACCGAGTTCATTTCGTCCGGCGGGTTGCTGCATGAAAGCGAGGATGCGGTCAAAAAGCTGGACATTTACGATGAGGAGCGCCCGGTCGGGATTCAGATCTTTGGCGGGGAGCTGGAGCAGGTGCGTGAAGCTGCCCGCATTGTCGATCAGATCGGTCCGGACGTGATCGACATCAACTTCGGATGCCCGGTGCGCAAGGTGGTCTGCAAGGATGCAGGTGCCGGCGTGTTGCGCGATTTGAAGAAAATGCGAGCGCTCACCGAAGCGGTAGTCGAGGTGGCCACGCGGCCGGTGACCGTCAAGACCCGGCTGGGGTGGGATGATCGTTCGATTCGCATTCTGGAGGTGGCCCGCATGCTGGAAGATTGTGGCGTGCAGGCACTGACCGTACACGCGCGCACGCGCGCGCAGATGTACAAGGGAACGGCCCGCTGGGAATGGCTCCGTCGGCTGAAGGAACTCGGACTCTCCATTCCGATCATTGGCAATGGCGATGCCACCACGCCGGAAAAGGTCAAGCAAATGTTTGACGAAACCGGCGTGGATGCGGTGATGATCGGACGCGGCGCGATCGGGAATCCCTGGATTTTCCGGGATGCCAAAATCTATATGGAAACCGGCGAGCTGCCGCCACCGCCTTCCTGGGAGGAGCGGGTGCGTGTGGTGGCCGAACATCTGGAACTGAAGTGCCAGTGGCTGGGCGAGCGCAAGGGCGTGCTGGAAATGCGTCGAATGTACGGCGGGTATTTCAAAGGATTTCCCGGTGCCAGTCGGTTGCGTCAGCTCTTGGTGCATAAAGAGACCAAAGCCGAAGTGCTGGAGATTCTGCTGAATTTTCGTCCGGATGACGCTGCAGTACAGGTGGTGGTGCCGCGTGCCGTGCGTGCTGTGCCTGTAGCGCTGTCTGTGTGCCTGCCCTGTCCCACCCGTCGAAAAGCATCGGTAGGAGACCGGATGTGAAGTCCGTTATTGACCTTCGCCTTCCGTGCCCGTATTATTACAGACATGTTGAACCAGGCGGAAGGGGCTATGGCCGAACGGGAAGCGGAAGGCAGGCGCCAGGCAGAAGGCCTGCGGCTAACACTGGGCGAGCTGCAGCGGCGGTTGCGGGATTTTCAGTCGGAGTACCTGAAAAACAAAAGCCCGGAGACGGTTGGTACCTATCGGCGCTCCTTGCATGAATTTGAGCGATGGTTTGCCGGCCAACAGGGGCTTTTCCGGTTTCGTGTGGCTGATGTGGAGCGTTACAAGCAGTACCTGATGCGTGAGAAAAAACTGCATCAGGTGTCGGTTTCGACCTATCTGACGGCGTTGCGTCGCTTCTGTCAGTATCTGGTGGACATTGGCCTGCTGACAGAGAATCCGGCGCGTACGGTCAAAGGCAATCGGCGGCCGTCGAGTCATTCCCGTTCGGTGCTCACGCGCGTGGAGATCGATCAACTGCTGGCCGTACTGGATCAGGACACGTCGCAGATCGGGCTGCGTGATCGGGCCATCGTACATATGATGCTGTTTGCAGGGTTGAGTGAGGTAGAGATCGTGCGGGCCGACGTGCGTGACCTGGACCAGACGCTGCTGGGCTGGTATCTACGTGTGCAGGGAAAGGGGCACACGGCCAAAGATCAGCAGGTGCCTCTGGATCCTCCCGTAGTAGAGGCTTTGCAGGTCTATCTGGACACGCGGCGGCCGGTGCATCCTGATGAGCCGCTCTTTGTGTCGCATGGGCATCGCTCCGAAGGACAGCGCCTCAACACGCGTTCGGTGCGCAGTCGAATCAAGCAGCACCTGGAGGCCGCGGGCATTACGCGGCGTGGGGTGACGCCACATAGCCTGACGCATACGGCCGCGCTGATCTGGCTCAATCAGGGCATGTCGGTAGAAGAGGTGCGTCGGCGCATGCGCCACGGCACGCTGGAGACAACGATGATCTACTACCGTAAGCAGGGCCTGCTTAACCGGGATCCGGAGGAGTTGAAGCGACTGCTGGGTTAGGGCACATCAGGCACCCGGCCGCCAATGACGAAGAAATCATCTATCCGCCAGGCGCAGTCCACATCGACAAAGCCGATGCGTTCGAGCGCTTTCAGATGGCGGTATAGCGGCAGGACGCCTACATGGTCTCCGATAATCAGGTGGCCGCCGGACGTGAGTGAATCGCGGATGCTCTGCAGGAGCAGCTCGTAGCGGGTTTCGGCCTCGGCCGGGTCGGTGCGCTCGGTGTCGTGCCGCACCAGCACATGCAGCGCCAGGGAGGCGAGCACCACATCATAGGGGGCTCCCGGCAGCGGCTCTCCATCGGGTACGATGGTCGCTTGAATCGTAACCGCCTCCGGGCAGTAATCGGCTACTTTGTCGTAGGCGATAGCCAGCAGTTCAGGGTCCTGGTCAATCAACGTCAGGTGAATCATGGGATACGCCGATACGACGGCTGCGGCGGCGTTGCCAGTGCCGCAGGCCAGGTCGCACACGCGCGTGCCTTCGCGTAGGGGTGGCAATGCCAGCACCATTTCGTCGATCATCTCCAGGGCCAGCGGCATGCGTCGCTCCAAATGCAGGTCGTACCAGTAGCCGTCGCGCCAGAAGCCGCTGTGTCGCTGCAGATTTTTGCGCCAGCTTGGAAGATGGGCCATCGCCGGTTAGCGTATAAGCGTCGGTTGGGAAGCGGCACTTCGACTGCGGCATGGCCGCTCAGGATCCCGATCGTAGCGATTCAAACAGGCGTTCGGCTACCCGTCCACTGCGCGCAGGAAAGCCTTCCGGGATATGATGTTGCAGATAGGCCTCGGTAAGCTGTAGCAGTTCGTGCCGCTGGGTAGCATTTAGATGCAGCCGCAGCGCCGTATCGGGATCGGTTTGCGCCAGCAAAGCAAAAGCACGCAGGGCTGCACGTGAGGCCAGACGCACCGGCACTGGATCTGTTGAGTGTGGACGCACCTGACCGCTGCTAAGGACCAGCTCCCCACCCTCGGGACCGATCTGTTCAACCTGAGCTTGTTCGATCTTCGGTGCAAAGCCCAGGGCCGCGGCCAGCCGGAGCTGAAACCAGGGGAGTAGATTCCAGGCCCGAACCGGAGTCGCATCAAGCCGGGCCAGCACCTGCCAGAATGCGTCAAAAAACGCTGGCTGGGGTTCTTCGGGAGGGAGTAGTACCTGCGCCAGCTCAACCATGCGCAGGCTCAGCGTCAGCTTTTCCAGATCACGGCTCAGCGTGGGCAGATATTGTGCAAAGCTGCTTTCTCGGAGCATCTGTAGCTCTCGGGTGGGCCGGTAGTAAAAGACCACTTGCAGACAGGAAGACGGCTGCAGCGTCCCCCCGAACCGACTGCCCGGCAAGCGAGCTCCTTTGGCTATAACAGAAAGCCGTCCCTTTGCCCGCGTAAAGAGCGAGGCAATCAGGCTGGTCTCTCCATAGGGCAAGGTGCGCAGGACAATGGCTTCGGTGCGAACAAGCATCAGGGACTTCCTTCTGGCTTTATCCAGAAACGCATGCCTGCACGGAAAGTGTCGAGAAAACGACAGGTACCTGCCAGCTTTTGCATTTATCTTTAGCTAAATGGTAACCATTTAAAATTCGGCTATGAAGCTATTGACCCGCTGGCTATCCCGTCTGTCGCTTACGCGCACCGAGGCAGGCCTACTACTGGGACTGCTGGCACTGCTACTGGCGGGACTCGCCTATCGCTGGTGGCAACGTCAGCAGCCGGTACCGCCACCGACGGCCGAGGAGGCTGCGCGCTTTCGGGAAGGAACGGCGCGCATGCAAAAGGTACTCGAG
>JALSJJ010000211.1 GCA_026989375.1 Rhodothermus sp.
CTTCTTCGCACCATAGGCCAGGGTAAAGGCCAGGGACCCGGCGAATTCAGCCACCCGATCGACTTTGCCGTCGATCCGCGGGGCCGCGTCTGGGTGCTCGATGCCACCACCACCCGCCTGACCGTCTTTTCTGCAACCGATACGCTGGATACGCTCTGGATGGTGCCTTTTCCTGCCAGCCGGCTGGCTCCTGCACCTGATTACAGATCGGCGGGGCTATGTATATATCGTTATAGGCACGCCTGCTGCTAAGTCCCTTCAGCAACCCACCGATGCGTCGCTTTTTCACCGCAAGTTGCCGAACGCGACCTCCTTTTCCCGAGTGTCGATGACGGCGTAGTCGCCTTCGGCCAGCGAGCCCGGATAGACCACCAGCGTATTCCCCAACCGCACCTTTTCCTTACGGCCTCCTATCCCTGCACACACAACAAAATGCGGATCGTAGGTCTTAATCAGATGCGCCACCGCGGCCGGTCCGCTCTGATCGGCCGGCTCGTCCAGTTTGTCGGCCGGGGCTGTATAGAACAGCAGGATGCGGGGGGCATCCAGATGCCGCAAAAAGTCCAGCGAAAAAATCGCTTCCCAGCCCGGATAGCGTAGGAAGAATTCATGGTCCCGCGCCTCCACGGTGACTTCCCCACCAAACCCCGCCACCATGTAGCGTCCTCCCAGTGGCGCAAAGCTCCGATGCACCATATGGATATGGGGCGTCACAATTTCACTGTTGAAGGCCGCCTGCAGGAAAAAGCGTTCCGGCGCATCATTGCGGCCCGGGATCACATAGACCGGGACCCCGATTGCATGCAGCCGCCGGAAAAACGTCAGGAACGATTCTGCGTCGTTCTTCCGCTCTTCGACCACTTCCGGACGTGCACGGTCGGGCAGCCGATGCTCCTGTACCGCCCGCGCCCACTCGGCCTGCCGTGCTTCGGCCTGCAGGATGTTGCCCGCAAACAGTACGGCATCCACTCCAGCTTCGCGTACTACTTCCGGCAATCGGTCGATATAATCAAACGCTTCCCGCAGATCGCTTATAGCCAGTAGTTTCATTGTTGCCTCCGCGTTGGGTTGAACGATGCTTCTTAAGAGAGCTTTTTCTCCGAAAACAGTTTCGCGCTAAACGTGACAAGGTGTTAACAATATGCTACGCAAAATCCTGCTTCAGGGGGAGCCTAAACGGACCGTCTGAAAGCGTAGCAGATGCTTCCAATCCACCACCCGCTTCCAACAACAGCAGCACCTGCCGCCACTACAATGCTCTCCGCCTCCCTATACCATTTCTTCTTTTTTCTCAAAGCAAGCCGCTCCTTTTCTTTTCCTAAAGGCTGAATCAGTTATATCACCCCCTCCGTCCTCCGGACAGCTCCCCCTCAAGGGGGAGCAAGTCTTCTGGTTTCCACGGCAAAGCACACCCCAACGCCAGCCACCAGGCAAAGCTTCTTTCCTGAGTCCCCCCTCCCCTCCGGGGAGGGGGACAGGGGGAGGGGCCTTACCTTAACCATCACCGCTACAGTCCCATGCGGCGACGTCCCATCCAGCGAAACACCCCCTCAGTCGCTCCGCGACAGCTCCCCCTCAAGGGGGAGCAAGTCTTCGGATAGACCCGGCAGGCGCAGCCTTGCCCAAACGCCCGGTACCGTTCCCACCACGAATCTTTTCCTTCTCTCCCCTGAGGGAGGGGGTAGGAGGAAGGGCCCATCCCCGACCGCCTTCAAGAAAGGAGGCGGGAGAAGCGCGACATTGTGACGAAGCCAGCAGTGGGGCCTGTCCCCAAAATTAGAGTAAAAGTAGCGGGTGGGACAACCTGCACGCAGCACCTTACGCAACCTTGACGCAGGCAACGTCCTCAGCCGGGCCGCCATCGCTTCCTTTCAAGAAACAATCGCTTACCCTCAGCCCACCTGGGATGGAAAGCCCGGTTCAGGTGAGAGCGCCGGACGAAGCTGCATCATGAGAAAACGAAAAGCGCGATCAAGCTCCTGCAGCGCTTCGGGACGGATGCGATAGTAAGAACGCGGCCCCTCGACCTGAAACGTGATGAGACCGGCCTCCCGCAGCGTGCGCAGGTGCTGTGAGATGGTCGCCTGTGCCAGCGGCAGCTCTTCTACCAGTTCAAAACAGGGCATCGCGCCCCGCTCAGCCAGCAGCTTCAAGATCGCAATTCGCGCCGGATGCCCCAGCGCCCGCATCAACGCTGCCATCCGTTCCTCCGGTGGCAGAAATCGCTTCGTTTCGGCGCGTGCCATGTCTTTTCAGAGAAAATCGTTTTTCGACGATATACAATAATAAAGCGGATAGAGACAAAACGCAAGGCACGGTTCAGGCGGCCGAGCGGGTTTGCTCCAGACTTTGCAGTTCATAAAGTCGGCGATAAAGTCCGTCGCGCGCGATAAGCTCCTGATGGGATCCCCGTTCCCGTATTTCGCCCCGGTGCATTACCAGGATCTGATCGGCATGCTGGATGGTGGAGAGTCGGTGCGCGATGATAATAGCCGTACGCCCCCGCAGCAGCGTCTCCATAGCCTGCTGGATGAGTTGTTCGGTTTCCGTATCGACGCTGGAGGTTGCCTCGTCAAGCACCAGGATTTTCGGATTGTAGACCAGTGCTCGCACAAATGAGAGCAACTGTCGCTGGCCATGCGAAAGCGTCAGTCCCCGTTCCCGCACATCCTGGAAGTAGCCATTGGGCAGGCGTTCGATGAAACGATCGGCCCCAATCATCCGGGCTGCCTCTCTCACCTGCTCAAAGGAAATGGATGGATCCCCCAGCGTGATATTATCGAGTACCGTCCCGGAGAACAGAAACACATCCTGCAGCACCAGCCCGATATGACGCCGCAGGTCGCGCAGGGCATAAGCGCGCACGTCGTGGCCGTCCAGTAGAATCTGGCCGCGCTGCACGTCATAGAAACGCAGCAGCAAGTTGATAATGGTTGTCTTACCGGCGCCGGTCGCCCCCACGATGGCCACATGCTGGCCGGGCTCGACGGTAAACGACACGTCGCGTAGCACCCAGTGAGGCTCCTGGCCGTCGGTCGGTAGCTCGTCGTAAGTGAACCAGACGTTGCGAAACTCAATGTGACCGCGGAGACGTTCGGTACGCACGGGATAAGCCGGCTCGGGCAGCGCTGTATCCCGGTCGAGCAGTCCAAAGATACGCTCGGCCCCGGCCATGGCGCTCTGCAGCATGTTGTACTGGTCCGACAGGTTGCGGATCGGTTCGAAGAACTGGCGCACGTACTGAATGAACGCGATGAGGACCCCGAGCGTCAGCGTGCCCTCGAGCGCCCGCATTCCTCCTACCCAGAGCACCAGGCCAAGCGCCGCATCGGAAACCAGTTGCACGGCCGGCCAGAACAGGGCGAAGTAAAAGACCGTCTTGATCTGCGCCTGTCGATGGGCATCGTTGATTTTCCGGAAACGACGTAGTTCCTCGGCTTCGCGGTTAAAGAGCTGCACAATCTTCATCCCGCTGATGTGCTCCTGCAGAAAAGCGTTCAGCCGGGCAAGCTGCCGGCGCGTCTCTCGGTACTGTTCCCGCACCTTGCGGCGGAACCAACCCACAGCCAGTGCCATGAGCGGCATAACCGAGAGTGTCACCAGCGCCAGCCGCCACTCCAGCATAAACATGAAGTACGCAATGAATACGATACGAAACAGGTCGCCCAGAATCCGTACGACACCGGCCGAAAGCATATCACTGAGCGACTCCACGTCGTTCGTCACGCGCGTGATAAGCCGTCCAACGGGCGTTCGATCAAAAAAACGCAATGACTGGCGCTGGATGTGGCGGTATACCCGCGTGCGAATGTCATAGATTGCCTGCTGCCCGATCCACTGCGTCAGGTAGTCGTTCACAAACGACAATGCGGCTTCCACGACGAGCACGCCGATCAGCAACAGGATAATCTGCTGCAGTCCGTCCCAGTCGCCAGCTACGATGTGCTGGTCGATGGCCACCTGGACCAGCTTGGGCCGGAGCGGTCCCAGAAACGCTTCGGCCATCACCGTACAGAAGGCCAGGGCTACCCATCCTCTGTAAGGCCACAGGTAGCCAGCCAATCGCCGCAGCAGGCGTCGATCCAAGCCAGGTACTTCGTCGCGGTTCGGCTTATCGTCCACGTTCTTCTGTCCCGTTGGCGGTTGCCTGCAGGGATGTCTGTCGGGGGGTGTGCGGTGGCAATACGTAGCGCTTCAATTCTTCGGCCGCCTCGGTGTTCGGGAAGACAGCCTGCGCTTCGGCTACGAGTGGCGTCGGATCCTCGTAGCGGGCGCTGAAATGTCCGAGCAGGAGCCGACGGGCACCGGCTGCCCGAGCCAGCTCGGCTGCTTCTCTGGCCGTGGCATGTCCCCGCTCGACAGCCAGCGCATGGTGTGCCTCGCTGAACGTTGCCTCGTGGTAGAGCAGGTCCACCCCTTCGGCCAGCAAGCGGCCGTTCTCGCAGGGACGCGTGTCGGTCAAGTACGCGAACGTGCGCCCCGGGATGGGCGGTCCCAGTACCTGCTCGGGGTGCACTATCCGATCGCCGACCTGTACTGTTCGCCCTCTCTTCAGCGCCCGGTACTGTTCGGGTTGGGTGACCCCGAGCGCCTGCGCCCGCGCCACGTCCAGACGTCCCGGCCGCGTGCGTTCCGCAAACCGATAGCCCACCGTAAACACCCGGTGCACTACCGGACGAGCCGTCACCACGTATTCAGGGGTCTCAAACACCACAGCCTGCGTGAAGTCGTCTGGCAGCTCCACGTAACGAATCGGATAGCCGCGCTCCTTTTCCGAAAGGCCGGGCAGCGTCTCCACCACCTGCCCGATTCCCGCTGGTCCCACCACCACCAGCGGATTGGTGCGGTTGATCATGGCCAGCGTAGCCAGCAGGCCAAAGAGTCCGTAGAAGTGATCGCCATGAAAATGTGTGATAAAAACCGCCTCCAGACGGGACAATTTGAGCCCGGCTGCCATCAATTGATACTGCGTGCCCTCGCCACAGTCGAACAGCAGCAGGCGGCCCGCCCGCCACAGCGCCACCGACGACAGATGCCGCGTGCGGGTAGGAATGGCCGAAGCAGTGCCGAGTGGAATGATGAAAAGCTCCACGATGATGGCTACAGTTGTTTCAACTCCTCTTCCAACAACTGCTGCCGATACAGGCGGGCATACAGTCCTCCCTGTTTGAGCAGCTCGGTATGCGTTCCCCGCTCAACGATCCGTCCTTCGTCAAGCACCAGGATCAGATCGGCTTCCTGCACGGCCGAAATGCGGTGGCTGACAATCACCACCGTGCGCTTGCCGTAGTGCCGCCGGAGCTGCCGGAGGATACGCCGCTCCGTCTCGGTATCGACGGCCGAGAGCGCATCGTCCAGAATGAGAATACGGGGACGACGGATCAGCGCCCGTGCAATGGCCGTGCGCTGTTTTTGCCCGCCGGACAGCGTGATGCCGCGCTCTCCGACGAACGTTTCAAAGCCATGCGGGAAGTGCCGCACGTTCTCCAGCAGATCGGCCTCGTAGGCGGCTTCTTCAATACGGGTCAGGTCGGTCTCCTGTTCGCCAAAGGCGATGTTGGCCGCCACCGTATCGCTGAAAAGAAACACATCCTGCGGGGTATAACCGATGGCGCGGCGCAGCAGCGCCAGCGGGATGCGTCGCACGTCGCGTCCGTCGATCTCTACCACCCCCTGCACGGGATCCATCAGCCGTGGAATCAGCTCCACCAGCGTGGTCTTGCCTGCGCCGGTGCGTCCGACAATCCCCAGCACGCCACCGGCCGGCAGATCAAAACTGATGTCTTCAAGCACCCAGGGCCCGTCCGCTTCATAGCGGAAATACACGTGCCTGAAGGTGATGCGTCCTTCGATCTGTCGGATCGAAGGGTCCGTCCAGGCCGGATCGTCCCGGATTTCCGGCACGGTGTCAAAGATCTCGGCCAGTCGATTCATCGAAGCCGCAGCCCGCTGAATCATCGAGAGGACAAAACCCACCGAGGCGACCGGCCAGGTCATCAGCGCCACGTAGATGATGAATTCGGCGATGTTACCGAGCGTGATGGTGCCGGCCATGGCCAGTTGCCCGCCCTTCCATACTACCAGGATCGTGGCCATGCCCGTCAGCAGAATAAAAATCGGCGACCAGAAGGCATCGACGCGCGCCAGGTCGAGCATGCGACGACGATAGGCTTCGCTTTCGGCCTCGAAAGCACGGGCCTCGGCCGCTTCGCGCGTGTAGGCCTTCAGCACGCGGATACCATTGAGTGCTTCCTGAACGCGGCTGGTCAGTCTTGCGTACTGGGCTTGCAATGCATCGCTCCGCCGGTGCACCTGATGCGCTACCCAGAAGACGCCCACGGCCAGCAGCGGCATGGGCAGCAGCGTGTAAAGCGTCAGTTCCGGCGAGATGAGCAACATCGCGGTGATGGCCGCTATCATCAGTACCACGGCCCGCGTGGCATACATGATCGCCGGTCCCACATAGCGCCGCACCTGTTCGATGTCGCTGGTTGCCCGGGTGAGCACATCCCCCGTAGAAAATCTTCGGTAAAAGCTTGGGGGCAACTGCTGCAAATGTTGATAGAGCGCATTACGTAGGTCGTACTCGATATGGCGTGAAGCGACCACCAGCGTCCGCCGCATCAGAAAGGTAAACAGTCCGCTCAGCAGGCTCAGTCCCAGAATAACACCGCCGTAGAAGAGCAGTCCGGTCAGCGCGTAGGCATAGAAGAAGGGCTGCGCAGCCGTTCCCTCAACCGCCCGGTAATAGGCCACAAAGCGGGGGACACTGTCGACAGCCTGACGGACCACACCCGGCGCCAGCATCGCGAACAGCGCCGAAGCAATGGCGCAGAGCAACCCCGGGCCGAACAGGCGTCGGTACTTCCAGAAATACGCGTTGAGCCGGACGAGCGTCCCCATACGCCAACCAGTCCACAACAACAGCCCGTCTCGAACGCCCGAGCCCGCCCGGCTGATCCAGTCCGCTCAGAGCGCCCCCCGCTGGCGCAGATCGCGAATCACTACCAGAATGTAAAGCAATAGGGCCGCCATCAACAGCGGCACGCCCAGAAAGATACCGATCCCTACACTCCAGGCTGCAAACCCGCTCAGGAGAAAAATCAGCAGGCAGCTCAGACCGATGATGGCCAGCACAACGGCCGCACGCAGCAGCCGATCAACAGAAGCCACAGCATTCATGGCATTTCGCGGGATGAGTGTGCAGGTGTTACCGACGAGAGTAGCTGATCCCGTTCGGGCGGCGTTGGGTGTGGCGGACCGTGGCAGCTCGTGCAGGCCACCCGATCGGCCCGTAGATCGGTCAACAGCGCGCCATGCGACGGCACCCGCTGAAAGGCATCGGTCTCGCCATGACAGTTCAAACAGTTAATGTTGGGATACGACCCGCTGTACTGAATCGGCTCGTCCCAGCTCCGGGTCACGTAAAGCAGCCAGTGCCGAAGCCCATCCCGCTTCGCCTCAAAGGAGCCATGCAACCCATACGTCGTGTGGCAGGCATAGCACTGGTTCTCTGGAATCCACTTATTGCGATAATGAAGGGCAGCCAGCGTCGCACTGTGCGGATCCTGCAAATCCTGCACAAAGGGTGCCATCACATGACACGAATTGCAGGAAGCCACCGTCTTCGTTTCCTCAAACACAAACTCCACAGCCCCCATCAACGCCAGTGCCGGTAACGCAAATAGCCCCAGGAGCATGGCCCAGTGATAGAAGGGGCGCGGAAGGCGACGGCGCAGTACCCAGTGGCTCAGCACCAGCCAGCCAATGCCAACCAGTGCAGCGGCGATACCGATCACCCGAAACAGTTCGGCTGCCGTAAAGCCCGGGGTTTCGCCCGCAGCCCGAGCCACCACGGGCCACCCAACCAACAGTCCCGTCAGCAGGATACGTTGCAGATAACTCCTCCTCATGGTGCCATAAAGGGTTTCAGGCCGCCGAAGAGGCCGGTCGAATACGTACGGCGCTCTCCTTGAAGGCCGGTTCTTTAGAAATCGGATCGACCGTCGGATTGACCACCCGGTTGACCAGCGCCTCGGGCGAATGGAACGGCGCAAACACGACACCGGGCATGACATCGGCACGCACGCGCGCCTGCAATACCGTCTTCCCCCGTCGACTTTCAACCAGTACGGGCTCACCGTCCCGAATACCATAGCGATGCGCATCCCGGGGATGCACCACCAGAAAATCCGTGGTGATGTCTTCCAGCTCCTTGAGTTTACCGGTGAGCGTCAGCGTATGCCAGTGCTCATAGACGCGTCCGGTTACCAGCACGAGCGGATATTCCTCCGATCGTGGATCGCTGGGGGGTTTCTGGTGCTCCAGATAAATCACAGCCCGACCGTCGGGGCGTCCATAGAAGTCAAAACGCCCTGTACCCTTCGCCATCGGATCCTCACCCGGCACATAGCGACGACAGGTGCCCGGATGGTCCTCAGTCGGCGCCGGCCAGAGAATGCCCCGCTCCTTCTTCAACCGCTCGTAGGTGATGCCCGCAAAGTTATAGGGCGAATGGGCCGAAATCTGGCGCCACTCGTCCCATATCGCTTCCGGGGTGCGGGCCTTGATCAGCTCGCCATAGCCCAGCCGATCGGCCAGCTCAATCAGAATTTCCAGATCCGAACGCGCTTCGCCTGGCGGATCAACCAGCTTGGGGACCAGATGGTAGCGCCGCTCCGACTGGCTATAGACCCCTCCTTTCTCGACCCACATAGCCGAAGGCAGGAAGACATCGGCAAACTGCGTAGTTTCGGTAGGATAGACAGCATCGGCCACCACCAGGAACGTCCGCTGCATGGCCTCCCGGTAGCGCTCCGCGTGCGGCAGCGACTGCGCCGGGTTGGTCCCCATGATGAGCACGCACTTCAGATCCCCCCGCCGCATGGCCTCGAACATAGCGATGGCATGATAACCGGGCTTCGGACTGATGCGGCCACGCGGCACGCCCCATAGGTCTTCCATCTCGGCCCGGTGCTTTGGATTTGCCACCACGCGGCCGTTGGGCAGCGCATGCGCCAGCGCCCCCGTATCACGCACACCTCCCCCGGCATTGGGCTGTCCGGTCAGCGAAAACGGGGTGGCTCCCGGCCGCCCGATATGGCCTGTAAGCAGGTGCATCGCATTGATCAGCCGGTTGGCTGCCGTGCCCTGCGCCTGCTGATTCAACCCCATCGTCCAGATCGACATGGTCGCCTCAGAAGCGGCAAACAGATAGGCCACCTCTTCGATCTGCCGAGCCTCTACTCCGCAAATTGGAGCAACCCGCTCTGGCGTATACCGCGCCACATGCCGCTTCAGATCCTCAAACGTGCGCTCGGCATTACCCTCCCGAAACGTCAGATAGTTTGCGACCATATCCTGGTCGATGAAGCCGTTCCGGATGAACTCATAAATCATGGCGTTGTAAAGCGCCACGTCGGTCCCTGGCCGAATGGGCAGGTGATAATCGGCATGCCGTGCGGTACGCGTACGCTGGGGGTCTACTACAATGATCACCGTCTCAGGCCGGCTCCGCTTGCGATCCATCACACGCTCCCATACAATGGGATGGCAATCGGCCGTATTGGACCCCGTGATGAAAAAGCAGGTGGCATGGTCGATATCCTCATAGCAACCCAGTGGTTCATCCTTTCCAAAGACTGAAATGTATCCGGCGGCAGCCGACGCCATGCACAGCCGCGGGTTGCCGTCCACGTTGTTGGTGCCGATACCTGCTTTGAAAAGCTTGTTCGCCGTATAGCTTTCTTCGGTGAAGAGCTGACCACTACCGTAAAAGGCCACACTGTCAGGACCATAGCGATCAATGGCTTCCCGAAAGCGCCGGGCCACCAGCGCCATGGCTTCATCCCAGCTCGCCCGCTCCAGACGCCCATTCCGACGAATCATTGGATAAAGCGCCCGGTCTCGGACGTACAGAATTTCACGGTTCAGAATGCCTTTGATGCAGAGCCGGCCCCGGTTGTGCGCGTACTCGTCACCCTTCACATCCACCACCCGGCCATCGCGCACCCCGATCATGATGCCGCAACCAGTCCCACAGAACCGGCAAACACCTTTATGCCAACTATCAACTGGAATGGCCGGCTCGCGCTGCCAGAAGCCTTCACAGCCAGAAATGGGACCGGTCAGGATCAACCCTCCAGCCAACGCACTGAGCCGTTGCAGCAACTCGCGACGGGTCAGTTTTTCACCTTCCATAAAAAGAATCGGTTCTGTTGAAAGATTTGTGTTTAAGGTACGCAGTATTCCGGAGGATGTGCAAATTGAAAACAAAATAGTATTTAATATTCACCGAACATTGTTGCATTCGTATACAAAAACTTCTGGAGGCAACT
>JALSJJ010000212.1 GCA_026989375.1 Rhodothermus sp.
TGCATGCTGACAGCGGGATCCAGCATCATCGCTCCACCATCCGACCCCATCGGCACCCGCGACATCGACTCGACCCCGCCGGCCACCACCAGGTCTTCCCAGCCAGCGCGCACTTTCATCGCGGCCAGGTTGACGGCGTCGAGTCCGGAAGCGCAGAAGCGATTGATCTGTACGCCGGGCACCGAGAGGTCCCATCCTGCGTAGAGGGCGGCTGTTTTGGCAATATTGCCGCCCTGCTCCCCGATGGGCGTCACGCACCCCAGGATGACGTCGTCCACCTGCGCCGTGTCCAGTTCATAACGCCGTCTGAGCTCGGCAAACAGCGTCGTGAGCAGGTCAATGGGCTTGACTTCGTAGAGCGATCCGGTTGTCTTTCCCCGACCGCGGGGCGTGCGGATCGCTTCAAAGATGTAAGCGTCACGGGCCATGGTCGGATTGATTATTTACAGGCGAACCACCACCTTGCCGACATTCCGGCCGGCATGCAAATGCTCGACCGCATCCGCTACCGCTTCCAATCCCTCGAAAGGCGTCGGATCGATAGCGACGCGCAGCTTACCGGTGCGGTATAGCTGGAAAAGCCGGGGCAGATGCGTACGGAAGTGCGCGACAAAGTGCGGCAGGAAAAAGCCATGCACCGAAGCCGACCTGGGGATCAAGCGGGCGTAGATACGCGGGTGGGCCACAGGCTGTGGGCCGGTCAGGTACTCGCTGATAAACCCGATGCACAGCAACCGGCCATGCCGCGCCAGCACTTCCAGGCATAGATCGAATAGCGCGCCGCCTACGCTCTCATAGATCACGTCGATGCCTTCCGGGAATGCCTCCTGGAGCACACGGGCCACGTCTTCCTCCCGGTAATTGATCACGCGATCGCACCCCAGCTCCCGAAGCAACGCTGCTTTTTCGGCCGAGCCACAGGTACCGATCACCGTGCATCCGGCCAGGCGCGCCAGTTGCACGGCGTACTGACCGGTTCCACCGGCAGCAGCCGTCACCAAAACGGTCTCCCCGGCCCGAATGCGCCCCACCTCCTGTAACGCAATGGAAGCGGTCAACCCACTGATGAGCAGGCTGACGACCTCCGGCGAGACTTCCGGGACCGGAATGGCGTGTTTGGCCGGCACAAGCTGATACTCGGCATAGCCTCCACCCAGCTTGATGGTCCCGACCGGATCGCCCGGCCGAAAATCCTGCACCCCTTCACCCACGGCCACCACCTCGCCCACCGCTTCGGCACCCAGATCGAAAGGAGGCGTCATGCCAGGCCGGTAGCGGCCGGCCGTAATGTTGACGTCGGTTGCATTCACCCCCGCAAAACGGTTCCGGATCAGCAGCTCGCCGGGCCCTGGACGCGGCAGCGGCACTTCCACGATTTCGGCAGCTTCTCGAAAATGCGGCGAGCATTGCCGAGCTACCAGCTTGCGATAGGTCCTGGGCAGTGTCATACACGTTTCGATTCGGGTCGCCTTATCCAACAAAGCAGCCACATGATTTCGGTCATTGTTTCTGTTCCTGCCTGCGCCGCCAGTAGCGGGCCAGCCCGAACCAGCTTGCCCGCGGCTGGCCAAACTGCTCATAGCGGGAAGCCAGGACTTCGTCCTGCAAGCAGGCCCGAAGATCTGCCATTACCTGTTCATGAAAAGCTTCGGCCCGCTGCGCATCGTCGCCTTCCGCACCCAACGAATGCCTGACAGCTTCGGCCATCGCGCTGAGCCGACGGCTCATCTGCGCCAGGTGATCTTCCGGATCCTCGGAAGGGCCAAAGTGCGTGACGAAAAGCCGCCGGGGTTGCCACCGGGCAATGCGCTGCAGGCTCGCATGCCAGGCTTCCACCTGAATGTCAGGCGGCGGCGCCACCGGAAGCACGCAACGCGTGCCCGTGATCTGCATACCGGCCGTGTCGCCCACGAAGGCGATGCCCGTATCCAAATCGAAAAAGCTGACGTGATGCACAGCATGGCCGGGCGTGTATGCCACCTCCAGCAAACGCCCGCCAGGCCGGATTGTCTCTTCGCCTTCCAACACCACCACCTGACTCTCCGGGACCGGAAGCACGGCGCCCCAGAGCGGTTCCATCAGCTCGCCATAGAGACGACGGGCGCTGGCCAACAGGCGACCTGGATCCACCAGATGCGGTGCGCCAAGGCGATGAACATAAACGTGCACATGCGGCGCCTCGGCCACAATCGAACCAGCTGCTCCCGCATGGTCCAGATGAATGTGCGTTAGCAGCAGCGCCCGCACGTCAGCAAGCGAAGCGTCTGCCTCCCGAAGCGCAGCTTTCAGGTTTTCCAGCGCCGAAGTGGGTCCGGGATCCACCAGCAGCAACCCCTCAGGCGCTTCCAACACGGCACAGGCAATAAGCTGATCTGTGCCCAGATAGTTCAGATCCAGATAGCGTACTCCGTGGTCCAGCGCAATCATACTTCCTGGTTGTCCCTACGCCGCATCAACCGGCAGAGCCCCCCGATGGCCTGCCGGATGGCGTGTTCGATCAGTGCCTCATGGTCCACCTCCAGTTGAAGCCGGGCCAGGCGACCAGCCAGTAGCAGGCTGACAATGCCGTGGAGGGCGCTCCAGAACGATACAGCGGCTACACGAATGTCCGGCATCTCCAGGTTGTGCCGGCGCACATAGTCCTCAATGGCCCCCACAATAGGATCCAATAGCCGATAGGCCCGCTGCATACGTGCTTTCGGGTAGGATGCCAGTTCGCGCGGATGCAGCATGAACAGAATCTCATAGGACTCGGGGTACGTCAACCCGAACTCCACATAAGCCCGGGCCAGTGCTTGCAACCGCGCACGCGGATCGTCGATCGACTGAATCTGTGGATCGAAAAAGCGTTCAGCCAGGCGTTCCTGCGCCCGATCCATCAGCGCAAACAGCAGCCCTTCCTTGCTGTCAAAGTACAAGTAGAGACTACCCACACTGCAACCGGCTCGCTGTGCAATACGCCGCATCGTCAGACTGCCGTATCCCTCTCGGATCAGCAAGTACTGGGCAGCTTCGAGGATAACTTCCTGCAGATCGTTACGACTCAAGGGTGGTACTGCCTGGAAGATTGAACAATTGTTCATTAAAAATAAGCCAAAGCTGGTGATAAATCAAGAAAGGAAGCGCTTCCTTTCTGTCAACAGCGACATCCCGGGGCTATTTTTATCATGCGTGGCGTTGAAGGAGCGTGCGTTCTGCCCGCTGCGTGATTATAGCCTGGGGACTTATGGCCAAAATCGATGGGGTTCGTTTCCTGAACGACCAGTTCAAAAAGGCGCTCATTCTGGAAAATCCGGATCCCAGCCTGGACGACTATCTGCGCGCTCAGGGCATCGAACCGGAACGGTTACCTGATGCCATCGCACAGCAGCCCGAGGCAGTGATCAAGCGCCTTAAGGAAGGGCAGCACGACCTGCTCTTTAAGCGCAGCCGCTTCATCGTGGACGAGCGTGTGCTTCAGGCTTCGGAGAACCTGGCTGCCGTCATGCTCTGCTGCATCGGGGACGATTCAGTGGACAAGGAAGCCTGCGCGCGTGAAGGCATCATGGTGATGAACGACCCGATCAGCAACGCACGCTCGGTGGTCGAGCTGGTCTTCGGCGAAATGATCTGCCTGGCACGCCGGGTCTTCCAGGCGAACGAAGCGGCCCAGCGGCACCTCTGGACCAAAGACAACCGCAAGCGTTACGAGCTACAGGGCAAAACAATAGCCATCATCGGCCTGGGCAACATCGGAAAGCAGGTCGCTCAGATGGCCGAAAAGTTCGGCATGGAGGTCTACTTTTACGACAACCGCGAAGTAGCCCGTGAGGTAGGCGTAACGCTGGGCTGGAAGGCCTGCCGGACCCTCACCGAGGCGTTTCGCGTGGCCGACTTCGTGACGGTGCACGTATCGGCCGAGGACCACCGGGGCCGCTCGAACCGCCACCTGATCACGTACGAACACTTTGCCCAGCTTGGCGCAGACCGCGGTCCCAACAGCCCACGTATTTTCATCAACGCCGCCCGCGGCTTTCTTCACGAGCCAGCGGACCTGATCCGGGCTGTGCGCGAAGGTCACGTGCAGGCAGCCGCCGTCGATGTTTATCCCAACGAACCAACCAGCAAGAACGAACCCTGGCACAATCCGTACGCTGGCATCCCGGAGATCGTCTGCACGCCGCATATTGGAGCGGCCACCGAAGAAGCCCAACCACGCATTGCGGCCTATATGGCCGGCACCGCTCACCTGTTTAACCGGTATGGCACCGTACGCGACACCGTGTTCAGCCCCGGCCAGGTCATCGGCGTCGAAGCCGAGCCTCCCTACTGGGTACTCAGCGTCGTACATAGCGACGCGCGCGGGACGAAAAAGGCGATCAGCGATGCCATCTACGAGGCCGGTGCCAGCAACCTGCAGTCGAGCCACCGGGACTTCAGCCGCTATGGGTTCGCCTACGAAGTGAGTGCCCTCGACAAACCCCTCTCACCGGAACAACTACGGCGCATCGTCGAAACGGCTCGGTGTATTTCAGGCGACCCGACGGCCATCCGGGCCATTCGTCAGTTCTACGTACCGGCCAACGACTCCGATTAAAGTCCTTGACCGGTACGCCAGCGCCTCAGCGCACGCTGCCACAGATCGTAGTAGTGCGCCTGGCGACGAAGCACATAATGCACGAACCCGGAGCCAGGCGGACGCACGCGCTCAAACACGAACGTATAGCGCGGATCCCGCTCATTGTAGGAGTAATACCAGATCTGCGCATCAAGCCGTTCTTCGACAAAATAAGGTGGTCCCAGTACGACATAGATCATACCGCGATCCGTCCGCCATCCTTCTTTGATCGAAGAAAACTGCAGATTGGCCTGTTCGATACGCTCATAGTAACGCCGCAACAGACGAGCCGCCTTGCGTCGATCCCCTACCAGACGGCCCCAGAACGCATCGAAGCGAGCGCGTAGCTGGGCCGGCGTCCGAGCAGCCTGAAGCTGAGCCCATTCATCAGGGGAAGCCAGATAGATCAGCGCCTCGGCCATCTGGTCCAGCGTCTCCACCTGCGGAAAGGTCGGGCCATGCACGGCCAGCTCGCGTCGACGGATGATCCGACGCGCCTGTCCTTCGATTCGGACGGTCACCTCCACCCGATAAACTCCTCGCTCGACCAGCGGTGGAAGCATGAAGTCGATCCGAACCATGCCCCTTAATCCTTCCAGCCGACGCGTGGACACCTGCAGCGTATCCGGCCGGTCGTACCTGATACCCTGATAGGCCAGCGAACCGGGCATCGGCGTCAGCTCGTACGGTGGACGGGCGACACCGGTATCCGTAGGGAAATGAAACAGGCGCATCTGTACCTGCACCCGATGGCTCGGCGCCAGTCTAAATAGCGTAACTGCAGCCCGCAGTGAATCGCTACCGGAAGCCATATGCCGTCCGAGATGCATCGTGTAGCGCCCGGCGGCCGTCCGCCGTTCCAGCCAGACCGGACTCAACGTCGGACCCCGACCGGAAGGATTTGGCAGATGCACCGGCCGCCAGTGCTTCGTGTAATGTCGGCTGTTGCGGTCGGTTACCGTCACCTCCAGTCGGTATCGCCCGGGACGATACGGCACGAACCGATGCCACAGGTGGAGTGCATACGCGCGCGTCGCGGTAAACGTGGACACCTGGAGCGTATCGTCGAAGGCCTGCTCGTAGCGCACGCGGCCTTTTTCGTCCAGGAGCCGTACCAGCACCTCGTAGGTAGCCTGATAGGCCGTGTCGATATGAGTAAAAACCAGCGTGCGCGGGCGCAGTCCCAGATACAGCTCAAGCCCCGATTGTTTCCCCCGCAACACAGGAATAGCTTCCAGCACAAACGAAGGCCCATCCTCCTCATAGGCATCCACCACAACCGGTCGGGTGCTCCCACATCCCGTACCAGCTCCCAACAGGATCAGAGCGCCGAAACCAAGCCATGCAATTCGTTGCTGCGCGGGCATATTCCGGCTGCCTGCCGTAACATGCTTCTGCTTTTTCTAAACGACCGACGCGACGCTGCCGGATCCCATGCAGCCGGAAAACCGAAAGCAGGAGCACTTGCTTTAGCAAAGAGCCGCCCGCACGATTGCCGCGAAGTCGGCCGCTTTGAGGCTGGCCCCGCCGATCAGACCGCCGTCCACGTCTGGCTGCGCAAACAGATCGGCGGCGTTGCCCGGCTTGACGCTTCCGCCATACAGGATATGCAGCGCACGACCAATAGATTCACCATAGCGGTCAATCAGCAGGCGACGAATCAGGGCGTGCATCTCCTGGGCCTGCTCCGGCGTAGCCGTGTGGCCCGTTCCAATAGCCCAGACGGGCTCGTAGGCAATGACCAGCGCCTCGGCCGTAGGCAGGGCAACCCCGTCGAGTGCAGCCTGCACCTGGCGCTCTACGACGGCCGCGGCCTGCCCGGCCTGTCGTTCGTCGAGCGTTTCCCCTACACAGACGATGGGGATCAGTCCGTACTGAAGGGCTCGTTTGATTTTGCGGTTGACCGCCTCGTCCGTTTCCCCGAAATACTGCCGGCGTTCTGAGTGCCCCAGAATCACATAATGGCAACCCACGGCCTTCAGCATTGGAGCCGACACTTCGCCGGTGTAGGCGCCGGCCTCCTCCTCGTGCATGTGCTGCGCCCCCAGCCGGATCGGCGTCGGTTCAATAATCTGGCGAACCACTTCCAGGTTAACGAACGGTGGACATACGGCGACCTGTACCGGACCGGGATCGCCCACTTCGTCCACGACGGCTTGTGCCAGGCGGATGGCTTCCTCCCGGTCGGTATGCATCTTCCAGTTGCCGGCTACCAGCATTGTCTTCGCAAAGTTTTTTCAGGAAGGTGGGGCTTCACGGGTTTCGTTCTGCAAGCGAACCAGCGTCTGCTGCAGGCGTGCCAGCGCACCTGATCCTTCAAAACGTCCCAGGATGCGTCCATCCGGACCGATCAGCCAGCGCACAGGAAGTGTCGTAACATTATAGCGTTCAGCAATCGGATCCTGCAACCCGCCAGGTAAGATGACGGCCTGACCGGCCTGCACGAAACGCTCATAGAAGGCCTCGTTGACAACGGTATCGGGCTGTACGGAGAGGGCCAGCACGTTCAGTGGCAACGTACGGTAGGCTTCAGCCAGGGCGTTGCGGTAGGCCAGCTCATTCAGATAAGCTGGATCTTCTGGCCAGAAGAATTCCAGCAGCACGTAGCTGCCCCGCAGGTCATCGAGCGTAATGGTGCGCCCTGCCGTTGTTGTGACCACGAAAAACGGCGCTTCCATGCCCGGCCGCAGGTAATCAAGCTCGTAGCGAAGGCGCTCGGCCCAACGCATCCAGGTGCTGTCGGTGGTCATGCGCGTCAGTTCATCAAGCGCTATCCGTGCCGCATCGTCCTGCAGGCTGTCCATGTACGCCTGCACCAGCTCAGCTTGCACGGCCACGCGAAGTCCTGAATCGTCCAGGCGATCACGGAGCGCGGTCAGCCAGCGCACGGCAGCCTGCTGGCCGTCGCGACGTGCCAGCGCCTGCCGGATCGCCCGCACTGCCTCAAGATAGCGCGGATTGTCGGGTGCCAGGCTATCAAAGCGGGCCAGCGCCAGCGTGTCGTTCCAACCGGCCAGCAACCGGACGGCCTCGGCTGCTGCCCACTGGGCCCCGAGCGTGCTCGGATAGGTCTGTTCCACACTCTGCAACACTGCCAGCGTACGTTCAACGAGCCGGGCCAGTGCAGCCGAATCGAGCGCCGTCTGCAGTTGCTGCAGCAGGTCCTGGTTGTATTGTGCAATAACATTCTGATAGGCCATCCAGGCAGCATTTTCACGCGAACGTACCAGCAGACGTCGCCCTTCCAGGGGAAACGTGGCCCGGAGCGTGGCCGAGTCGCCATCGGCTACTACCAGCACCGTGCTGACCAGCGCTACCCCTCGTCGGCTGATGCGCAGGGGATAGAGGCCAGGCGCCGGTGCCCGAATCGTCATTGTAAAGTGGCCCGTACTGTCGGTCAGCGCCATACCCAGCGTGTCGGGCACACCGGCCACCTGCCGGTAAACCAGCACCTCAAAGTCGCGATAATCGGGAATGGAATCCACCTCGGCCCGCACGGTCAGCTTGCCCTGCAGCACACTCTGCACGACCGGTTCCGGCGAGCGCGTACGACAGCCCGGTAGCAGACTCAGGGCAAGAGCCACCAGAAAACCTGCGCGGTACGCCATCGCGCTATACTCCTTTATTTCGTTGCCTGACGGGCCGCCTCCAGCCGTTCCTCCAGCAGCCGCCGCACCAGCTTGGGATCCGGCGCGCCCTCAAAGCGACGCATCACCTGGCCGATGAAAAAGCCCAGGAGGCCGGTTTTGCCGTTCAGGTAGGTCTGCACCTTGTCCGGATGTTCGGCCAGCACCGCTTCCACCACCGGAATCAGCGCGCCTTCATCGGAGACCTGCAGCAGGTTATGCGCTTCAGCAATTTCCTCAGGCAAGCGCCGATCCGATAGCATCGTGTTGAAAATCTCCTGCGCACCGGTCGAGCTGACGCGGTCTTCCAGCCGAAGCCGAATCAGACCGGCCAGACGTTCTGGCTCAATGGGAAATGCCTGCATATCAATGGAGCGCTCATTAAGCACGCGGAGCACCTCGGTCATCACAAAGTTCGAGACCGCCTTGGCCTGCACCTTTCGATCTCCGTCAGGCATCAGGCGTCTCAGCGCTTCCAGGGTTGCCTCGTAGTAGTCGGCCACGCCCCGCTCTTCGGTCAGCACGCCTGCGTCGTAGGCCGGCAGCCCCAGTTCTTCCATGAAACGCCGTCGCCGCACCTCGGGCATCTCCGGCATTTCAGCCCGGACGCGCTCCAGCATGTCGGCCGTCACCACGACGGGCACCAGATCGGGGTCCGGGAAGTAGCGGTAGTCGTGCGCCTCCTCTTTGGTGCGCATAGGCCGCGTTTCCTGCCGCACCGCATCCCAGAGGCGGGTTTCCTGCACGACTTCACCACCCCGCTCTAAAATGGCAATCTGCCGGCGGATTTCGTACTCAAGCGCCCGCTCGACGTTACGGAACGAGTTCAGGTTTTTGATTTCGGTCTTTGTGCCCAGCTCGGTCTCCCCTCGCCTACGCACCGACACGTTCGCATCGCACCGCAACGAGCCCTCCTCCATGTTACCGTCGGAGATGCCAAGGTAGCGCACGATCTGGCGAATCTTCTGCATGTAGAGGGCCGCTTCGCGCGGCGAACGCATATCGGGCGCCGAGACAATCTCAATCAACGGCACTCCGCAGCGGTTGAAGTCCAGCAGCGTATGATAGGGGTCCTGATCGTGCAGCGACTTGCCCGCATCTTCTTCCATGTGGATCCGAATGATACCGATGCGCTTGCGCACCGGCTCCTGTCCATCACCCTCCGGCTCCAGCTCAATCTCGACGTAGCCGTCGTAGCAAATGGGGGTTTCATACTGCGAGATCTGATAGCCTTTGGGCAGGTCCGGATAGAAGTAATGCTTACGGGCAAAGATAGAGCGCTCGGCAATCTTGCAGTGCGTGGCCAGCCCTATGCGAATAGTGTATTCCACGAGGTGTTGGTTAAGCACCGGGAGCGTGCCCGGGTGTCCCAGACTGATCGGATCCACGTTCGTGTTGGGCGGATCCCCGAACTGCGTGGACTCCGGACTGAAGGCCTTCGAGGCCGTCAGAAGCTGACAGTGCACTTCCAGGCCAATGACCGCTTCGTAATCGTGCCGCATGGTTGTCAGAGGCTCCGGTCTGAATCGGTGTCGAAACGATTAAGCCTTTGCGCAAGATCCTTTCAACTTATGCTAAGATGCTCCCGCCGTCCGCTTCTACGGATCCTTTCCGTGAGAAGACAAGGAATTACGCCAGGCCGAATCCTTTTAACACTTCCTCGGCATGCTGCTCGACCCGGGGACGGCGAATGACCTGGCGAATTATACCATCTTCATCAATCAAGAAGGTGGTGCGCCGGATGCCCAGGAACTTGCGCCCGTAAAGCGTGCGCTCGCCCCAGACACCGTAGGCCCGGCAGATTTTGGCTTCCGGGTCGGCGATCAGCGGAAAGGGCAGGTTGTATTTTTCGGCGAAGCGCCGGTGGCTCTCCACGTCATCGGCCGACACCCCCAGCACCACGATTCCCGCCTGCTGCAGACGCTCGTAGCCATCCCGCAGGTTACAGGCTTGCTTCGTGCAACCCGGCGTGTCGTCCTTGGGATAAAAGTAAAGCGCGACTTTTTTACCTCGA
>JALSJJ010000213.1 GCA_026989375.1 Rhodothermus sp.
CCATATGCACCAAAGAGCGCTTTTCTGATGGCTACAGGCTTTTAAATATACGCTGAAAGTGCCCACAAAAAGAAGGGAACAAACAGATTCACGCCAGTGAAAAGATCATTATTCTTTTCAGGAATTTCCTGTCACCTTCTGTTCGCGGCCGCGTCCCAGCCATTCGTACAGCAGCACGGTGGCCGCCATGGCTACATTCAACGACTCGGTTGCATATCGACCGGGCACCCCGGGTACTGTAACCCGTGCCGTCAGGCGCTCCTGTACGGCCGGTTGCAGCCCGTGCGCTTCACTCCCCAGCACGAGCACGGCAGGCTGGCGCGGTTGCCACTGAGGAGCCGGAAGGCCCGTTAGATCGGCACCATAGCACACAAAATCATGTTGCTGCAGCAGATCAAGCAACCTGGGTAGGTTGCGGGTGCGCACCAGCGCCACCTCCCAGTGCCCGCCCATAGCCGCCCGGACCACTTTGGGGTTATACAGGTCCACCGTTCCGGCGCCAGCTACCACTGCCTCCACACCGAACCACGCGGCCGCACGAAGAATCGTCCCCGCATTGCCCGGATCCTGCAACCCGTCAAGCGCCAGGATGCGACGACAGCGAAGCAGGTGATCTTCTGACTGCCATTGTAAACGTAACACGGCCAGCACGCCCTGACTGGTTTCTACCTCCGACAAGCGGGCCATTTCCCGCGCAGCCACCTCATAGACAGGCACTGAAACGCGTGCCAGCAAGGCCTGCACCTCGGGCCGACTGCGGGCCGCTCCGGTCACCAGCACTTCGACCAGAGGCGCCCGAGCATCCAGGGCTGCCTTCAGCAGCCGAACCCCCTCGGCCAGGTACTGCCCCAGCGCTTCTCGATATTTGCGCTGGTGGAGACGAGCAAGCTCCTTCCAACGGCGCTGCGTCAGCATGCGCATCGGTAGCTGCGTTATCGTAAGCACTTCTTCAGAACGTCAACCGCTGACTTTGGCTTCAAAATTTCAGATCTTTAAACATAAAAGCGCTGAAATTTGCATGCGCCGCCTTTTGCTGCTTTGTCTGACGCTCTGGCCTCTTAACACCCCGGCCGGTGCCCAGCCCACCAACCTGGAGCGATTTCAGGAACTGGCACGCACCTGCCTGGTCCTACCTGACACGCTTCAGGCCTTCCACCTGGTAGCACCCGATACGCTTCCTTACCTGCAAACGGCTCTTGAAGCACGCTGGTTAAAGGAAGGACGACAGGTGTACCGTAACGATGCGCGCTCCCTACCCACGCTCCGCTACTGGATCGAAGCGGCACGCGTAGCGTATGCCCGACTCGACGCCCAACGCCTGCAGCGAACCGTGATCTTGGCCCTGCGTTACGAACTGCTTGACCCTGAAAGACGCGTGCTTCACGTTCAATCCTGCCAGCCGGTAGCCATCGACACCGTCGCGCAACGGATGCGCCTCCGCCTGGAGCATCCGGCCTTTCCGGAAACGCAGGCGCCGCTGCCTCCCGAGCCCCCCGGCCTCCTTGAGCGGTACGTGCTTCCAGCCATAGCGCTGGTAGCCACTACCCTGAGCGTCTATCTGCTTTTTACCCTGCGCAGTCGTTCCGACGATGCGTCCACACCGTAAATTGCTGTTGTTGTACCTGGGACTGGCGGCCTGCGCCAATCCAGTCCCTCCCTCCGGGGGACCGCCAGATCGCACGCCGCCCAGTCTGGAAGAAAGCATACCGCCTCCTGGTGCTACCCATGTACAGGATCCAAACATCCGCCTGGTCTTCTCCGAAGGCATCGACCCGGCTTCAGTTATCCGCGCCCTTTCTATCACGCCAGCCCCGGACTCCCCGCCCAAGGTGCGCGTCCGAGGCCGTACCGTTACCTTTTCCCTGCCGACACCGCTGCGCCCCAACACAACCTACGTGCTAACGTTCGGTACAGAACTGCGTGATCTGCACGGCGTTGCGCTGCGCGAACCTATCGTGCTGGCATTTTCCACCGGTCCTACCATCAACCGCGGCCAGCTGGTTGGTCGCGTGCTCGATGCTGCCTCCGGCCGAGCCGTGGCCAATATTGACGTGTATGCCTACGCCCTGCCCGACACGCTGCCGCCGCGCCTCTGGCCAGCCAGGCCAGACTATCGTACGCAAACCGATTCAGACGGCAGATTTCACTTTGCCTACCTGAACGAGCAACCTTACTTTGTGATCGCGCTGGCCGACCGAAATCGAAACCGTCGGCCGGACCCCGACGAAGCCTTTGCTGCTCCCCCGTATCCAGCACTTCAGGCCGATACAATCGGTCTGCCTGTTCCCATACCCTGGCTGCTAACCCGACTCGACACCATACCTCCGACCCCCCGGCGCGTACAACCCCGTTCCAGCCAACGGCTTCAGGTACGCTTTTCTGAACCGGTCCGGCTCCAGAGTCGGGATCCGGAACGCTGGCGACTCTTTACCGGCCCCACAACCATTCCCGTACAGCTTGTTTACCAGGTACCCGAACAGCCCCTTGACGTATGGCTCTATACAGCCTCCTTGCAACCGGTTACATACTACCTGCGCGTTGGTGGCGTGGTAGACACAGCCGGCAATCCGGTGCGTCCAGATACCATTCAATTCCGGGGTATCGAACGTCCTGACACGCTTCGCCCGCGTTTTCTGGGCTTTGTCCCGTCCGCTAACGCATTGCTTCTACCTGACCAGCCGTTGCAGCTTCGGTTCAACCTGCCGCCGCCCGATCCGACCTCCTACCTCCACCTGACCGACACGACCGGACGCCCGCGGACCTTTCGACTGGAAAGCCCTGATGGTACCACCTATGCCCTGATACCGGACCCTCCCCTGCGTCCGGAGGAACGTCTACAACTGGTGCTGGATGGACGGATCGTCGCGCAGCCGGATACGCTCTGGAGGGCTACACTGGCCCTGATGCCCTCCTCGTCGCTGGGGAGCCTGAGCGGAGTGGTCCAGGCCGCCGACACCACGACGTCGATCATCGTTGAATTGCTCCCTGAAACCCCCGGACTGCCAGCGCGCCAGCAATTGCTGCCGCCAGGTGGTGGCACGTTCCATTTTGAGCAGCTACCTGAAGGGCGCTTTCGGGTACGGGCCTTCCTCGACCGCAACGGCAATCGGCGTTGGGATGGCGGCCGCCTCCTCCCCTACGAAGCGCCTGAACCGCTCCGATGGCTTCCCGAACCGGTGCAGACGCGCCCTCGTTGGGAGGTAGCAGCAGGCGACACGTTATATTTTCCGCTGCTTCATTTGCACCAGGATCGTTGAGGTCTTAATAAAAGCAGCCATTTCCAATAACGTCATGGAAAACATTACTACGGCCCAGCCCGAGCCAGTGCTTACTGCCCGGGCTATGCGCGAAGCTGACCGGCAAACTATTGAAGCACTGGGCCTGCCGGGACGAGTCCTGATGGAAACGGCCGGACGCGGAGCAGCAGAGGTGGCCGTCCGTATGCTGGGCACGGTAGCTGGCCGGACTGTCGTCTGTCTGTGCGGACGGGGCAACAACGGCGGCGACGGCTTTGTGCTGGCCCGTGTGCTGCATGCTCAGGGGGGGCATGTCCACGTGGTAACGCTGGCCGACGTTTCGGCCATGAGTGACGACGCTGCTGCCAACTACCGATTGCTCGAACAACTCGCCGAAGCAGACCCTGCAAAGCGCCTGCGCCTCCACCGCCTGACAGATCTGGCCGAGCTGGATCGCCTGCCACCGGCGGACCTCTATGTGGATGCCCTGCTGGGAACCGGACTGTCCAGTCCCCTGCGTTCCCCTATCCGAGAACTGGTGCTGTGGCTGAACGAACGCACTGCACCGGTCCTGGCTATCGACATTCCGACCGGCCTGGACAGCGACACCGGCCAAGTGCAGGGCGCAGCCGTTGCAGCTACCCGAACCGTCACCATGGGCGCCCTCAAGGTAGGCCTGCTGCTGGGCGAGGGCCCTCGTCTATGCGGTGCCATCGATGTGATTGAGATCGGCATTCCCCGCTATGTACTGGAACAAGTGGCGCGTCAACCGGGCTGCGCCTGGCGGGCTACCGATGCGCTGGTGCGCCGGTGGCTTCCACGACGTGCGCACGACGCTCATAAGTACAGCGCCGGCCTGGCGCTGATTGTGGCCGGATCCCGGGAGTTTACCGGAGCGCCCGTAATGGCCGCTATGGCCGCCGCCCGAATCGGAGCTGGCTATGTACTCTGCGCCTGCCCCTCGGACGTGCGCCCCATTCTGGCCACCAAGCTGACCGAAGTGGCCCTGGTGGGCCTTCCCGAAACCGAACGCGGAGGGATCAAGCAGGAAGAGGCCTTCGATGTACTGAATGACTGGCTGAATCGAGCACGTGCACTGCTCGTGGGACCAGGACTGGGGCGCCATCCCGACACGCAGCGCTTCATACGCGTCCTGCTGGAACGAACCACCCTGCCCACCATCATCGATGCCGATGGACTGAATGCACTGGCTGGATGCTCCGAACTCATCCGCCAGCATGCACAGGGACGCTGGATCCTCACCCCGCACACCGGTGAATTTCGCCGCCTGGCCGGCGACGTAGACCTGACGCGCCGCATTGAGATCGTTCAGCAGTATGCCCAGGCATGGAACTGCGTACTGTTACTGAAAGGAATGCCCAGTGTGGTAGGCTGGCCTGACGGTACCGCCTGGATTAACGCAACGGGAAATCCGGCGCTGGCCACGGCCGGAACCGGCGATGTGCTGGCCGGTCTGTGCGTCGGTCTGATGGCACAGGGCCTGTCTCCCACACAGGCGGCCGTGTGTGCCCTGCATGTAGGAGGAGCCGCCGCCGACCGATACGCCAGCCATTACGGCACAGCCAGCATGATGGCCCTGGACTTGCTGGCCCACCTGCCCGTTATCCTTCGCGAACGCTTTGACCGATAAGTAACGTATGCAGATGTTTCGTCTGCTGGCGATAAGTTGGACGCTGGGCATACTGATCGCCTGTTTTATACCCGGCCAGTTGGTCGAACCCATCGTCTTTGAATGGACCGACAAAATTGCTCACTTCGTACTCTTTGCTGGTTTTTCCGGCTTCTGGCTTGCTGCCTTTCCCGGAAACCGCTCCTTCCGAATGGTCCTCGGAGCCGGCATCCTACTGGCGCTGCTTACCGAAGCCGGACAATATCTGTTGCCCATCGGGCGCTCGGCCGAATGGTTGGATCTGCTGGCAGACGGACTGGGCCTGCTGGCTGGCTACGGCTTTGATCGATGGTTAGCGCTTCCTGTTACGACTCGTTAAGTCGGAACTTCAGGAATCCTTCATGCATAAGTGTAGTTGTCTCGGTGGGGAAAACACCCTATCTTTGTTGCTGCTTGAACCAGTTAGCCGTGTGCCATGAGAATTGTTCGGAAGACGGAAGAGGCCGACCTGCGGAACCGCTACCCGCTCTTCATCGAGATCGGCCTGGTCATCACGCTGCTACTTCTGATCGTCGCCTTCCAGGTTGACTGGCGACCCAAGCAAGAAATGCAGTTTGTGCTGGAAGAGCAGGAAGTGGTGCAGATGGAAGAAATTGTGCAGACCAAGCAGGAGGTCAAACCGCCCCCCCCACCACGTCCTCCCGTTCCCGTGGAAGTACCGGATGAAGCTACCCTGGAGGAGGAGGAGCTGAACCTGGACGCAGCCCTGGATATCAACGAGGCTATTACCAATATACCACCGCCTCCACCACCACCCGCCGAGGAGGAAGAGCCTGAGCCGGAGGTGTTCGTGGTTGTGGAAGAAATGCCGGAGCCAATCGGCGGACAGAAAGCACTCTACGACTGCATCAGGTATCCAGAAATTGCCCGGAAAGCGGGCGTGGAAGGCCGGGTGATCATTCAGTTTGTGGTGGATGAACACGGCAATGTAACGAACCCTCAGGTGCTGCGAGGCGTCGGCGCTGGCCTGGATGAAGAAGCGCTCCGGTGCGTCAGCCAGCTCAAGTTCAAGCCTGGTCGGCAGCGCGGACGGCCGGTACGCGTGCGTTTTACACTGCCCGTAGTCTTCCGCCTCCAGTAATTGCGTTTGTCTGTCTGCTCTCGCCGCACAAAAGCGCAGCCATGTGGTTGCGCTTTTGTCATTTTAAGAGGTGCGTCGAAGGTGGCGTATCTGCCCGTCGGTCTGGCCTACCAGCACGTCCGTGGCCAGCCCCAGAAATAGCCCGTGCTCCAGCACGCCAGGCATGGTCGACAGCGTAACTGCCAGCGCCTGGGGATCTTCGATTCCTTCTGGGAAGTGCGCGTCAATCACCCAGAAGCCCTGGTCGGTTACCACCGGTCCGTCTTTGGCTTTCCCCATGCGCAGGACAGGCTCGGCCCCCATACGTCGAAGCTGCCGCATCACGGGGGTGGCGGCCATGGGAAGCACCTCGACCGGCACCGGACAGCGCGTGCCCAGCCGATCCACCAGCTTCGATGCATCCACCAGCACGATAAACCGCTGCGCCTGCGTAGCGACCACTTTTTCTCGGGTGTGAGCGGCGCCCCGCCCTTTGATCAGATGCAGCTCCGGACTGACCTCATCGGCACCGTCAAAGGCCAGATCCAGCGCCTCGACGTCCGCCAGCGTAACCAGCGGAATGCCCTCGGCCCGGGCCAGTTGCTCGGCCGCATAGGACGTGGGAACCCCGACGATCTGAAGCCCTTCCTCACGCACACGCCGTCCAATAGCGCGAATCGCCCAGGCAGCCGTCGAGCCCGTACCTAACCCCAACCGCATCCCCGACGCCACCCATTCCGCCACCTTCTCTCCGACGGCTCTTTTGGCTCGTTCAATTGCCGAAAATGACTGCTGCATACGCCTACTCGTACCGCAGGGCATCAATAGGATTTAGACGGGCCGCCTTATATGCCGGATAGCTTCCAAACACCACCGCTACCAACGTAACCAGCAGCATCCCGCCCAACGCCCAGCTCCAGGGAAAGACGGCCGAAATGTCAAAATACACCGCCACCAGATTCCCGGCCAGCGCGCCCAATAAGATACCGACAATTCCTCCGATCTGACACAGGAAAAATGCTTCCAGCAAGAACTGTCGCAGAATGTCGCGACGACGGGCTCCCACAGCCTTGCGGATGCCGATCTCGCGCGTGCGCTCGGTAACCGACACGAGCATAATGTTCATAATGCCGATGCCGGCGGCCAGCAGCGCAATCAATCCGATGCCCGCCCCTCCCATTGAAAGCGTGCGAGTGAACGCCTCGAAAATGCTCCGCATCGAATCGTTCGTGCTAATTTCGAAATCATTAGGCTGGCCAGGCGCTACCTTCCGAATAATGCGCAACTTACTGATCACCTCGTCCATGGCAGCGCCCAATCGCTCCGGACTGCTCACCCGTACGCTGACCGAAGCCAGATCACGCTCTGGCAATCCATAGCGAGCAAAGGCTGTTGTGATCGGAATCAGCGCCCGCCGGTCCTGACTGAAACCCAGGAAGCTCCCTTTGGTCTTCAGCACCCCAATGACTTCATAGCGATGCCCGCCAAAGCGCACGACCTTACCCAGCGGCGTTTCGTTCGGAAAAAGCTCCTCGGCAATCACCGATCCCAGCACGATCACCGGACGGGCATAGTGCACGTCCTGCGCTGTGATGAAGCGGCCTGCCCCCAGCTCATAGCTAAAGTTTTCCAGAAAGTTTTCGTCTGTGCCGATCAGTTGCACGTTTGGTTCCGTTTCCCGGCCCTGATAGCGGACCGCTCCCAGGTCAAAATGCTCCAGAATGCTGATGAAAACCGGCTGCGAAAGGCTACGCTTAAGACGTTCGATCTGGGCGTAGGTAATGGGTCGGCGATGCCCGAATCGTTCGTTGCTTACCCGAATGCTTGGATAGCGACTGATGGTGAAGGTGGAGGAACCCAGAAAGTTCATCGAGTCCCGAAAATATACATCAATCACCTTGACCGCCGTCACGGAACTGATGATGGCAAACACGCCGATGACCATGCCCAGCAGGGTCAGTCCCGACCGCAGCCGGTTGGTGCGCAGGGCTGTCCAGGCCATGCGGAAAGCTTCAACAAATTCCATGGCTCATTCGTAGCGCAACGCTTCGATAGGTTGGGCACGGGCAGCGGTCCAGGCCGGCGCCAGCCCGAACGTGATGCCGGTCAGCACGCAGATCAGGAAGGCCAGGGCTACCGTCGTGGCCGGGAGATACGCCTCGATGAACAGGTTGACCACGCCCGTAAGCATCATGGCCAGCAGCACGCCAATCACTCCCCCGATCATGCATACCAGAATCGCTTCAATGAGAAACTGGACAAGAATAGCTCGGCGGGTAGCTCCCACGGCCTTGCGAATGCCAATTTCGCGCGTGCGTTCTTTGACCGACACGAACATGATGTTCATCACCCCCACTCCGCCTACCAGCAGCGATAGCCCGGTCAGAAACAGCCCCACCCCGTAAATAGCGGTCTTGACCGGAGCCAGTTGCTCGCGAAGCGCCTGCTGCTGGTTGATCTCAAAATTGTTCTTCTCCAGCGCGTCCAGCTTACGCGCCACGCGCAGAATACCGGTTAGCTCGTCCTGGGCCGCCTCCATCAATTCCGGATCAACCACCTTTACATGAATCGACACGCTGCGATAGCGCACGCCAAAAAAGCGGGCGTAGGTGCGAAATGGAATGAATACCCGATGGTCCATCGACGCCGGGCTATCAGGCCCACTGCCTTTGCGCTCCAGCACTCCGATCACCTGGCATTGATGCCCGCTGAGGCGAATGAACTTGCCCAGGGGTTGCTCGACGGGAAACAGCCGAGAGGCTACCTCGGCGCCCAGCACGCACACAGCCCGTGCGCTTCGCTCTTCTACCTCGGTATAGAAACGTCCAAGTGCCAGATCGACCGCGTGCACCCGTGGATAGTCAGCCTCGGCCCCGACAATGGTCAGCGACGAGACGGTGACGCTACCGTAGCGGGCCGTTCCGATCCGATCGAGCACCGGCACCGCGGCCACCACATAACGTGCCCGCGCTTCAATCACTTCGGCCAGATCCGGCGTAATGTCCGGACGGTTGATGTATTCCCACCATCGGGAACCCGGCCCCATAATCCAGGGCCACTTTTCCACATACAGCACATCGGTCCCCAACTCCGAAAGCGACTCGTTGAAATCCCGCTCGATCCCGTTGATCACCGTGGCCATCAACGTGACGGCCACAATACCAATGATGATGCCCAGCGTGGTCAGAACGGCCCGCAGCTTATGCGCCGCAATGGCCCGCAACGCAGCCATCAGGCCTTCCCATATTTCAAACAGTAAAAGCGACATAGGCCGTCGTTTTCCCGATAACAACTGTCGTAAGCCTACGAACGGAATCCGACCGGGTTGCGTCTGTCAACTACCTGGAGGCCGGTGGGCATAGAGGCGGACCAGCAGGATTAACTGGCCGCTGTGATGGGCGGCATGTTCGATCAGATGATGCAGAATCGTCGCCCGTCGCACAGGTAACTGGCGCCGCCCCACATGACACACCTCGTCCAGTTCGGATTCGGTGAGCGCTTCGATGCGCTGCGCCAGCGCTGCAAACTGCTGCCGCAACGCCTCCAGCAACTGCTTCCGCGAACCTCTGCGCGGTGTCCAGTCCATGCGCGCTTCGGCTGCCAGCGCTTCTGGGTCAGGCGATAGCTCCAGCGCATAGGCGGCCAGCCGCCGGCTGGCCCCCAGGATGTGCTGTACACGGGCTCCAATCGACGGAATACCCGGCGCCGGCTCCCACCACAGCGCCGCTTCCTCCGGAAGCTGATCCAACGCTTCCTCAATCCAGTACTGCACCTGCTGCAACCCTTTCAGCAGATCGGCCCGCCGGGCCTCCGGCCCCCGCGCTTCATCGGGTATCAACCAGGGTTCGGCCATGGCCAGTCTCGTTTCTGTGGCCCGCAAGACAAAAATAATGCGCTACCACCCATTTCAACTGCTGCCATGTTAAGTGGTGGGACAGATAAAAGTTACCATCTGGCAGGCCCTTAGCTCTTGACAAATCCTGTGTGTGTATCTTAACGGCAGCTTCTCAAAAGCGAGGTACGGTTCCCGTTGAAACCTTTCGGCCATGTCGGCGGCCTGGAAAATCAGCCTGGGCCTGTTGCTCCTAACGCTGAGCTGGAGCCTGTATGCCTGGCGCGTGCATGAGCGCCCGCCACAGGTGCCCTTCCCCTCCGAAGCGTTCGTGCTGGTGTGGTCGCCTCCG
>JALSJJ010000214.1 GCA_026989375.1 Rhodothermus sp.
CCCCCTGGTTAACAGCCAGGTGCTCTACCAATTGAGCTACCGAGGAGTGAAGCGGCCCGTAAATTACAACGGCCTGTCGGCCGCCGTCAAGCAGGCACCCCTCGCTTGACGACCTTTTCAAACGCGCAAAACGGCCACAGGTTCACCTGAAACGGGTGGTGTAAAAAGGCCGCCTCCTATCGCTTTTCTGGCGAATCTCGGCTGGCAGAGCGGCGACGCGACGCATTTCGGGCCGCTCTTGAAATTTGCTTTCTGGAGTGCGATCGCGTTGCGGCGTCAGAAAGCGTCTAATGCGTCAAGGGGTGGGTGTATGTGCTTGCTACGGAAGATGGCGTCGACAAACGGGCAAGGCCTGATCTGATGCCCTGAAATCCTCCGTCCGGGGTGCCCACGCCGCGGCGGCGAAAAGCCCGTGAAGGTGCAAGGCGGGAACTTGCGGAGCGCTTCGAGATTTGTTATCATCGCAATCCGCAAGCCCTATGCCCGGGTGGCGGAACTGGTAGACGCGCATGATTCAGGGTCATGTGGGGGTAACCCCGTGGGGGTTCGAATCCCTCCCCGGGCACGCTGAAAAGCCATCTGAGCCCTGTGGCTCGGATGGCTTTATTCATATCAGGAGATGCTCCGCACCGACTGCTTCGCCGCGGGCGCGTTTAACGCGCGGGTGCATTCCTTGCTGGTTGCAGCAAGGGCTTCAGAGGAGCGCCCGGGCCAGACCCGTCCCCTCTCCTCAGCTATGGCTATCCGCAATAGCCGTTAAGGCGGCCGGCTGCCCGCTGGCAGATAGGGTTTGCCGGGCAGAGGTATTGAGTCAACTGGACCGCTTTCAGAGAACGGGCAAATCGTTGACCGGTCGGCAACCGTAGGTGGGAAATCCGAGCCACAGGCAGGCAACTCCTCTGTAAGCTGTTGGTATGGAGGCCGTCCAACCGTACCTTAGTGGGAAGATTGTCCTATCCGTTAAATCGGGGAAGGCATGGCCGGAGCATTGTCCGTGACCGTCGGACCGATCCTGCCGGCAGAAGAGGAATGCGTGAAGCAACTGCTCCGGCGGTGTGGGCTCCAGGATACGGGCGTTCTGGACCCACACGGACAGGTAATAGTGGCCCGTGTGGCGGGAAAGGTTGTCGGAGTGGCCCGGCTGGAGGTTTACCGCGAAGGCGGATGGCTGCGCTCGGTCGCGGTCGATCCCGCCTGGCAACGCCAGGGGATCGGCCGCCGGCTCGTCGAGGCAATGTTGCATCGTGCCCGTCAGGAAGGACTTCGCCAGGTCTTTCTCATGACCGAAACAGCGCAAGGGTTCTTCGAGCAACTGGGGTTTGTGCCGGTCCCACGTACAGCGGTGCCCGCTACGCTCCAGGCGGCACCGCAGTTTTCCTGGCCAAGCTGTGCTTCCTGCCAGGTGATGCGGTTGTCTTTAGAAAAGGAAACGCGGCCCGGTCCGCTATCCTGAAAGGATTTTAAGCTGGCTGTAAGGTTTCGACGTACAACTGCGCTCCAGAAACCCTTACACGCTGCGTGTCAGGTCTGCTGACAGCACTGCCTGTCATTTCATGCGATACTGGGTATACCAGAACAGACCAAATAGACCGAAGAAATCATGGGCGACAGGCAGTATGAAGTCGTCATTGTTGGCGGTGGCACGGCCGGAATCACGGTAGCTGCCCGGTTGCGGCGGGCCCAGAATCCGCCGGAGGTCGCCATTATCGAGCCTTCGACGAAGCATTACTATCAGCCCCTCTGGACGCTGGTGGGGGCGGGTGTTTTCCCGCCAGAGGCGTCGGTGAGGGACGAAGCCGACTGCATTCCCCCAGGCGTTACGTGGATTCAGGATCGAGTGGTCGCGCTTGATCCGGATAACAACCGGGTGCAAACGGCCAGTGGTGACCTCATCCGGTACGACTATCTCGTGCTGGCGCCAGGCATTCAGCTCGACTGGGATAAAATCCCCGGCCTGAAGGAATCCCTGGGGAAGTACGGCGTCACCAGCAACTATGCCTACGAGCTGGCGCCCTACACCTGGCAGGTGATGCAACAACTCAAGCCCGGAGACCGGGCGCTTTTTACGCAGCCACCCACGCCCGTCAAATGCGGCGGCGCCCCCCAGAAGATCATGTATCTGACGGCCGACCACCTGCGCCGTCGAGGCATCCTGGACCAGGTGGAAATCCATTTTTTCACGCCGGGCGTGGTGATTTTCGGCCTTCCGTCCTTTGCCCGGACGCTGGAGCAGGTCATTGAGCGCTATGGCATTCAGGTGCATTTCCGGCACGAACTGGCCGAGGTACGGGGGCCGGCACAGGAGGCTGTCTTTCATTTGAAGGACGAGCAGGGACGTGTGCTGGAAGAGCGGGTCTATCGGTTCAACATGCTCCACGTGGTGCCGCCGCAGAGCACACCGGACTTCATCCGAAACAGTAAGGTAGCCAATGCCGAGGGATGGGTGGACGTGGACAGGCACACGCTTCAGCATGTGCGCTACCCGAACATCTTTGCGCTGGGCGACGCGGCGGGTACGCCCAATGCCAAAACCGGCGCGGCTGTGCGGAAACAGGCGCCCGTCGTGGTGCACAACCTGCTTCAGCTTCGGGCGCACGGCGCGCTCGTCCATCCGAAACACTACAACGGCTACAGCTCCTGCCCCCTGGTGACGGGCTACGGAAAGCTGGTGCTGGCCGAGTTCGACTATGACAACCGGCCCATGCCTTCGTTTCCGTTCGACACCACAAAAGAGCGGCGCTCCATGTATCTACTCAAGAAGTACGTGCTCCCCTGGATGTACTGGCATCTGATGTTGAAAGGGAAAGCTTAGTCTCCATAACCAACCCTATATAAAGCTCTCAGATTGAGGGTTCCGAGGGAATAGCCTTAAATTAGGTTGCGCCTTCTACGAAGCGCTCATAGTTGCTGTTGGTCCGGCGCATGCCCAGCGTGACCGCCTGTTTTTCCTCCCCCAGACGATAACCCATGCGTTCCACGCGAAGCTCGTCCTGCACATAGGGCAAGGTGAGTAAGGACTTCAGGTTGCGGTAGACTGCTCTGGGGAGGAAGCCCAATCGTTTCACGCGGGTGCCAGAAGAGCTCCCACTGCAACGGTTGGTCCGTTTCGTGGCGGAAAAAAAAGATCTCTGTAGGTCCCCAGATAAATCAGACTACGGTCATTTCCCAGAAAAAGCGGGAGTTTTCGATCTGGCGACGCTGCGGTCTGCTTGAAGAGAAGCAGCGCTTCCGAGCAAGGCCGTTTTTCCAGAGCTGTTCGTGCCAAACAGAACCGTGATCGCGGCAAAGCGCACCGGCTCTGTATCCCTCCAGGATTTGAAGTTCTGAAGATGCAGGCTTGTAATCACGGTCAGACGCGAAGTTTTCTGTTTGATCGTGATGCGTTGGCGGGATGCAGACAGCGTGCGCTACAAGCATGATCCACAATATAAGGACTTCAAGAAAGCTCGGGCGAAAAAAGTTCTTTTGCTCCAGCTCTTGGCTGAAGCCTCTGCGAGCCGCTTGGCTTCAACGACGCATCACGTCTCCGAAGCGCTCAGCAACTCGTTCAGACTCAACAGCAGGACCTCATCACGCTGCTGACGCAAAAGCCCGGGCGAAAATCCTCCTCCCGAAGCCACAAGATACCGAATCCGCTTCGGAAGACGTATCATCTGGCCCAATCGCTTGTGCCGCTGCAACAGCACCGTAAGCACCCGCACGCCAACCGGACGCCGCGCCCATTTGCACTCCCCTATCGTCCAGCTCCCATCGACATGTTCTGCTACCAGATCAACGTCAAAATCCCCACTCCATATACGTCCTGTGCGCACCACCGGAGGCAGTCCAAGCTCCCTGGCCGCATAGCGCTCCAGGTACGTCCGCACCACTTCTTCAAAAATCGACCCCATATAGGTGTCCAACTGCGGCGCAATGAACCGTTCGTAGACCAGCCGGCCCTGCCCGGCCTCAATCAGCGAAGCATGCGGGTAGACAAAGCGGTACCAGAAACGCAGAAAGGGATCCAGAATCCGGTAGCGTCCGCGCTTGCTACGCTGCGGCGCACGGGCGGTAAATGGAACCTCCCGGACTATCAGCGCCAGCTCCTGCAGTACGCTCAGGTACTTCGATGCGGTATGGACGGGCACGCCCACGCGCTGCGCGATCTCGTTCAGCCGGGTACATCCCGAAGCCATCGCTCCCAGCATACTGGCATAGACGCGCACGTCGCGTAGCTCCATACGCAGCAAAAAGCGCGGCTCCTCGTAGAGATAGCCCTGGACGTTGAGCAGCTCGCGCAACAGGTTCGCCTTGAGCGACAGCGCAGGCGAAAAGCGCCGCAGATAAGCCGGCATGCCCCCGAGCATCCCGTAGGCCCGCAGACGCTCGCGCGGCTCGTAGCCGGGAAAGAACTGGCTGGCCGCGCGAAAGTCCAGCGGTTGCAAGCGCAATTGCCCGGTGCGCCTTCCATAAAGGGGAGAGCGCTCTCCCAGGACCTTTCGCTCCATGAAGCCAAGCTGGGAACCACAGAGCACCAGAAACAGCCGGCTATGCTGCCCTTCCAGGTCCCAGAATCGCTGGATGATCGAGGGGAGCTCGGGAGTTGCCTCGCACAGGTAGGGAAACTCGTCCAGAATTACCAGCAGCCGCTTCTGACGGGCCTGCTGGCCCAGATAAGTGAAGACGGTGTTCCAGTCCGAGAAGGTGAGCGTTCTGAGAAGCGGATCCTGGAAGGTCTGGCGCAGGATTTCTGAGAGCTGGCGCAGTTGCTCTGCTTGGGTGCCCTGGGTAGCCAGAAAATACAGGTAGCGTTTGGCGCTGTGCCGGGCAAAGCGGAGCAGCAGTTCGGTTTTGCCGACGCGTCGGCGCCCGTAGACGATCAGCAGTTCGGCCTGCTTGGTGGTCCAGCGTTGCTCAAGGGCGGTTAGTTCCTGTTCCCGATCGATGAACGTGTCCATTGGGTTGAACTATCAAAGTATAATACTTTAAAGTATAAAATTAAGATGTCTCGCATGGAGCTGCAAACCAGGATCCAACAGGTTGCCTGCGGCAGTCTTCAGCAGGAAGCGGCCAGTGGTGGTCGGTCGGACAAAACACAGGGGTTTATTCCCCGCAACGAATCCTAAACAGAAGCTCTCAGATTGAGGGTTCCAGGTGATAATCCCGAACCTGAGGTGGGGACAGTTGTCCATTCAGGAGATATTTGTCCACGCTGGGGGCTACTGGTTGCGCTCGGTGCGGAGGGCCCGCCATTCGTCGAACACGCGGGCAAAGCCAGCGGCCAGGGCTGGGGAGGGACCTTCAAGGCGAATGTCGGGCTGGCCGTCCGGGGGAAGGCCGTCCGGAAAGCGGATCGTGATGCGGCTGTAGCGGCCTTCGCCGTGGCCAATGTAGCATTCGGGTGCCGGCAAGTGGGGGCCTTTGTAGCGGGTCAGGCCGAGTCGGTCCAGCACGGCATCGGCAGCGGTCAGCCCTTGCGCTGTGGCTACCCCGGCAGTGCGGGGAAGAGGCGTGCGGGTGGCGTCGCCTACGACGAACAGGCCGGGTTCGGCCGTCTCCAGGCGCTCGTCCACGGGCACCAGCACCTCGTCGTCCGGCAGGGTGGCCAGCAGGGGAGCACGGGTGTGCGGAGGAATCACCAGCGCCAGATCGAAAGCAAGGCGATTTCCGTCGGTGAACGTGATCGCCTGATCGGAGGCAGCGCTCCAGTCAGGCCGACGGCCGAGCTGCACCTCGATGCCAGCCGCTGCGCAGGAGCGGAGCAGAAACTCGGGAATGCCGTGCCCCAGCGAGGCCAGCGGGGCTTCTTCGGGTGTGGTCAGCACAAGTTGTACGTCACGCCGCTGCTGGCGATAAAAGGCGGCCAGTTGCATGGCCAGGCTGTAGGGAGCCGGCGGGCAGCGGTAGGGCAGGCCGGAGATGATCACGGCCAGGCGGCCGCTCCGCAGGCGTGCCACGGCTGCACGAGCAGCCTCGGCCGTCGAAGGGCTCCAGAACGCAAACACATTCGGTCGGTCGGGCACGACCGTCAACGCCAGGTGCAGGCCGGGCGCGGCAATGACGGCGTCCGCTTCCAGCATGCGGCCTCCGGCAAGCACAACACCACGGCCTGTAGCCCGTTGCACTTCGGCCGGTTGCACCACGATCCCCCGCAACTGTACGGGCTGGCGCCAGTGGGGCGCAGGCGCTTCGCCCAGCACGGTAGCAATCGTGCCTGGCAGAAACTCGGCAACGCCGGTCCGCTCGATCAGCACGATTTCCAGACGATCGCCGGCCCGATTGCGCAGGCGGCGGGCTGCAGCCACACCACCGGGGCCGGCACCAATGACGATAACACGTTTCCGCATAGGAGCAACTGGATATTACTTGACATTACAAGATGAATCATTTACCTTAAACGCGTACATTGTAAAGACCGTGTAAACCTGGGATGCAGCCTCGATGAACTACGGTTTTCTGATTCGCAACGACCGCTGCATTGGCTGCCATGCCTGTTCGACCGCCTGCAAAAGCGAAAACAATGTACCGCTGGGTGTCTATCGCACCTGGGTTAAAAGTGTAGAGGTCGGGGTTTATCCCAACGTGCGGCGGCATTTTCAGGTCACGCGCTGTAATCATTGCGCCAACCCGCCGTGCGTGCGCATCTGTCCGGTGACGGCCATGTACCAGCGGGACGATGGGATTGTGGAGTTTGATCCGGACGTATGCATCGGGTGCAAGGCCTGCCTGCAGGCCTGTCCGTATGATGCCATTTACGTGGATCCAGAGACCGGGACGGCGGCCAAGTGTCACTTCTGTGCGCACCGCATTGAGATGGGATTGGAGCCGGCCTGTGTGGTGGTGTGTCCGGAGCACGCGATCATTGCCGGGGATCTGGACGATCCCAACTCGGAAATCAGCCGCATGCTGGCCGAGCTGGAGGTGACGGTCCGAAAGCCCGAGCAGGGCACGGCACCCAAGCTGTTTTACGTGGAGGGCAACGATGCGAACCTGACGCCCACGGCCGTCGAGTCGGCACCACCGACGTTCGCCTGGGCCGATTCGTGGTCGGCGCAGGCCGCTGAGGTCGGTGGAGATGGCGCACCTTCGCAGGCAGCCTCCGGCCGGACGGCCGATTCTGGTACACCGATTCGAACGCCCGGGCCGCAGGGGATGCCGGAGTCCGGGCCCATTTTCATTGGCGAAGGGCGTATGGCCGGGCAGATGACCCAGGTGGTCTACAATGTGCAGCACCGGATCCCCTGGCATTGGCCCGTGCCGGCCTATCTGGTGACGAAGGGGATCAGCACAGGGGTGTTTCTGCTGATGGCGCTCGGTGTGCTGTTAGGTGGGGTAGCGCCGGTAACTTCTATGTTGCTCTGGAGTGGACTGAGTGCACTCTTGTTTCTCGGCATCACGACCGGATTGCTGGTGTACGACCTGGAGCGGCCCGAGCGTTTCTTACGCATTGTACTGCGGCCGCAGTGGAAGAGCTGGCTGGTCCGGGGCGCCTTTCTGCTGATCGGATTTGGCAGTGTCGTCGGTCTGTGGTGGGTGTTGGAAGCCGGTGCTTGGCTGGGCTGGTGGAGCGCGCCGGACGCTGTGCGTTCGGTGTTACTCGGACTGGGCGTGCCGCTGGCGCTGGGAGCCGCGGTGTACACGGCGTTTCTGTTTGCCCAGGCCGAAGGGCGCGATCTCTGGCAGAGTCCGTTGCTGCCCATCCATCTGCTGGTGCAGGCGGCGCTGGCCGGTAGCGCCTTTGTACTGTTGACGGGTCCCTGGTTGGACTGGGCACCGTCGTTTTTAGTGTTGGCCCGCTGGACTTTTGGAATAAGCCTGGGGCTCGACCTGCTGGTCACCCTGCTGGGCGAGTTTGGCATGCCCCACGCTTCGGAAGTGGCTGCTCAGGCCGCCCATCGGATCACGCATGGGCCTTATCGACACTACTTCTGGACCGGCAGCCTCCTGCTGGGGCATCTGGTCCCGCTGGGGCTACTGGGAGCAGGTGGGATCTGGCTCGAAGCGCTGGCCGGATTGCTGGCGCTGGTTGGCCTCTACCTCTATGAGTACGCATTTGTGATGGCTCCCCAGGAAATTCCTAATAGCTGAAGCGATGGCAACGACGACAACAACAACCCTTACACAGCCGCGGTCCCTACTGGAACGCCTGCTGCTCCGGTTGCAGCGGGCTACGGGTACGGAAACGGCCACACTGGCCGCTCCTGAAAAGGCGTCGGACAGGACGGCCGATGCGGCTTCCTGGGGACCGCCCCGATTTTCGCAGACAGACCGGGTTCCCGAACCGGTACAGCTCCAGACGGTGGTGCATCCGGACGGCCGCATCAGTCAGTATCCACCGCCTGAGAAGTGGGATGACTGGGTCGAGTGGGATGGCCAGGCCTGGCCGCGACGGGTGGCGCGGCGCTATACGCTGGTGCCCACCGTCTGCTTCAACTGCGAAAGCGCCTGCGGCCTGCTGGCCTATGTGGATCGGGAAACGCTGGAGATCCGCAAGTTTGAGGGCAATCCCGTTCATCCTGGGAGCCGCGGGCGTAACTGTGCCAAAGGGCCGGCCACCATCAACCAGATTTATGATCCTGAGCGTATTCTCTATCCGCTCAAGCGGGTAGGCAAGCGCGGCGAGGGGAAGTGGAAGCGGATTTCGTGGGAGGAGGCGCTCAACGAGATCGCCGAAAAAATGCGTGAAAGCCGCCTGCGCCGGCGCGATGGGATCATGTATCACGTAGGACGGCCTGGCGAGGACGGCTACACGAACCGGGTCATTCAGGCCTGGGGGGTGGACGGTCACAACAGCCACACGAACATCTGCTCCTCCAGCGCGCGGCTGGGTTATACGCTCTGGAGCGGGATCGACCGGCCCAGCCCGGACCATGCACATGCGCGGGTTATCCTGCTGCTGTCGAGCCATCTGGAGACCGGCCACTACTTCAATCCCCATGCGCAGCGCATCATTGAAGGCAAGGAGCGGGGCGCCAAACTGATCGTGCTGGATCCCCGGCTGTCTAACACAGCCTCCAAGGCCGACATCTGGCTACCCACCTGGCCGGGCAGTGAGGCCTACGTGCTGCTGGCCTGGGCCAATTATCTGATTCAGAACGATCGGTACGACAGGGAATTTGTGCGGCGCTGGGTCAACTGGGAAGACACGCTTCGGGCCGTGGCCGAAGGCCAGTTGCCCATTGAGGATGCTGGATTGCGCCAGGCTATTCAGCAGGCCGCGCCGCGTTTTTCGTTCGAGCTTTTCGACCGGCTTCTGAAGCATCTGTACGCGCCGTTCACGTTCGAGCGGGCGGCCCATGAGGCCCAGGTGCCTGTGGAGCGGATCCGAGAAGCCGCCGAATATATTGCCGATTGTCAGGGCCGGCTGGCCACCCATAACTGGCGCAGTGCTTCGATCGGCAACCTGGGCGGCTGGCAGATCACGCGGGCGCTGTTCTTCCTGAACGTGCTGACCGGCTCGGTGGGCACGAAAGGCGGCACCGGCCTGAACGCCTGGCACAAGTTTGTCCCCCGTCCCTTCGACGTGCCGCCCCCCGGGGAAGCCTGGAACGACCTGCTCCTTCCGCAGGAGTGGCCGCTCGCCTTCTTTGAGATGAGTTTTCTGCTGCCGCACATGCTGCTGGAGGGGCGCGGCACGATCGACGTGTACTTCACGCGCGTGTACAATCCCCTCTGGATCAATCCGGATGGCTTCGTCTGGTTGCAGGCGCTGTTAGATGAGGAGAAGATTCGCTGTCACGTCGCCCTGACACCGACCTGGAATGAAACGGCCTGGTTTGCCGACTACGTGCTGCCCATGGGGCATGCGGGCGAACGGCACGACCTGATGAGCCAGGAGACGCACGCTGGCCAGTGGATTGCCTTCCGGCAGCCTGTCCGACGCGTAGCGATGGAGCGGCTGGGGCAGCGAGTGCGCTATACCTATGAAGCCAATCCCGGCGAGGTGTGGGAAGAGAACGAATTCTGGATTGAGCTTTCCGCTCGTATGGATCCCGATGGTAGCCTGGGCATCCGGAAACACTTCGAGAGTCCCTATCGGCCGGGCGAGATCATCACCATCGAAGAATACTATCGCTGGATCTTTGAAAACCAGGTGCCCGGCCTGCCCGAGGCAGCCGCGCGTGAGGGGTTGACTCCGCTGGAGTACATGCGCAAGTATGGTTGCTTCGAGGTGAAACGGGAAG